>NZ_CAXAQH010000504.1:0-128 GCF_963970905.1 Pseudomonas sp. EL_65y_Pfl2_R96 | reverse complement strand
CCCCCCCCCCCCCCCCCCCCCCCCCCCCCCCCCCCCCCCCCCCCCCCCCCCCCCCCCCCCCCCCCCCCCCCCCCCCCCCCCCCCCCCCCCCCCCCCCCCCCCCCCCCCCCCCCCCCCCCCCCCCCCCC
>NZ_CAXAQH010000503.1:0-129 GCF_963970905.1 Pseudomonas sp. EL_65y_Pfl2_R96 | reverse complement strand
ATCGTAAGCGCTCCATGAACCCCACATTCAAAGCGCTTAGCTGATCCCGGATGCTGTGCTCCCGATTCCCTCAGGAGCCAGCCCGCCATGATGCGACCCGATGCTAAAGTCGAAAAAGTCTATCTCTAC
>NZ_CAXAQH010000502.1:0-131 GCF_963970905.1 Pseudomonas sp. EL_65y_Pfl2_R96 | reverse complement strand
GACAGCAGCGGCCAATGGACCTACACCCTGGCCAACGGCAGCGATGGTATCGCCAGTGCCGTGCAATCACTGAAGGCCGGCGAGAGTCATGACGAGGTGTTCAGCGTGCAGGTCAGCGATGGCCTCGGCGG
>NZ_CAXAQH010000501.1:0-139 GCF_963970905.1 Pseudomonas sp. EL_65y_Pfl2_R96 | reverse complement strand
TCACTGAGTTGTCCCAGCAATTACCTTTACGGCTCATGCTTTGCTGCATTTCATTTCTTGCCAACAGCGCTCTGTAGCTTGCGCTCGCGTATTGGCTGCCACGATCCGAGTGGGCGACCAGACCCGGTGGTGGTTGACG
>NZ_CAXAQH010000500.1:0-145 GCF_963970905.1 Pseudomonas sp. EL_65y_Pfl2_R96 | reverse complement strand
ACGTCTACAAAGACGCCGGCCAAGTCGAGGTGACGATCAAAGATGCCGCCGGCGGCAACTTTGAAAACCTGGCGACCAATCCGGCAGCGGCGGCCACCGACGTCACCGACACCACCGACACCTCGACGGTGAACCTGACCGCGAC
>NZ_CAXAQH010000499.1:0-150 GCF_963970905.1 Pseudomonas sp. EL_65y_Pfl2_R96 | reverse complement strand
CTGGCCGTTCGACAGGGTCACGACCACCGGCGAACCGGTGACTGGAGCGGACACGGACGCGGTGTAAACCACGGTGCCGCCTTCGGCGACGGTGGACGTCGCGGTCAGGTTCACCGTCGAGGTGTCGACGGTGTCGGTGACTTCGGTAAC
>NZ_CAXAQH010000498.1:0-162 GCF_963970905.1 Pseudomonas sp. EL_65y_Pfl2_R96 | reverse complement strand
GCACCGTGGTTTACACCGCGTCCGTGTCCGCTCCAGTCACCGGTTCGCCGGTGGTCGTGACCCTGTCGAACGGCCAGACCATCACCATCCCGGTCGGCTCGAGCAGTGCCAGTGTCAACTTCACCGCGCCGAACGATGCCCTGACCGGTGGTGGCTCCCTGA
>NZ_CAXAQH010000497.1:0-175 GCF_963970905.1 Pseudomonas sp. EL_65y_Pfl2_R96 | reverse complement strand
CTGAAGGCGGCACGGTGGTTTACACCGCATCCGTCTCGGCACCGGTCACCGGCTCGCCAGTGGTTGTGACCCTGTCGAATGGCCAGACCATCACCATCCCGGTCGGTTCGAGCAGCGCCAGCGTCAACTTCACCGCGCCGAACGATGCGTTGGCCGGCGGCGGTTCCCTGAGCGT
>NZ_CAXAQH010000496.1:0-185 GCF_963970905.1 Pseudomonas sp. EL_65y_Pfl2_R96 | reverse complement strand
ACCCGTCCGCCGCTCGCCACCAGGTACAAGTACCCGTGCTGCCGCTCGACTTGCATGTGTTAGGCCTGCCGCCAGCGTTCAATCTGAGCCATGATCAAACTCTTCAGTTCAAACATCTTTGGGTTTTTAAGAAACCCTAAACTTGGCTCAGCAATCGTTGGTTACATCTTTGATTTCTCGCGGAG
>NZ_CAXAQH010000495.1:0-188 GCF_963970905.1 Pseudomonas sp. EL_65y_Pfl2_R96 | reverse complement strand
GTGATCACCATCGCCGCCGGTGCCACCAGCGGCTCCGTGACCGTCGATGCACCGAAGGACGACGTCTACAAAGACGCCGGCCAAGTCGAGGTGACGATCAAAGATGCCGCCGGCGGCAACTTTGAAAACCTGGCGACCAATCCGGCAGCGGCGGCCACCGACGTCACCGACACCACCGACACCTCGAC
>NZ_CAXAQH010000494.1:0-200 GCF_963970905.1 Pseudomonas sp. EL_65y_Pfl2_R96 | reverse complement strand
GTTAGGCCTGCCGCCAGCGTTCAATCTGAGCCATGATCAAACTCTTCAGTTCAAACATCTTTGGGTTTTTAAGAAACCCTAAACTTGGCTCAGCAATCGTTGGTTACATCTTTGATTTCTCGCGGAGTAACTTGTGATGCTGATAATCTTGTTGACTATCAGTCTGACTCCACAAGCACCCACACGAATTGCTTGATTCA
>NZ_CAXAQH010000493.1:0-212 GCF_963970905.1 Pseudomonas sp. EL_65y_Pfl2_R96 | reverse complement strand
GGCGCGCTCGCAATTAACGGTTCGAATCAAGCAATCGGTATCGCCCAAAGTACGGCGAAGCAGGACTGTGGACGATGCTGCGCTGGTGGTCGAAATCCAGCAGCAGGTTAGCGAGCTGCCCAGCTATGGCTACCGTCGGGTCTGGGGATTATTGCGTCGCGCCCGTGAAACCCAGTTGCTGCCGGCGATCAACGTGAAGCGGGTTTACCGGG
>NZ_CAXAQH010000492.1:0-213 GCF_963970905.1 Pseudomonas sp. EL_65y_Pfl2_R96 | reverse complement strand
TGGCCATTCGACAGGGTCACAACCACTGGCGAGCCGGTGACCGGTGCCGAGACGGATGCGGTGTAAACCACCGTGCCGCCTTCAGCCACAGTGCTGGTCGCGGTGAGGTTGACCGTCGAAGTGTCGACGGTGTCGGTGACTTCGGTAACTGCCGCCGCTGGATTGGTGGCCAGATTTTCGAAGTTTCCGCCCGCAGCGTCCTTAATGGTCACT
>NZ_CAXAQH010000491.1:0-213 GCF_963970905.1 Pseudomonas sp. EL_65y_Pfl2_R96 | reverse complement strand
CCGGCTCGCCAGTGGTTGTGACCCTGTCGAATGGCCAGACCATCACCATCCCGGTCGGTTCGAGCAGCGCCAGCGTCAACTTCACCGCGCCGAACGATGCGTTGGCCGGCGGCGGTTCCCTGAGCGTCAAGATCGACGATGCCAAGGGCGGCAATTACGAGAAGCTGGAAGTCGATGGCAAGTCAGCCGACACCTCGATCACTGATACCCAGG
>NZ_CAXAQH010000490.1:0-222 GCF_963970905.1 Pseudomonas sp. EL_65y_Pfl2_R96 | reverse complement strand
CCGACACCACCGACACCTCGACCGTGAACCTGACCGCGACTTCGAGTGTGGCCGAAGGCGGCACCGTGGTTTACACCGCGTCCGTGTCCGCTCCAGTCACCGGTTCGCCAGTGGTTGTGACCCTGTCGAATGGCCAGACCATCACCATTCCGGTCGGCGCCAGCAGCGGTTCTGTCAACTTCGTTGCGCCAAATGATGCACTGGCCGGTGGCGGCTCCCTGA
>NZ_CAXAQH010000489.1:0-223 GCF_963970905.1 Pseudomonas sp. EL_65y_Pfl2_R96 | reverse complement strand
GACTTTCGAAAATCCATTGATGGCCTGGCGGCGCTGGTCGAACTGGATATCAAAGTCGCGGTATTCGACCCTGTGCTTTTCGTCTTCCTCAACAAGCCACGCAACCGCGTGAAGATTTTGTATTGGGGTGTGTCACGAACGCTGGCGTAAGCCAGCGATGCTCTATCAAAGATGGGAGTAGGCCTCCCGGAGTCTGCTTGCAGGAGCTGGCTTCAAACCGCCC
>NZ_CAXAQH010000488.1:0-232 GCF_963970905.1 Pseudomonas sp. EL_65y_Pfl2_R96 | reverse complement strand
GACAGGGTCACAACCACTGGCGAACCGGTGACTGGAGCGGACACGGACGCGGTGTAAACCACGGTGCCGCCTTCGGCCACACTCGAAGTCGCGGTCAGGTTCACGGTCGAGGTGTCGGTGGTGTCGGTGACGTCGGTGGCCGCCGCTGCCGGATTGGTCGCCAGGTTTTCAAAGTTGCCGCCGGCGGCATCTTTGATCGTCACCTCGACTTGGCCGGCGTCTTTGTAGACGT
>NZ_CAXAQH010000487.1:0-238 GCF_963970905.1 Pseudomonas sp. EL_65y_Pfl2_R96 | reverse complement strand
GGCCGCCACCGATGGACTGTTCGAAACAAAAAGGCGTGTCCGGCCGGGAAAGGTCGATGTGGAAGAGGTAGATGTCCTGGATTTTGTGCTGCGGCGTGGGGGCGTTGTTGCGGCTGCCGATTTCGATCATGGGCGTGTTCCATCCTTGGTTTCTCGTTGGCTTTCAGTCTACGACGGCGGCGACGCTGAACGGAAGCAAGCATCCTCACCCGCGAAAATCCCGCGCCTGATCATTCGA
>NZ_CAXAQH010000486.1:0-240 GCF_963970905.1 Pseudomonas sp. EL_65y_Pfl2_R96 | reverse complement strand
GCAGCGGTTCTGTCAACTTCGTTGCGCCAAATGATGCACTGGCCGGTGGCGGCTCCCTGAGCGTCAAGATCGACGATGCCAAGGGCGGTAACTACGAGAAACTGGAAGTCGACGGCAAGTCGGCGGATACCTCGATCACTGATACAGCAGACACCACCACCCTCAGCCTGAGCGCAGCCGACTCCGTGGCCGAAGGCGGTTCCATCGTTTATACCGCCACCCTGAGCAATGCGGCCGGTA
>NZ_CAXAQH010000485.1:0-242 GCF_963970905.1 Pseudomonas sp. EL_65y_Pfl2_R96 | reverse complement strand
TCTTGCTGGATTTCAGCGACCAGCTCTACATCGTTCACAGGCCTGCTTCGCCGTGTCTTGGGCGATACCGATTGCTTGATTCGAACCGTTAATTGCGAGCGCGCCACACCGAGACATTCGCTGACCAGCTTCACTGGTCGTCCCCCGGCAACAAGGGTGAGTGCGCAATCCATTTTCGCGACCGGGCGATCTCCACGGCCTCTTTGAGGATTTCCGCTTCCATCGTTTTCTTGCCCAGCATC
>NZ_CAXAQH010000484.1:0-243 GCF_963970905.1 Pseudomonas sp. EL_65y_Pfl2_R96 | reverse complement strand
CCCAGCAATTACCTTTACGGCTCATGCTTTGCTGCATTTCATTTCTTGCCAACAGCGCTCTGTAGCTTGCGCTCGCGTATTGGCTGCCACGATCCGAGTGGGCGACCAGACCCGGTGGTGGTTGACGTTGAGCAATCGCCAGCTGCATTGCACTACACACCAGCTCAGCCGGCATGTTCGGGGCCATGGACCAGCCGACTATCTTGCGTGAGAACAAGTCCAGCACCACGGCCAGGTATAACC
>NZ_CAXAQH010000483.1:0-244 GCF_963970905.1 Pseudomonas sp. EL_65y_Pfl2_R96 | reverse complement strand
GCTGGAAGGCATAAACAATCGAATAAAAGTCATTAAGCGGATGGCGTACGGTTACCGGGACAGCGAATTCTTTTTCATGAAGATCAAGAGCGTCTTTCCCGGTAATCCGTGAAGAACCTTTTTTTTGGTTCTTCACGGAATCCCGGGAAACACAGAAACAAGAACGCCGATTTGATTGATGATGTTCGTGCGAGCAAACACATCTAACAAACCGGCGTTCTTATGCGCGATATTAATACTTTCC
>NZ_CAXAQH010000482.1:0-245 GCF_963970905.1 Pseudomonas sp. EL_65y_Pfl2_R96 | reverse complement strand
CCGGTGACTGGCAGCCCGGTTACCGTGTCCCTGGCCAACGGCCAGACGATCACCATCGACGTCGGTAAAACCACCGGTACCGTGACCACCGCCGCGCCGAACGACGCGTTGGCCGGCCATACTCCGCTGACCAACTCGATCACCAGCGTCAGCGGCGGCAACTACGAGAACCTGGTGGCGGACAAAACGCCGGTCAGCACCACCGTGACCGACACCGTCGACACCACCACCCTCAGCCTGAGCGC
>NZ_CAXAQH010000481.1:0-250 GCF_963970905.1 Pseudomonas sp. EL_65y_Pfl2_R96 | reverse complement strand
GCAGATAGGGGTTTCGGAATTTAATCTTGACGATGACCTACTCTCACATGGGGAAACCCCACACTACCATCGGCGATGCATCGTTTCACTGCTGAGTTCGGGATGGGATCAGGTGGTTCCAATGCTCTATGGTCGTCAAGAAATTCGGGTACCGAACCGTCTTTCGACGCTTCAGCAAATTGGGTATGCGATAGTTTGTGTGTTTCTCGAACTTTCGGTTCATTGCGTCTTCACACACCGCAATCTGGTG
>NZ_CAXAQH010000480.1:0-253 GCF_963970905.1 Pseudomonas sp. EL_65y_Pfl2_R96 | reverse complement strand
TGGAGCGAGGTCGGCAGATAGCCGACCGGTTGTTTGGGGTAGGAACCCAAGGGGAGCATGTATCCGACTCGGATACCTGACTTCATACCCCGGCCATCCGGTAGGTGGGGTTTATGGATCGCATACGTTTGATCCGGCGTTCAAGCAAAAGGTTGTGGTCACGCATCACCCGGTAAACCCGTTTCACGTTGACCGCCGGCAGCGACCGTTTTTCACGTGCACGACGCAGCAGTCCCCAGACGCGACGGTATCC
>NZ_CAXAQH010000479.1:0-254 GCF_963970905.1 Pseudomonas sp. EL_65y_Pfl2_R96 | reverse complement strand
GACTTTCGAAAATCCATTGATGGCCTGGCGGCGCTGGTCGAACTGGATATCAAAGTCGCGGTATTCGACCCTGTGCTTTTCGTCTTCCTCAACAAGCCACGCAACCGCGTGAAGATTTTGTATTGGGAACGCAACGGCTTCTGCCTCTGGCTCAAGCGCCTCGAATCCGAGCGCTTCAAAACATCGCCCGATGCCACTGACGAGGCGATTGTTCTGACCGTGCAGGAACTGAACTGGCTACTGGATGGTTTTGA
>NZ_CAXAQH010000478.1:0-255 GCF_963970905.1 Pseudomonas sp. EL_65y_Pfl2_R96 | reverse complement strand
TCAACGGGGTGCCTTTTGCCGAACTCGACCCTGAAGTATTACGCCATGGCGATGCCTGGGTGCTCAAACCGGCGGCCAGCTGGCATGGCTTCGGTGACCTGGGCGCCGACTACTGCATGCTGGACCCGATCAAGGTCACGGTGCTGACGCCTGGCCAGAGGCTCGACGGTCAAATGGAGAACAGTGGCATCCCCGCGCCGCTGGTGTCGTCCTTCCTCTCCAGTCGCGGCATCGTGGTTGAGAAGACTGAGCCGT
>NZ_CAXAQH010000477.1:0-255 GCF_963970905.1 Pseudomonas sp. EL_65y_Pfl2_R96 | reverse complement strand
ATCGAAATCGGCAGCCGCAACAACGCCCCCACGCCGCAGCACAAAATCCAGGACATCTACCTCTTCCACATCGACCTTTCCCGGCCGGACACGCCTTTTTGTTTCGAACAGTCCATCGGTGGCGGCCGTTGCGAGCAGGGTGGGGCAGCGTGGTTGGCGGCGTCGGAGCTTGAGGCCTGGCCGGGTGAGTGGCGTCTGCATTTGCAGAAGTCCGGTTGTGGTTGGGTCGCTGAGTTGGTGGATGGTCATCCGGGT
>NZ_CAXAQH010000476.1:0-255 GCF_963970905.1 Pseudomonas sp. EL_65y_Pfl2_R96 | reverse complement strand
TCAACGGGGTGCCTTTTGCCGAACTCGACCCTGAAGTATTACGCCATGGCGATGCCTGGGTGCTCAAACCGGCGGCCAGCTGGCATGGCTTCGGTGACCTGGGCGCCGACTACTGCATGCTGGACCCAATCAAGGTCACGGTGCTGACGCCTGGCCAGAGGCTCGACGGTCAAATGGAGAACAGTGGCATCCCCGCGCCGCTGGTGTCGTCCTTCCTCTCCAGTCGCGGCATCGTGGTTGAGAAGACTGAGCCGT
>NZ_CAXAQH010000475.1:0-255 GCF_963970905.1 Pseudomonas sp. EL_65y_Pfl2_R96 | reverse complement strand
TCTACAACAATGGCAGCACCGTCAGCACCACGATCACCGGGACTACCGGCGGCAACTTCGAGAACCTGGTGCCGAACCCGACACCGGCGGTCACCACCGTTACCGACTCGGTCGACACCACCACCGTTACACTGACAGCGGGTTCGACCGTCACTGAAGGCGGCCAGATCACCTACACCGCGACCTTGACCAACCCGGCGCAGACGCCGGTCACTGTCACCCTGTCCAACGGTTCGACCATCACCATCGCCGCAG
>NZ_CAXAQH010000474.1:0-255 GCF_963970905.1 Pseudomonas sp. EL_65y_Pfl2_R96 | reverse complement strand
CTTCAAGCTTGGCTTTGGCGAACAGGATCACGCCGGGCGCATAGAGCAGGGCGGAGAGCAGCAGGTATTTGACGCCGCCGGCATAGATCAGCCAGACCGCGTAGATCAATGCGACGGCGCCGATGAACAGGTCTTTCCTGCGCTCGGCCACGGCGTTTTCATAACTCTCGCCGCGCACCGCCAGCAGCAGTGCGTAAGCCGCCGACCACAAGTAAGGCACCAGAATCATCGAGGTGGCGAGGTAGATCAGCGACA
>NZ_CAXAQH010000473.1:0-255 GCF_963970905.1 Pseudomonas sp. EL_65y_Pfl2_R96 | reverse complement strand
GAGCCAGGGACTTTGCCAAGGCCATGGGGCAGCACGCTAAAACCGACCCGATAGATGCGCGGCTGCTCGCGCAGTTTGCCGAAGTCATAAAGTCGCCAAGCAACCGCATCACCAGCCCTGAACAGGACAATTTACGTGCGCTGGTACAGCAGCGTGAAAACTTTGTTCAGCAGCAAGGCGACGATTTACGGCGCCTCAAAACAGCCTCTGCTGACACGGTAAAACCCTGTCTGCGCAGTCATATCGACTATTTAT
>NZ_CAXAQH010000472.1:0-255 GCF_963970905.1 Pseudomonas sp. EL_65y_Pfl2_R96 | reverse complement strand
TCCAGGACTGGCTGCTGGGCTCCCGATCCTGCTCTTTCAACACCTGCACGCGGGTTTCATCGCAGTGGATGACGCGGCTTTCCAATAACTGGTCGCGCATTAAATTCAGCAGTGGTTGCAAGTGTTCGCCGCACTGGATAACCCAGCGGGCCAAGGTCTGGCGCGGGATATCGATGCCATGGCGGCCCAGCACTTTTTCAAAACGGTGAAGCGGCAAACCGTCCACGTATTTGGTGGTCAGCAGCATCGCCAGCA
>NZ_CAXAQH010000471.1:0-255 GCF_963970905.1 Pseudomonas sp. EL_65y_Pfl2_R96 | reverse complement strand
TCTACAACAATGGCAGCACCGTCAGCACCACGATCACCGGGACTACCGGCGGCAACTTCGAGAACCTGGTGCCGAACCCGACACCGGCGGTCACCACCGTTACCGACTCGGTCGACACCACCACCGTCACACTGACAGCGGGTTCGACCGTCACTGAAGGCGGCCAGATCACCTACACCGCGACCTTGACCAACCCGGCGCAGACGCCGGTCACTGTCACCCTGTCCAACGGTTCGACCATCACCATCGCCGCAG
>NZ_CAXAQH010000470.1:0-255 GCF_963970905.1 Pseudomonas sp. EL_65y_Pfl2_R96 | reverse complement strand
TCCCGGGCGACGACACTCCGATCATCATCGGTTCGGCGCTGATGGCTCTGAACGGTCAAGACGACAACGAGATGGGCACCACTGCCGTCAAGAAGTTGGTTGAGACTCTGGACAGCTACATCCCAGAGCCAGAGCGTGCTATCGACAAGCCGTTCCTGATGCCAATCGAAGACGTATTCTCGATCTCGGGTCGCGGTACTGTTGTGACTGGTCGTGTTGAGCGTGGCATCGTCCGCATCCAGGAAGAAGTTGAGA
>NZ_CAXAQH010000469.1:0-255 GCF_963970905.1 Pseudomonas sp. EL_65y_Pfl2_R96 | reverse complement strand
TCTCAACTTCTTCCTGGATGCGGACGATGCCACGCTCAACACGACCAGTCACAACAGTACCGCGACCCGAGATCGAGAATACGTCTTCGATTGGCATCAGGAACGGCTTGTCGATAGCACGCTCTGGTTCTGGGATGTAGCTGTCCAGAGTCTCAACCAACTTCTTGACGGCAGTGGTGCCCATCTCGTTGTCGTCTTGACCGTTCAGAGCCATCAGCGCCGAACCGATGATGATCGGAGTGTCGTCGCCCGGGA
>NZ_CAXAQH010000468.1:0-255 GCF_963970905.1 Pseudomonas sp. EL_65y_Pfl2_R96 | reverse complement strand
AATCGCCTGTACTACGGCAGCGGCCACCTGCACCAGATCAACCTCGACGGCCAGGTCATCAGCGACTTCGAACGCGACCGCCTGCACCGCGAAGTGCTGCGCACCCAAGGCCAGATCAGCACCCGCAACGAATACGACCGCAGCGGGCGCTTACGCTCACGCCAACGCCGACACACCAGCCAGCCATCGCTGATGCCGGCCGCCGTGCAGAAACATTTCGAGTACGACCCCGCCGACAACCTGATCGGCAAACTC
>NZ_CAXAQH010000467.1:0-255 GCF_963970905.1 Pseudomonas sp. EL_65y_Pfl2_R96 | reverse complement strand
AATCGCCTGTACTACGGCAGCGGCCACCTGCACCAGATCAACCTCGACGGCCAGGTCATCAGCGACTTCGAACGCGACCGCCTGCACCGCGAAGTGCTGCGCACCCAAGGCCAGATCAGCACCCGCAGCGAATACGACCGCAGCGGGCGCTTACGCTCACGCCAACGCCGACACACCAGCCAGCCATCGCTGATGCCGGCCGCCGTGCAGAAACATTTCGAGTACGACCCCGCCGACAACCTGATCGGCAAACTC
>NZ_CAXAQH010000466.1:0-255 GCF_963970905.1 Pseudomonas sp. EL_65y_Pfl2_R96 | reverse complement strand
ATAAATAGTCGATATGACTGCGCAGACAGGGTTTTACCGTGTCAGCAGAGGCTGTTTTGAGGCGCCGTAAATCGTCGCCTTGCTGCTGAACAAAGTTTTCACGCTGCTGTACCAGCGCACGTAAATTATCCTGTTCAGGGCTGGTGATGCGGTTGCTTGGCGACTTTATGACTTCGGCAAACTGCGCGAGCAGCCGCGCATCTATCGGGTCGGTTTTAGCGTGCTGCCCCATGGCCTTGGCAAAGTCCCTGGCTC
>NZ_CAXAQH010000465.1:0-255 GCF_963970905.1 Pseudomonas sp. EL_65y_Pfl2_R96 | reverse complement strand
TGTTTACTGCGTCAGGTTCAAATTGGCGATTCAATACATTTTCAGCAATCGGCAGGTCGTGGTTGCTATCTGTCGTATGCACAAACTTACGCTTCCAAGCCGAACGCAGACCGTTGGCACGCATCAAACGACGAATTTTATAAAGGCCTATTTCCATGCCCTTGGCGTGCAACACTTTACGCAACGGACGACTGCCATAACAGCCGCCACTTGCGGCAAACGATGCCTTGAGTTGCAGAGCCATGGGACAAATTG
>NZ_CAXAQH010000464.1:0-255 GCF_963970905.1 Pseudomonas sp. EL_65y_Pfl2_R96 | reverse complement strand
AGCCTTGGTTCAGGCGCGGGTCGGCCTGGTGCAAAGCTGGGCGAATGAGCCGCTGTTGAAGACAGCTTTCGCCGAGCAAGTGAAATCCATGCAGCAGCTTGAGGCGCTGGTCGAAAAGACGATTAATAATCATCTGAAGGAAGCCGGCTTGCTCGGTCAGTTGAAGCGTTGCGTGAAAGTTGAAGGCATTGGATTTTTGACCGGAGCCCGCTTGCTCACGGCGTTTCAGCGGGGCGACTTCAGAAACGCGGATGC
>NZ_CAXAQH010000463.1:0-255 GCF_963970905.1 Pseudomonas sp. EL_65y_Pfl2_R96 | reverse complement strand
CGGTCCAGACTCCTACGGGAGGCAGCAGTGGGGAATATTGGACAATGGGCGAAAGCCTGATCCAGCCATGCCGCGTGTGTGAAGAAGGTCTTCGGATTGTAAAGCACTTTAAGTTGGGAGGAAGGGCGGTTACCTAATACGTAATTGTTTTGACGTTACCGACAGAATAAGCACCGGCTAACTCTGTGCCAGCAGCCGCGGTAATACAGAGGGTGCAAGCGTTAATCGGAATTACTGGGCGTAAAGCGCGCGTAG
>NZ_CAXAQH010000462.1:0-255 GCF_963970905.1 Pseudomonas sp. EL_65y_Pfl2_R96 | reverse complement strand
AATCAACCGAGATTCCCTTAGTAGTGGCGAGCGAACGGGGACTAGCCCTTAAGTGGCTTTGAGATTAGCGGAACGCTCTGGAAAGTGCGGCCATAGTGGGTGATAGCCCTGTACGCGAAAATCTCTTAGTCATGAAATCGAGTAGGACGGAGCACGAGAAACTTTGTCTGAATATGGGGGGACCATCCTCCAAGGCTAAATACTACTGACTGACCGATAGTGAACTAGTACCGTGAGGGAAAGGCGAAAAGAACC
>NZ_CAXAQH010000461.1:0-255 GCF_963970905.1 Pseudomonas sp. EL_65y_Pfl2_R96 | reverse complement strand
CCCAGCAATTACCTTTACGGCTCATGCTTTGCTGCATTTCATTTCTTGCCAACAGCGCTCTGTAGCTTGCGCTCGCGTATTGGCTGCCACGATCCGAGTGGGCGACCAGACCCGGTGGTGGTTGACGCTGAGCAATCGCCAGCTGCATTGCACTACACACCAGCTCAGCCGGCATGTTCGGGGCCATGGACCAGCCGACTATCTTGCGTGAGAACAAGTCCAGCACCACGGCCAGGTATAACCAGCCGCTTCGGG
>NZ_CAXAQH010000460.1:0-255 GCF_963970905.1 Pseudomonas sp. EL_65y_Pfl2_R96 | reverse complement strand
ACCAGGGACTGGCCGTTCCGCAGGTCTGCCGCGACCTGAATATTGGTGAGACCGCCGTCCGGCGCTGGGTGCAGCAGTACGAGGCTGAACAGCTGGGAGATGTCGGAATCGGCAAACCGTTGACTGCTGAGCAACAACGTATCCGGCAGTTGGAGCAGGAAAATCGCCAGCTCAAGATGGATAACGATGTATTAAAAAAGGCTACCGCCTTCTTTGCCCGCGAGCTGAAGTAACGTATCGCTTGGTTCGGCAGCT
>NZ_CAXAQH010000459.1:0-255 GCF_963970905.1 Pseudomonas sp. EL_65y_Pfl2_R96 | reverse complement strand
CAATTTGTCCCATGGCTCTGCAACTCAAGGCATCGTTTGCCGCAAGTGGCGGCTGTTATGGCAGTCGTCCGTTGCGTAAAGTGTTGCACGCCAAGGGCATGGAAATAGGCCTTTATAAAATTCGTCGCTTGATGCGTGCCAACGGTCTGCGTTCGGCTTGGAAGCGTAAGTTTGTGCATACGACAGATAGCAACCACGACCTGCCGATTGCTGAAAATGTATTGAATCGCCAATTTGAACCTGACGCAGTAAACA
>NZ_CAXAQH010000458.1:0-255 GCF_963970905.1 Pseudomonas sp. EL_65y_Pfl2_R96 | reverse complement strand
GTTGGTATTCGCTCTGCCCTTTCAGCAGAGCGAATACGATCCGAGCAAGCTTGCGAGCCAGTATCACCAGCGCCTGAGTGGTGCTGAAGCCTCGAGCTCTTTGCTCTTCGTAAAAGCCTTTCCAGGCAGGCGTACGGCTGGCCGACATGGCTGCATTGTGCAAAAGCCGGCGGGCTTCCGGGTCACCTCGCTTGGTCAGACTCCGACGACCATCCTTTTGTCCTGACTTCGACACGCGCAGATCCATTCCCAGGA
>NZ_CAXAQH010000457.1:0-255 GCF_963970905.1 Pseudomonas sp. EL_65y_Pfl2_R96 | reverse complement strand
GCATCCGCGTTTCTGAAGTCGCCCCGCTGAAACGCCGTGAGCAAGCGGGCTCCGGTCAAAAATCCAATGCCTTCAACTTTCACGCAACGCTTCAACTGACCGAGCAAGCCGGCTTCCTTCAGATGATCATTAATCGTCTTTTCGACCAGCGCCTCAAGCTGCTGCATGGATTTCACTTGCTCGGCGAAAGCTGTCTTCAACAGCGGCTCATTCGCCCAGCTTTGCACCAGGCCGACCCGCGCCTGAACCAAGGCT
>NZ_CAXAQH010000456.1:0-255 GCF_963970905.1 Pseudomonas sp. EL_65y_Pfl2_R96 | reverse complement strand
GGTCACAACGACTGGCGAACCGGTTACTGGCGCGCTGACGGATGCGGTGTAAACCACCGTGCCGCCTTCAGCCACACTCGAAGTCGCGGTCAGGTTCACGGTCGAAGTGTCGATAGTGTCGGTGACGTTGGTGACTGCCGGGGCAGTGCTAGGAACCAGGTTCTCGAAGTTGCCACCGGTGGCGGTGGAGATGGTCGCCTGAACGGTGCCAGCGTCTTTGTAAACATCATCGGATGGTGCCGGGACGGTCACGGT
>NZ_CAXAQH010000455.1:0-255 GCF_963970905.1 Pseudomonas sp. EL_65y_Pfl2_R96 | reverse complement strand
AATCAACCGAGATTCCCTTAGTAGTGGCGAGCGAACGGGGACTAGCCCTTAAGTGGCTTTGAGATTAGCGGAACGCTCTGGAAAGTGCGGCCATAGTGGGTGATAGCCCTGTACGCGAAAATCTCTTGGTCATGAAATCGAGTAGGACGGAGCACGAGAAACTTTGTCTGAATATGGGGGGACCATCCTCCAAGGCTAAATACTACTGACTGACCGATAGTGAACTAGTACCGTGAGGGAAAGGCGAAAAGAACC
>NZ_CAXAQH010000454.1:0-255 GCF_963970905.1 Pseudomonas sp. EL_65y_Pfl2_R96 | reverse complement strand
CGGTCCAGACTCCTACGGGAGGCAGCAGTGGGGAATATTGGACAATGGGCGAAAGCCTGATCCAGCCATGCCGCGTGTGTGAAGAAGGTCTTCGGATTGTAAAGCACTTTAAGTTGGGAGGAAGGGCAGTTACCTAATACGTAATTGTTTTGACGTTACCGACAGAATAAGCACCGGCTAACTCTGTGCCAGCAGCCGCGGTAATACAGAGGGTGCAAGCGTTAATCGGAATTACTGGGCGTAAAGCGCGCGTAG
>NZ_CAXAQH010000453.1:0-255 GCF_963970905.1 Pseudomonas sp. EL_65y_Pfl2_R96 | reverse complement strand
CCCCCCCCCCCCCCCCCCCCCCCCCCCCCCCCCCCCCCCCCCCCCCCCCCCCCCCCCCCCCCCCCCCCCCCCCCCCCCCCCCCCCCCCCCCCCCCCCCCCCCCCCCCCCCCCCCCCCCCCCCCCCCCGCCCCCCCCCCCCCCCCCCCCCCCCCCCCCCCCCCCCCCCCCCCCCCCCCCCCCCCCCCCCCCCCCCCCCCCCCCCCCCCCCCCCCCCCCCCCCCCCCCCCCCCCCCCCCCCCCCCCCCCCCCCCCCC
>NZ_CAXAQH010000452.1:0-259 GCF_963970905.1 Pseudomonas sp. EL_65y_Pfl2_R96 | reverse complement strand
TGCTGGAGAAAACCGAGTTCGGCGATGACGGCTCGCAGCGGGTTACGGGGTATCAACGGGACTCGGCCGGACGGTTGCTGACCAAGACCCTGCCCGACGGCATCCAGGTCGACTATCGCTACGACTCGCTGGGCCGACTGACCAGTGTCGACGACGGCCACGACCATCCGCTGGAATTCGAGTACGACCAGCAGGACCGCCTGATCACCGAGCATCAGGGCTGGGGCACCTTGCGTTATGCCTACGACGCCTGCGGCCA
>NZ_CAXAQH010000451.1:0-264 GCF_963970905.1 Pseudomonas sp. EL_65y_Pfl2_R96 | reverse complement strand
GTCCCCTGAAGGGCCGTCGAAGACTACGACGTTGATAGGTTGGGTGTGTAAGCGCTGTGAGGCGTTGAGCTAACCAATACTAATTGCCCGTGAGGCTTGACCATATAACACCCAAGCAATTTGCTGACTCGAGAGAGCACCAGATTGCGGTGTGTGAAGACGCAATGAACCGAAAGTTCGAGAAACACACAAACTATCGCATACCCAATTTGCTGAAGCGTCGAAAGACGGTTCGGTACCCGAATTTCTTGACGACCATAGAGC
>NZ_CAXAQH010000450.1:0-264 GCF_963970905.1 Pseudomonas sp. EL_65y_Pfl2_R96 | reverse complement strand
GCTCTATGGTCGTCAAGAAATTCGGGTACCGAACCGTCTTTCGACGCTTCAGCAAATTGGGTATGCGATAGTTTGTGTGTTTCTCGAACTTTCGGTTCATTGCGTCTTCACACACCGCAATCTGGTGTCCTTTCGGATCAGCAAATTGCTTGGGTGTTATATGGTCAAGCCTCACGGGCAATTAGTATTGGTTAGCTCAACGCCTCACAGCGCTTACACACCCAACCTATCAACGTCGTAGTCTTCGACGGCCCTTCAGGGGAC
>NZ_CAXAQH010000449.1:0-265 GCF_963970905.1 Pseudomonas sp. EL_65y_Pfl2_R96 | reverse complement strand
GGCGTACGGCTGGCCGACATGGCTGCATTGTGCAAAAGCCGGCGGGCTTCCGGGTCACCTCGCTTGGTCAGACTCCGACGACCATCCTTTTGTCCTGACTTCGACACGCGCAGATCCATTCCCAGGAAGGCAATAAAGGCATCCGCGTTTCTGAAGTCGCCCCGCTGAAACGCCGTGAGCAAGCGGGCTCCGGTCAAAAATCCAATGCCTTCAACTTTCACGCAACGCTTCAACTGACCGAGCAAGCCGGCTTCCTTCAGATGAT
>NZ_CAXAQH010000448.1:0-266 GCF_963970905.1 Pseudomonas sp. EL_65y_Pfl2_R96 | reverse complement strand
CCCAATACAAAATCTTCACGCGGTTGCGTGGCTTGTTGAGGAAGACGAAAAGCACAGGGTCGAATACCGCGACTTTGATATCCAGTTCGACCAGCGCCGCCAGGCCATCAATGGATTTTCGAAAGTCGACGGGCTTGGGGTAGAGATAGACTTTTTCGACTTTAGCATCGGGTCGCATCATGGCGGGCTGGCTCCTGAGGGAATCGGGAGCACAGCATCCGGGATCAGCTAAGCGCTTTGAATGTGGGGTTCATGGAGCGCTTACG
>NZ_CAXAQH010000447.1:0-268 GCF_963970905.1 Pseudomonas sp. EL_65y_Pfl2_R96 | reverse complement strand
GGCAACGCCCAGACCCTGAGCTTCGCCTACGATGCCACCGGCCAGTTGCTCGCCGAAAACAGCGCCGCCGGCAGCCTGCACCACCACTATGACGAACTCGGCAACCTGATCCAGACCCAACTGCCCGACGGCCGCTGGCTCAATCGCCTGTACTACGGCAGCGGCCACCTGCACCAGATCAACCTCGACGGCCAGGTCATCAGCGACTTCGAACGCGACCGCCTGCACCGCGAAGTGCTGCGCACCCAAGGCCAGATCAGCACCCGCA
>NZ_CAXAQH010000446.1:0-276 GCF_963970905.1 Pseudomonas sp. EL_65y_Pfl2_R96 | reverse complement strand
CTGCCGTCGGTTCCATGGCCATCGCTTACTGCTTTTCCCAATGCGGCATCTACTGTCCGCGCTCAGGCGGGCTATCCGCCTACACCGAAGAGGCGCACGCAAAATCAGGGTTCTTCCTCTGCTCGTACCTGTACTTCCTTTCGCTGGCCATCGCCAACGTGGCGGTCGCCATCTCCGCAGTGGGGTACATGACATCGTTCGTACCCTGGCTGGGGAGTGGCGCCATTCCGCTGTTCATCGGAACGGTCGGCTTGCTCTGGTTAACCACCGTGGCCA
>NZ_CAXAQH010000445.1:0-278 GCF_963970905.1 Pseudomonas sp. EL_65y_Pfl2_R96 | reverse complement strand
TCATCACGATGGAATGCTCATTTCTAAGCTTTCAACAAACAGAAGCAGTAGTGGTGGAGCCAAACGGGATCGAACCGTTGACCTCCTGCGTGCAAGGCAGGCGCTCTCCCAGCTGAGCTATGGCCCCATATTTCTACAGGCGTTTCCCACACAAAATTGGTGGGTCTGGGCAGATTCGAACTGCCGACCTCACCCTTATCAGGGGTGCGCTCTAACCAACTGAGCTACAGACCCAATTTCGGGCTGCTTCTTATCGTCTTCTTCAATGAATCAAGCAA
>NZ_CAXAQH010000444.1:0-285 GCF_963970905.1 Pseudomonas sp. EL_65y_Pfl2_R96 | reverse complement strand
ACTGGGGTGAAGTCGTAACAAGGTAGCCGTAGGGGAACCTGCGGCTGGATCACCTCCTTAATCGACGACATCAGCTGCTCCATAAGTTCCCACACGAATTGCTTGATTCATTGAAGAAGACGATAAGGTTTCTCCTTAAAGAGAAGCTTTTTTGTATTAAAGCTTAGAAATGAGCATTCCATCGTGATGATGGTGAATGTTGATTTCTAGTCTTTGGCTAGATCGTTCTTTAAAAATTTGGGTATGTGATAGAAAGATAGACTGAACGTTACTTTCACTGGTAAC
>NZ_CAXAQH010000443.1:0-286 GCF_963970905.1 Pseudomonas sp. EL_65y_Pfl2_R96 | reverse complement strand
GGCGACGCGGATGTTGGCGCGCTGGTTGTCCGCGGTCATGGGTTCACCCCGGCGGAGCAGGGCGTTACCGCCCAGAGCAACGACGATACGCATAATGCAGTCCTTTCAAGAGTTCAGTGATCCCCGTAGGGGTCAAGTCATGAGCCTCAGATATCCGCCAGCGCCGACACGAGAATCGCCTTGATGGTGTGCATGCGGTTTTCCGCTTGCTCGAAGGCGATGTTGGCTGGGGACTCGAAGACGTCTTCGGTCACTTCGACGCCGTTGGCCAGGTGCGGATAGCGCG
>NZ_CAXAQH010000442.1:0-287 GCF_963970905.1 Pseudomonas sp. EL_65y_Pfl2_R96 | reverse complement strand
TGAGCAATCGCCAGCTGCATTGCACTACACACCAGCTCAGCCGGCATGTTCGGGGCCATGGACCAGCCGACTATCTTGCGTGAGAACAAGTCCAGCACCACGGCCAGGTATAACCAGCCGCTTCGGGTCCGGATGTAGGTAATGTCTGCCACCCAAGCTTTGTTTACTGCGTCAGGTTCAAATTGGCGATTCAATACATTTTCAGCAATCGGCAGGTCGTGGTTGCTATCTGTCGTATGCACAAACTTACGCTTCCAAGCCGAACGCAGACCGTTGGCACGCATCAA
>NZ_CAXAQH010000441.1:0-293 GCF_963970905.1 Pseudomonas sp. EL_65y_Pfl2_R96 | reverse complement strand
CTCCACAAGCACCCACACGAATTGCTTGATTCAGTTGTTAAAGAGCGGTTGGTTAAGATCTTTCGTCTCAACCGAGGCGCGCATTCTACAGCAGCCTCCGTTGCTGTCAAGCGGTTATTTTCAGAAGCTTTCAAAGTTTCCTTTGCAACTTCAACCACTTGCGCTTCCGATCTCTCGTTAGCGGGAGGCGAATTCTACAGCGTTAGTCGCTGCTGTCAACACCTGTTTTTCTCCGCTTTCGACCGAGAAGATCGAACCGTCAATAAGGCGACAACACACTGCCTTACCAACTC
>NZ_CAXAQH010000440.1:0-297 GCF_963970905.1 Pseudomonas sp. EL_65y_Pfl2_R96 | reverse complement strand
TTGTTGTGCACCACCAGCCCGGCGCCGGGTTGTGGGCCGTCCAACAGGTTGGCGGCGGCGTCGTAGGCGAAGGTTTCGCGCTGGCCGTGCAGGCTGTCCTGGCTGGCGATGATGCGGCCGGTGGCGTCGTAGTGCAGCAGTTGGCGGTGTTGCGCGGCGGGTTGTTGGTCGAGTTTGCCGATCAGGTTGTCGGCGGGGTCGTACTCGAAATGTTTCTGCACGGCGGCCGGCATCAGCGATGGCTGGCTGGTGTGTCGGCGTTGGCGTGAGCGTAAGCGCCCGCTGCGGTCGTATTCG
>NZ_CAXAQH010000439.1:0-304 GCF_963970905.1 Pseudomonas sp. EL_65y_Pfl2_R96 | reverse complement strand
AGCGCCGACACGAGAATCGCCTTGATGGTGTGCATGCGGTTTTCCGCTTGCTCGAAGGCGATGTTGGCTGGGGACTCGAAGACGTCTTCGGTCACTTCGACGCCGTTGGCCAGGTGCGGATAGCGCGCGGCGATGTCCTTGCCGACCTTGGTTTCGCTGTTGTGGAACGCCGGCAGGCAGTGCATGAACTTCACGCGCGGGTTGCCCGAAGCCTTCATCATGTTGGCGTTGACCTGGTACGGCAGCAGTTGCTCGATGCGCTCATCCCACGCTTCCACCGGCTCACCCATCGACACCCAGATGT
>NZ_CAXAQH010000438.1:0-304 GCF_963970905.1 Pseudomonas sp. EL_65y_Pfl2_R96 | reverse complement strand
ACCCGCTCCATTTTCAAACTCAGGAAGAAGCGCTCCATCACTGAGTTGTCCCAGCAATTACCTTTACGGCTCATGCTTTGCTGCATTTCATTTCTTGCCAACAGCGCTCTGTAGCTTGCGCTCGCGTATTGGCTGCCACGATCCGAGTGGGCGACCAGACCCGGGGGTGGTTGACGTTGAGCAATCGCCAGCTGCATTGCACTACACACCAGCTCAGCCGGCATGTTCGGGGCCATGGACCAGCCGACTATCTTGCGTGAGAACAAGTCCAGCACCACGGCCAGGTATAACCAGCCGCTTCGGG
>NZ_CAXAQH010000437.1:0-304 GCF_963970905.1 Pseudomonas sp. EL_65y_Pfl2_R96 | reverse complement strand
AGTGGTCAACTAATTCCGGACACCTCGATAGGAGGTTTAGACGCCATTGCCCGTTCGTAAACGGTCGGTGGCAGATATCCCAGTTTCGAGTGCAGCCGCTCGTTGTTGTAAAACCCAACGATGTATTCAGTGATGTCACGTATCGCTTCGGCGTGGTTGGCGTAATCGCGCCGCCATACCCGCTCCATTTTCAAACTCAGGAAGAAGCGCTCCATCACTGAGTTGTCCCAGCAATTACCTTTACGGCTCATGCTTTGCTGCATTTCATTTCTTGCCAACAGCGCTCTGTAGCTTGCGCTCGCGT
>NZ_CAXAQH010000436.1:0-312 GCF_963970905.1 Pseudomonas sp. EL_65y_Pfl2_R96 | reverse complement strand
CGTCACCGACACTATCGACACTTCGACCGTGAACCTGACCGCGACTTCGAGTGTGGCTGAAGGCGGCACGGTGGTTTACACCGCATCCGTCAGCGCGCCAGTAACCGGTTCGCCAGTCGTTGTGACCCTGTCCAACGGCCAGACCATCACCATTCCGGTCGGCGCCAGCAGCGGTTCTATTAACTTCGTTGCGCCAAACGACGCTTTGTCGGGCGGCGGTTCGCTGAGCGTAAAAATCGACGATGCCAAGGGCGGCAACTACGAGAAGCTGGAAGTCGACGGCAAGTCAGCCGACACCTCGATCACCGACAC
>NZ_CAXAQH010000435.1:0-320 GCF_963970905.1 Pseudomonas sp. EL_65y_Pfl2_R96 | reverse complement strand
ACGTCACCGCAGTACAGCATCATCGCTTCGATTGATGTTTCGTCGAAAATGATGGATGACGCAGGGGGCTACCTTACCGATGAGTCCATCGACGAGGCCATTGCCTTTCGCCAGGCCATGGCTCGCCTGAGCAATGAAATCCGTGAGCGCAATGGCAAGGATTGGTGGTTTGGGGTCTGGCAACCCGATGAAGTCAACGGGGTGCCTTTTGCCGAACTCGACCCTGAAGTATTACGCCATGGCGATGCCTGGGTGCTCAAACCGGCGGCCAGCTGGCATGGCTTCGGTGACCTGGGCGCCGACTACTGCATGCTGGACCC
>NZ_CAXAQH010000434.1:0-322 GCF_963970905.1 Pseudomonas sp. EL_65y_Pfl2_R96 | reverse complement strand
ATAGCTGGGCAGCTCGCTAACCTGCTGCTGGATTTCGACCACCAGCGCAGCATCGTCCACAGTCCTGCTTCGCCGTACTTTGGGCGATACCGATTGCTTGATTCGAACCGTTAATTGCGAGCGCGCCACACCGAGACATTCGCTGACCAACTTCACTGGTCGTCCCCCGGCAACAAGGGTGAGTGCGCAATCCATTTTCGCGACCGGGCGATCTCCACGGCCTCTTTGAGGATTTCTGCTTCCATCGTTTTCTTGCCCAGCATCCGTTGCAGTTCACGGATCTGCTTGAGCGCATCGCTCAGCTCGGAGGCAGGCACCACGG
>NZ_CAXAQH010000433.1:0-322 GCF_963970905.1 Pseudomonas sp. EL_65y_Pfl2_R96 | reverse complement strand
TTCGATGCGGGGGAGATCGGCCGGCAGCGGTTTGCGTTTGCCACGCCGCTGGGTCGGCGCAACAGCCTCTTCTTCTGCCGCTTCATCAATGGGCTCGACGACGCTTTCCGCCTCATTGAACAGGGCCAACTGCGGCGTTGCCGGATCAACCGTTTGCTCGGACTTGCGTCCGAACAGGCGCTGACGCAACAGCGCATTTTCTTCTTCGAGGAAACCGACTCTGGACTGCATCTTCGCAAGCATCTGCTTGAGCAATTCAGGATCATCGGGGAGGTTTTCGGGCATGGAAATCATGCCCTGGATTATACCGAATCAGGCCACG
>NZ_CAXAQH010000432.1:0-335 GCF_963970905.1 Pseudomonas sp. EL_65y_Pfl2_R96 | reverse complement strand
CTATGGCCCCGTATTTCTACAGGCGTTCCCACACAAGCAAAATTGGTGGGTCTGGGCAGATTCGAACTGCCGACCTCACCCTTATCAGGGGTGCGCTCTAACCAACTGAGCTACAGACCCAATTTCGAGCTACTAAGGCCGACCTCACCCTGCTCTTTACCACACAGCATGGGGTGCGCTCTAACCAACACAGCTACAACCTGATACAGGCTGCTTCTTATCGTCTTCTTCAATGAATCAAGCAATTCGTGTGGGAACTTATGGAGCAGCTGATGTCGTCGATTAAGGAGGTGATCCAGCCGCAGGTTCCCCTACGGCTACCTTGTTACGACTTC
>NZ_CAXAQH010000431.1:0-337 GCF_963970905.1 Pseudomonas sp. EL_65y_Pfl2_R96 | reverse complement strand
TTCGGCGCGTCGACGGTCACGGAACCGCTGGTGGCGCCGGCGGCGATGGTGATCACCGCGCCGTTCGACAGTGTCACGGTGACCGGCGTACCGGCCGCATTGCTCAGGGTGGCGGTATAAACGATGGAACCGCCTTCGGCCACGGAGTCGGCTGCGCTCAGGCTGAGGGTGGTGGTGTCTGCTGTATCAGTGATCGAGGTATCCGCCGACTTGCCATCGACTTCCAGCTTCTCGTAGTTACCGCCCTTGGCATCGTCGATTTTCACGCTCAGGGAACCGCCGCCGGCCAACGCATCGTTCGGCGCGGTGAAGTTGACGCTGGCACTGCTCGAACCGA
>NZ_CAXAQH010000430.1:0-342 GCF_963970905.1 Pseudomonas sp. EL_65y_Pfl2_R96 | reverse complement strand
GCCAAGTCGAGGTGACGATCAAAGATGCCGCCGGCGGCAACTTTGAAAACCTGGCGACCAATCCGGCAGCGGCGGCCACCGACGTCACCGACACCACCGACACCTCGACGGTGAACCTGACCGCGACTTCGAGTGTGGCCGAAGGCGGCACCGTGGTGTACACCGCGTCCGTGTCCGCTCCAGTCACCGGTTCGCCAGTCGTCGTGACCCTGTCGAACGGCCAGACCATCACCATCCCGGTCGGCTCGAGCAGTGCCAGCGTCAACTTCACCGCGCCGAACGATGCGTTGGCCGGCGGCGGTTCCCTGAGCGTGAAAATCGACGATGCCAAGGGCGGTAACT
>NZ_CAXAQH010000429.1:0-348 GCF_963970905.1 Pseudomonas sp. EL_65y_Pfl2_R96 | reverse complement strand
CCATCGTTTATACCGCCACCCTGAGCAATGCGGCCGGTACGCCGGTCACCGTGACACTGTCGAACGGCGCGGTGATCACCATCGCCGCCGGCGCCACCAGCGGTTCCGTGACCGTCGACGCGCCGAAAGACGACGTCTATAAAGACGCCGGCCAAGTCGAGGTGACGATCAAAGATGCCGCCGGCGGCAACTTTGAAAACCTGGCGACCAATCCGGCAGCAGCGGTCACCGATGTGACCGACACCATCGACACTTCGACGGTCAACCTCACCGCGACCAGCACTGTGGCTGAAGGCGGCACGGTGGTTTACACCGCATCCGTCTCGGCACCGGTCACCGGCTCGCCAG
>NZ_CAXAQH010000428.1:0-348 GCF_963970905.1 Pseudomonas sp. EL_65y_Pfl2_R96 | reverse complement strand
GCGCTGTGCCTGCTGGTGCGCTGCGCCAGCCTGTGGTTGGACATGCTGCCACCGAGCGAAATCGCCGGCAAAACCGCCGAAGCGGTGTCGATGATGGTGGTGCAGCTGTTGATCGACATCCTGATTGGCATCGTCCTGACGTTCGCCGGGGCGGGCGCCGGCATCGCCTATTTGACGATGCGTTTGGCTGATCGAGCCGCGCAGTTACTCAGTGCCGTTCTGCGCCTCGTGAAGGCGATTTTCACGATCATCAATACCTTCATCAGCTACGTCGACCGCTACAAAAAAGTCGCCGCGCGTGGCATCGCGGCGGGCATGAAAAAAGGCCGGATGCAATTGAGCTGGAGC
>NZ_CAXAQH010000427.1:0-350 GCF_963970905.1 Pseudomonas sp. EL_65y_Pfl2_R96 | reverse complement strand
CCGCCCTTGGCATCGTCGATTTTCACGCTCAGGGAACCGCCGCCGGCCAACGCATCGTTCGGCGCGGTGAAGTTGACGCTGGCACTGCTCGAACCGACCGGGATGGTGATGGTCTGGCCGTTGGACAAGGTCACAACGACTGGCGAACCGGTGACTGGAGCGGACACGGACGCGGTGTACACCACGGTGCCGCCTTCGGCGACGCTCGAAGTGGCAGTCAGCGAAACGGTGCTGGTATCGATGGTGTCGTTAACAGTGGTGACAGCGGGTGTATCGCTGGTGACCAGATTCTCGAAATTGCCACCGGTCGCGCCTTTGATCGTCGCTTCGACGGTGCCGGCGTCTTTGTA
>NZ_CAXAQH010000426.1:0-352 GCF_963970905.1 Pseudomonas sp. EL_65y_Pfl2_R96 | reverse complement strand
GAGCAACAACGTATCCGGCAGTTGGAGCAGGAAAATCGCCAGCTCAAGATGGATAACGATGTATTAAAAAAGGCTACCGCCTTCTTTGCCCGCGAGCTGAAGTAACGTATCGCTTGGTTCGGCAGCTGCAACAGAAGGCTTATTCGGTGGCGCATGTCTGTCGGCTGCTGGGCATCAGTCGATCCGGGTTCTACGAAGCCAACAAACGTGCTGAAGTGCCAACATCAATTTGTCCCATGGCTCTGCAACTCAAGGCATCGTTTGCCGCAAGTGGCGGCTGTTATGGCAGTCGTCCGTTGCGTAAAGTGTTGCACGCCAAGGGCATGGAAATAGGCCTTTATAAAATTCGTCG
>NZ_CAXAQH010000425.1:0-358 GCF_963970905.1 Pseudomonas sp. EL_65y_Pfl2_R96 | reverse complement strand
AAGCCGAAGTGGTCGCAATCGTCTTCGGTGGCTGTAGGCAATGGAATGCTCGCGGGCAGTTGGGCGGCCATTGAAGGTGTGTGGGACGGCATCAGCCTGCTGTCGGACATTCTCAAGGATCCGGCGAGGTTCGCAGAGCGGTTGGGTGAAAGCGTCGCAGAGCTGGAGAGGCTCGCCAAAACCGCACCGGATGTCATGGAAAAAGCCCAGTTGCTAGCCAGTGACGAAGCCGCGCTGTGCCTGCTGGTGCGCTGCGCCAGCCTGTGGTTGGACATGCTGCCACCGAGCGAAATCGCCGGCAAAACCGCCGAAGCGGTGTCGATGATGGTGGTGCAGCTGTTGATCGACATCCTGATTG
>NZ_CAXAQH010000424.1:0-360 GCF_963970905.1 Pseudomonas sp. EL_65y_Pfl2_R96 | reverse complement strand
AGAGATAGACTTTTTCGACTTTAGCATCGGGTCGCATCATGGCGGGCTGGCTCCTGAGGGAATCGGGAGCACAGCATCCGGGATCAGCTAAGCGCTTTGAATGTGGGGTTCATGGAGCGCTTACGATCAAACAGCCCGGCGTGCCGCGTCGGCACGAAGGCCGTATTGCCGTGGAAAACAGCGATACGCGTTGGTGCTCGGACGGCTTTGAGTTCCGCTGCGAGGACGGCGCGAAACTGAGCGTGACCTTCGCCCTGGATTGCTGTGATCGCGAAGCCATCGGTTGGGTCGCGAGCCCGACCGGGTACAGCGGCGATGATATCCGCGACTTGATGCTGGAAAGCGTGGAGAAGCGTTTTG
>NZ_CAXAQH010000423.1:0-373 GCF_963970905.1 Pseudomonas sp. EL_65y_Pfl2_R96 | reverse complement strand
TTGGCCAGGGTGTAGGTCCATTGGCCAGTGCTGTCCACGGCGATCGAGCCGTAGATTCCAGTTGGCGAGCCATTGATGGACCAGCTGGCGGTGGCATCGTGGTCGATGTCGGTCGAGCTGAATTGGCCGCTGACGCTGAGGGTGGTGTCTTCCTGCACCGCGCCGGCCTCGTTGCCGGTCGCGAAACTGAGCACCGGTGCATCGTTGCTGCCGCTGACGGTGACAGTCACCAGCTGAGTGTTGACGCCGCCGAGGCCATCGCTGACCTGCACGCTGAACACCTCGTCATGACTCTCGCCGGCCTTCAGTGATTGCACGGCACTGGCGATACCATCGCTGCCGTTGGCCAGGGTGTAGGTCCATTGGCCGCTGC
>NZ_CAXAQH010000422.1:0-386 GCF_963970905.1 Pseudomonas sp. EL_65y_Pfl2_R96 | reverse complement strand
CGCAGGCAACACCACCGGCAGCGTGAACGTTCCGACGCCGGCCAATGATGTCTACAACAATGGCAGCACCGTCAGCACTACGATCACCGGGACTACCGGCGGCAACTTCGAGAATCTGGTGCCGAACCCGACACCGGCGGTCACCACCGTTACCGACTCGGTCGACACCACCACCGTCACACTGACAGCGGGTTCGACCGTCAACGAAGGCGGCCAGATCACCTACACCGCGACCTTGACCAACCCGGCGCAGACGCCGGTCACTGTCACCCTGTCCAACGGTTCGACCATCACCATCGCCGCTGGCAACACCACCGGCAGCGTGAACGTTCCGACGCCGGCCAATGATGTCTACAACAATGGCAGCACCGTCAGCACCACGATCA
>NZ_CAXAQH010000421.1:0-410 GCF_963970905.1 Pseudomonas sp. EL_65y_Pfl2_R96 | reverse complement strand
ATTTTCTTCTTCGAGGAAACCGACTCTGGACTGCATCTTCGCAAGCATCTGCTTGAGCAATTCAGGATCATCGGGGAGGTTTTCGGGCATGGAAATCATGCCCTGGATTATACCGAATCAGGCCACGAATCGAGGCGTCAAAACTTGATGCGGACGGTTGTGCCACAAATCAAAACCGTCCAATAACCAGTTGAGTTCTTGAACCGTCAGCACGATGGCTTCATCCGAACAATCCGGCGATGTTTTAAAGCGCTCGGACTCCAGCCGCTTTAGCCAAAGGCAAAAGCCGTTGCGTTGGTAAGTAGGCCGTAGGAGTTTCACCTTCAGCCTCTCGCAGAACCGTACGTGAGCCTCTCAACTCATACGGCTCCCGTTGCCCGGTCGAACCTCATTTCCATAGACATGCCAGT
>NZ_CAXAQH010000420.1:0-410 GCF_963970905.1 Pseudomonas sp. EL_65y_Pfl2_R96 | reverse complement strand
ATTTTCTTCTTCGAGGAAACCGACTCTGGACTGCATCTTCGCAAGCATCTGCTTGAGCAATTCAGGATCATCGGGGAGGTTTTCGGGCATGGAAATCATGCCCTGGATTATACCGAATCAGGCCACGTATCGAGGCGTCAAAACCTGATGAGGGCGGTTGCGCCAGAGATCAAAACCATCCAGTAGCCAGTTCAGTTCCTGCACGGTCAGAACAATCGCCTCGTCAGTGGCATCGGGCGATGTTTTGAAGCGCTCGGATTCGAGGCGCTTGAGCCAGAGGCAGAAGCCGTTGCGTTGGTAAGTAGGCCGTAGGAGTTTCACCTTCAGCCTCTCGCAGAACCGTACGTGAGCCTCTCAACTCATACGGCTCCCGTTGCCCGGTCGAACCTCATTTCCATAGACATGCCAGT
>NZ_CAXAQH010000419.1:0-426 GCF_963970905.1 Pseudomonas sp. EL_65y_Pfl2_R96 | reverse complement strand
GACCTACACCCCGGCTGCCAATGCCAACGGTACGGTCACCCTGACCATGTTGACCAATGACGGTGGCAACACGGGCACTGGTGGAGCACTGAGCGACAGCGACACGATCAACATCAACATCACCGCGCTCAACGACACACCGGTGAACACGCTGCCGGCAAGCTACACGACGAATGAAGACACCGCATTCAAGCTCAGCGGTCTGTCGGTGGCTGACGTCGACGCAGGCGCTGGCAGCATCTCCGTCACGCTCACGGTCGGCAGCGGCTCCTTAACAGCCGCGACAGCGGGCAGTGTCACGGTCAGCGGCTCGGGCACCGGCAGCATCGTGCTCACGGGTACCCTCGCCAACATCAACACTTACCTGGCCACGGTCGCCAACCAGCCGACCTACACCCCGGCTGCCAATGCCAACGGTACGGTCAC
>NZ_CAXAQH010000418.1:0-428 GCF_963970905.1 Pseudomonas sp. EL_65y_Pfl2_R96 | reverse complement strand
CTACGACCCGGCGGGCGAGCGATAACGCCGATTCACGAACCGGCGGGGCGGCCCCCATCGTCACCAGATGGTCTGCGGTGCGGGACCGGCCCAATCCAGACCGAACTGAAACGCTCCCCCCTCGAACACAAATCCCGGGACCGCGATCTTGCACCACAGCGCGAAATCATAGCCATCGCGACCGCCGCCGAGGTACATGGTGATCTCGACCTGCTGATCGAGAGGGTCGCAGGTCACGATATCGAGCGGCAGAAAATAGCTGTTCCCATGGAACATATCGATCGGCAGGCGACGAGGCGCGACCAGTATGGTCGAGAAGCGGCCATATTCGTCATAGATTAGATCGAAAACAAACTGATAACTGTCGCTTGCGCGCCACAGCAGGCTCTGCCGCATGCCTTGAACATCGGTCGCTGGCGGAAGCGGCT
>NZ_CAXAQH010000417.1:0-428 GCF_963970905.1 Pseudomonas sp. EL_65y_Pfl2_R96 | reverse complement strand
TGGAGAATTCGCCATCAAAATCGATGGTCGAAGCTGTGCGCTCATTCGCAAGGAAGCCTATATCCGTGATTACTACGGAGTCAGTATGCTGGAACGAATCCGGTGTAAAAGTGGCCATTTGAACATCCTTGTTCTGCCCAATTATTTGTCGAATAGCGCGGTTATATTAGGTTTTGTTTTTTAGAGTTGTACATCCATGGGTTGTTGCGTTGTATTTCGCCCGACGCGGCAAGTTGAAATGCCCTTTAAATATCTCAGTGGCTGCTGAGTAACGATACGGCTCCTGCACTACCGAACAAACCGGCGCTGATCCGGTTGAACCAACTTTGTCCCTTGCCGCTGCGCAGATAGCGCGCAGCACCATGGGCGCCCAGTCCGTAGGCCAGTTTGCACAGCAGGTCCAGCAAGGTCCAGGTTGCAATCATCAC
>NZ_CAXAQH010000416.1:0-428 GCF_963970905.1 Pseudomonas sp. EL_65y_Pfl2_R96 | reverse complement strand
GATGTGCGGTGCGAGCGTAATATCGGTGCGATTGTAGGTAGCGCGCAAGCACCGCTTCCGGACAATAGCTTCGAAGACAGTCGGAACGGGGCCGGTCGGCCCGGATGGATTTTGCACGGCGTAGCCCTGATACTCGGGAGTCTTGATGACGATGCTGTACCGAAAATGGTGCGATGCAGCAAGAACCAACTCCGCCCCGATCGTGGGAGCGCGCGGAAAGCGGAGAGCCTCATGTTCAATTCCTGTCGCCTCCAGGGGGCGTCTGCCCTAACAGCATGTGCGATGTCGCATACCTTGATCGCCTCGCTGGACCTGTCCCCCCACCCCGAAGGCGGCTGGTATCGCGAAACGATGCGCCAGCCTTCGCCGGACGGCAGCCGCGGGCTGGCAACGGCCATTCTGTTCCTGCTGGAAGATGGGCAGCGGTC
>NZ_CAXAQH010000415.1:0-428 GCF_963970905.1 Pseudomonas sp. EL_65y_Pfl2_R96 | reverse complement strand
CTGGTGGTGGCGGAGAGCGAGGGCAGGGTGGTCGGCTGCCTGCAATTGGCGATCTTGCCCGGCATCAGTTCGCAGGGCGGCATCCGCGGTCTGCTCGAGGACGTGCGTGTCGCATCCGATTGCCGCAGCCGCGGCATCGGCGAACAATTGGTGCAATGGGCGGTCACGGAAGCGAAGGCGCGCGGCTGCATCATCGTCGAACTGCTGACGCACCAGAGCCGCACCGACGCGCAGCGCTTCTACAAGCGACTGGGATTCGCCGCGAGCCATGTCGGAATGACTGTCCGTTTTTGACGCAGCTCGGAGCGTGTTCATCCTGCCTGGCTGGCGGCCATTGCCGCTTCAGCGAATCCGCGAGGCACATTGCTTCGCGTTAAGCGTCGGTAAACTAACCACGCGTCGTTCATGTGGACGCAGGAACGAAGGGT
>NZ_CAXAQH010000414.1:0-428 GCF_963970905.1 Pseudomonas sp. EL_65y_Pfl2_R96 | reverse complement strand
CGTGCAGCCCGGTCGGCTCTAAGCCAACTATTGCTCGACGGACCAAGAACGACTCGACGATGGATAAACATTGGAGTGTGTTGCTCTTTGACGCAGGCGATCGATCTATGGGCGCAGACCCCGTTCATGATCCGCTATGAAGGCGCGATCCTCAATCTGCTGACGGCTGGCGTGTTTCTGGTCGGCGCATCGGGGCAGGAGCCGCTGGTGCTGCGCATCGCGCGGCAGCGCAAACCCGATATTCCGGCGGACCGCCCCGAGGTGGTGCAGTTCTTCCGCGCCTTCACGCTCGCTTGGGCGCTATATTTCGTGGCGCGGGCAGGCGCGTTCGTGTGGATCATGAGCGCGTTTCCGCTGGCCCAGGCGCTCGCGATCCGCGCGGCGGTTTCTTGGGGAAGCATCGGCGCGATGTTGCTCGCCTCCTTCAA
>NZ_CAXAQH010000413.1:0-429 GCF_963970905.1 Pseudomonas sp. EL_65y_Pfl2_R96 | reverse complement strand
CAAGTGCCCAGACGGTCGACGCTGTCGCTGATCGGCATTCAGATCGGCACGTCTTGCCGAGCGACGCTGGAAAAGCCGTATGTTCGATAGCAACTCGTCACGGTGCGGCCGGAGACGGCGATCTCGGTATAGCCCTCCGGTGTGCCGAGGAATGATCCGCGCCAATCCGCGCCTGCGACGGCACCCGTGGTGATGAAGGACATGCCGTTCAGCTCGATCCGCTCATAGACGTGGCTGTGTGCCTGTAGCACCGCGAGAACATCGTGGTCGCGCAGGACCCGCAGCACGTCGCGGCCATTGACCACGAACGTCCAGTTGTGCGGCGTGTCGAGCCAGGATTCCGGCTCATAGCATTGCATCGCGGTAACCAGCGGAATGTGCGTCACGGCGACAATGCGAGCACCTTTGGGCTGCGCCGCGAGATCGCCG
>NZ_CAXAQH010000412.1:0-429 GCF_963970905.1 Pseudomonas sp. EL_65y_Pfl2_R96 | reverse complement strand
CGATGGCATCGGGCGAGGTGCCGAGGATCTGCACCTCGGCGGCTTCCAGCGCCCGCGCCAGCTTCAGCGGCGTCTGCCCGCCGAACTGCACGATGACGCCATGCAGGGTGCCGTTGCTGCGCTCCTTGGCGATGATCTCCAGCACGTCCTCGGCCGTGAGCGGCTCGAAATAGAGCCGGTCGGCGGTGTCGTAGTCGGTCGACACCGTCTACGGGTTGCAATTGACCATGATCGTTTCGAAGCCGACATCCGCCAGCGCGAAACAGGCGTGGCAGCAGCAATAGTCGAACTCGATCCCCTGCCCGATCCGGTTGGGACCACCGCCAAGGATGACGACCTTCTTCCGATCGGTCGGCTGGCTCTCGCATTCGGGCTCGCCGAAGCTGGGCGCTTCGTAGGTCGAATACATATAGGGCGTCTTGGCGTTGA
>NZ_CAXAQH010000411.1:0-430 GCF_963970905.1 Pseudomonas sp. EL_65y_Pfl2_R96 | reverse complement strand
ATACCATTTTGTAAAGTACAGGGCGCAGTTGCGCGCGGCGAAGGCCACCGCAAGGCTCGACCAGAGCGGCAGGCCCGGCACGTAGAGCAGCACGAGATTGGCGACGGCCATCGCCAGCGCGGCGGCGGTCCAGGCCGCCGTGATCATGTAATTGGCGGTCAGGAAGCCGGGTATCGCAGCGGTTTCGGCCGGAACCTCCTCGAGCGCATATTGCAGCGTGAACGGACGGCGCAGCAGCATCGATCCGAGCGAGATCAGGAAGATGCCGATGTCGACCGTCAGCTTGACGCCGAGCGTGCCGATCGCGGCATCGGAGAGCACGAGGACGAGCCCGATGGCGGCGAACAGGATCGCCGAGCCGGCGGCGAGGATCTTCACCGACCGGCCGCGGGCGAGGTCGATCGCGACGGTGGCAAGGCAGATTGCCGAG
>NZ_CAXAQH010000410.1:0-430 GCF_963970905.1 Pseudomonas sp. EL_65y_Pfl2_R96 | reverse complement strand
TGATCGCGCAGACGCTGCAGGCCGGGCTTCGACGTTGTCGGGGCGCGCGACCTCGATGGCGACACGCTGCGCAAGAGTTTTCGCGATTTCATCCAGAAGGCGCAGGCCTCGGGGCCCGGCACCGTCGCGATGGTCTATCTCGCCGGCTACGGCGTGCAGCTGGCCGGCGAGAACTATTTCATCCCCGTCGATTCCAACATCAGCCGCGATACCGACATTCCGACCGAGGGCCTGCGCATCGGCGATTATGCGCGGCAGCTCGCCGCCATTCCGCTCAAGGCCAACATCATCGTGCTCGACGCCGCACGTGCGCAGCCTTTCGTCCAGGGCGGCCAGCCGATCGCGAGCGGGCTTGCGCTGGTCGAGCCGGATCCGAACATGCTGATCGCCTTCAACGCCGCGCCCGGCACGGTGGCGCCGGAAGAGGCGG
>NZ_CAXAQH010000409.1:0-431 GCF_963970905.1 Pseudomonas sp. EL_65y_Pfl2_R96 | reverse complement strand
GCGAAGCCGCCAAGCAGCGCCGCTACCGTGATGAAAATCCCCACGAAACTGCCCAACGCGCCGCTCCATCGCCGATCCCATCGCAGACGTCTAATGGCCGACGCTTGCGCGAAGCTGGTTTCGGCGCGGCCAGCCCCGCGCAAGCAATTCACGGCAACTTGCGAGGATGCCGCACCAGCGGACGAAGGGCGCCTCATGCTATCCACCATCGCGGACTACACCAGGCTGACAAAGGACATGGGCAAGTCGCTGACGCAGGTCGCGAAGCAGCCCGATGTCAGCCGGGAGACCGACTATTTTCTCGGCC
The DNA here is from genome assembly GCF_963970905.1 of Pseudomonas sp. EL_65y_Pfl2_R96. Lineage (NCBI taxonomy): Bacteria > Pseudomonadati > Pseudomonadota > Gammaproteobacteria > Pseudomonadales > Pseudomonadaceae > Pseudomonas > Pseudomonas sp. EL_65y_Pfl2_R96. The sequence continues at coordinate 124 of NZ_CAXAQH010000409.1, read as the reverse complement.
ATATCGGCAACGTGAAGACCATCGACGACTTCCTGAAGGATTACCGTCTCTTCTCCTATGCGATGAAGGCCTACGGCCTCGGCGACATGGTCTATGCCAAGGCGTTCATGAGGAAGGTGCTCAC
>NZ_CAXAQH010000408.1:0-431 GCF_963970905.1 Pseudomonas sp. EL_65y_Pfl2_R96 | reverse complement strand
GCCAACATCGTTTGGCGGGCGCGATTCCTATATCGAGCAGCTTCGCGTGCAATTGACGAGCTGCGATCCGGTGATGCTCATCTATCCCCCGGAACTGTCCCAAATGGCGGGCGATGCGGCGGGATTGGCCGGGGTCGCAGGCATGGACTGGTCCAGCTTTGCTACCCGCAGCGCGCCGGATGTGGCCCTGCCGCAGGCACGCGGCGACGACATCGCCTATCTGCAATATTCAAGCGGCTCGACGCGCTTCCCGCATGGCGTGGCGATCACGCACCACGCCTTGCTCAATAACCTTGCGGCGCATTCCCATGGCATGCAGTTGATCGAGAGTGACCGCTGCGTGTCGTGGCTGCCCTGGTATCACGACATGGGGCTGGTCGGCTGCTTCCTGTCGCCCGTCGCCAACCAGGTGTCGACCGATTATCTGAAGA
>NZ_CAXAQH010000407.1:0-432 GCF_963970905.1 Pseudomonas sp. EL_65y_Pfl2_R96 | reverse complement strand
GAGATCGGTCATCGGCATCTTGCCGTAGTGATCGCGGAGAGTCGTGATGTCGGCTTCGGTCCAGATGGGACCGCCTCGAAACCCGTTTCGGTTTGCGTGCGTGCCACGCAGTCCGAGATGGTCGACCCGCCAGTTGATCGAACTGGTGCTGCGGCCGAGCCGCTCGATCAGCGGAGTGCGGCTCGTCCCATCGGTATAGACGCGGGACAGAAGTGCGTCCTCATCGGGTGTCCATAGGCGCCCCCAACCGCGGCCGTAGCCAAGCTTGCGTAGATGGGGGCCAAAGCCCGCCTTCGTGCGTCGCGGGAAGCCCTCGGCCACCATTCTTTCGATGATGTCGAGATAGCGATGGCCTTCGGCCGCCAGGGTCAGCGCGCGCGCCGCCTCGGCCTCGGTCCATCCCGGGGGATTGTTTGGGTGCCGCAGGCCGAG
>NZ_CAXAQH010000406.1:0-432 GCF_963970905.1 Pseudomonas sp. EL_65y_Pfl2_R96 | reverse complement strand
CGCGGCCTTCAGCTTGGTCGCCGCCGTCACCATCCGCAGCCACATCAGGCCAAGCGCGACGATGCCCATCAGGTGCATGTAGCTGTGCGCCCCGGCTCCGACATTGTCGGGGTTCTTCATGCCGTTCTGGAGGAACCACAGCGTTGCCTGCTGCAACTCGCCATTGGCCTTTTCCAGACGCGCCGCAAAATCGGCGGTTGCTGGATCTGCCTTGCCCGCCGCCACTTCATCCGTGACGACCTTGAACAACGCCTGCACCGCACGGCCGCCATTCTGGGCGAGCTTGCGGCCGACCAGGTCCATCGCCTGCACGCCGTTGGTGCCTTCATAGATCATCGCGATGCGCGCATCGCGGACATATTGCTCCATGCCCCATTCGGCGATGTAGCCATGGCCGCCATAAACTTGCTGCGCATTGGTCGCGATGTCATA
>NZ_CAXAQH010000405.1:0-432 GCF_963970905.1 Pseudomonas sp. EL_65y_Pfl2_R96 | reverse complement strand
CCCCGGGGTGACGATGCGACCGGATCAGGCCGCGATCGGCGGTGCCTTGCAATGGCGGGCGATGAAGGCGGCGTGATCGGGCATGGCGGCGGCGACGTCAGCGGTGACGTCCGCGACATCGGCGAGAAAGTCGCTTCGCACTTCGGCCGACACCATCGCCGCATTGGGGTCGCATCCCATCGCAAACCCCTGCCCCAGCAGAACCTGGACCCAGCTTTCGACCCGAAACAGCTCGGCTGCGGCGCGTTTGTAGAAACGGCCCGACGAGGCGAATAATGCCAGCCGTTCGGCAAGGCTGTCGGGGATCGCCATGTGCTTCAGATAACGCCAATAGGGCGTGTCCTCGCGATCGGTCACCTTGTAATGTGCCACGATGAAGTCGCGCACGTCGGTAAATTCGAAATCGTGTTGGCGATTATATTCCGCGATGTC
>NZ_CAXAQH010000404.1:0-432 GCF_963970905.1 Pseudomonas sp. EL_65y_Pfl2_R96 | reverse complement strand
CAAATGGATCGATCGCCTGCGGTCGATGAGCCGCTCCCGGACCGAGGAACTCCCTGAAGAGATCGCTGTTGAGGACCATGAGCGCAACGTGACCAGCTCGGTGATTTTGGCGCGGTTGATGACCGAGTTGAAACCCGCACAGGCCGAAGCGATTCGGCTCGTGAAAATCGAGGGTTTTTCGGTTGAGGAAGCCTCCGAAAGGACCGGCCAGTCCGGATCCCTTATCAAGGTGAATATCCACCGGGGGCTGGCGCGGTTAGCCATGATTGTTCAGAAGCAAGCCGATGTCGAATGATGCGCTGATCGATAAACTGGTAGGGGATCTTCGTCCGGTGCCCCGGCCGAGGCTCGGCCCCCAATTTGTCACCCTCCTCATACTAGCCGTCGTCGAACTCGTCGGCTTCCTGGCGCTTGGCACGATCCGGCCCGATC
>NZ_CAXAQH010000403.1:0-432 GCF_963970905.1 Pseudomonas sp. EL_65y_Pfl2_R96 | reverse complement strand
CGAGCTCGCGCTGGAGCGCCTGACGCTGGAGATCGGAGATGCGCCGTTCGCGCAAATGCGCCCTGGCATCGGCAGCCGCGCGCTCCCAGGCCGGCCTGTGGCGGGCGGTGATGCAGGCGTTGGGACAGCGGGTCGGCTCGCACAGGGCGGTGAGCGGCTGCGCGGGATCGGGGGTCGTCACGCGCTTGAGGCAGAGCGCGGTCGCGGGATCGAAGAAGCAATCCGCAAGCGGGCCGACATGGAAGGTGCGCGCGACGCTGGCGAGCATGACGCGCAGACGGGCCCGATCGGCGATCATGGCGGACAAATGCCCGGGCTGAACGGCGGCCTCGTCGAGCGTCCGCGCGATGCGCGGTCCCGCCGGACCGCCAAGCGAAGCGCCGCCCTGCCGCCGGTCGAAATAGTCCAGCAGGTCATCGAGCTGGCCGAGCC
>NZ_CAXAQH010000402.1:0-432 GCF_963970905.1 Pseudomonas sp. EL_65y_Pfl2_R96 | reverse complement strand
ACGATGTTGACGACCTTGCCCTTGTAGACCTTGCCCACTTCGGCTTCCTCGACGATGCCCTTGATCCACTTGATCGCGGCTTCGATCTGCGCGGTGTCGGACGAGCTGATCTTGATCAGGCCCTCATCGTCAATGTCGACCTTGGCGCCGGTCTGCGCGACGATCTCGCGGATCACCTTGCCGCCGGTGCCGATCACTTCACGGATCTTGCTCTTGTCGATCTGCAGCGTCTCGATGCGCGGGGCATGGGCCGAGAGCTCGGTGCGGGTCGAGGCGAGCGCCTTGTTCATCTCACCCAGGATATGCGCACGGCCTTCCTTGGCCTGCTCCAAAGCCTTGCGCATGATCTCTTCGGTGATGCCGGCGATCTTGATGTCCATCTGCATCGTGGTGATGCCAGCTTCGGTGCCTGCGACCTTGACGTCCATGTCG
>NZ_CAXAQH010000401.1:0-433 GCF_963970905.1 Pseudomonas sp. EL_65y_Pfl2_R96 | reverse complement strand
CTTGGCGACAGTGGTCGCCTGATCGTTTGCGTTCTGCACCGATTCGAGCCGGATCACCGCGCCATCGGCATAAGGGTTGGGGTGCGCGGCGCAGTCGCCGATCGCGAAGATATCGGGCAGGCTGGTGCGGCACAGCGCATCGACGCTCACGCCATTGCCGCCGTCCGCGCCCGCGGCGAGCAGCGGGGCGACGGCGGGGATGATGCCGATGCCGACGATGACGAGGTTGCCGGGCAGCACCGTCACATCGGCCAGGCGCACGCCGCTGGCAGCCCCGTTCTCGCCGACGATCGACTCGACGGTCACGCCGGTGCGCAGATCCTTCACCATCTGGTATGGCTGCAGCACGTAAGAGCGGATCTGGTGGCCCCAGCCGATATCGGTCTTCCCCGCATTCTCGGCATTGGCCGCAGCTTCGCGGATCGCCAGTTCG
>NZ_CAXAQH010000400.1:0-433 GCF_963970905.1 Pseudomonas sp. EL_65y_Pfl2_R96 | reverse complement strand
CGTTTCGCCGTACTGCAACATGAATTCCAGTCGCCCTGGAAACTGTTCTATTTTGAACACAGCGGGCGAATGCCGCAGTTTCCCTATTATTATGTCATTGACGGGCGATTCAACGACACGCTATTTCACAAACCGTACATTCGAAAACCAGCACCCGACATGAGATTGGGGCTGACCATCAAGGGGATGCCATCATGAAGAAGTTCGAATTGCTTGCAGCGTCGGCTTTGGCGATGCTTTCTGCCACGCCCGCCCTGTCGCAAACCACTCCTCCCCCGGCTCCTGCGCCCCAAACCACGCCCGATGGCGATGACATCGTCGTCACCGCAACCAAGCGCGAGCAGACGTTGCTCGATACGCCTGTTGCAGTGTCGGTAACCAGTGGCGCAACGATCGAGCAAGCGCAAATTCGCGATCTGACGGATTTGCAAAG
>NZ_CAXAQH010000399.1:0-433 GCF_963970905.1 Pseudomonas sp. EL_65y_Pfl2_R96 | reverse complement strand
CGAATTTGAGGATTTTCATGCGCTGAACCGCGCCTATCGCGACCGGTTCGGCTTCCCGTTCATCATCTGCGTCCGGCGCACCGACAAGGCGGGCATCCTTGCTGCAATGCGCCGGCGGCTTAGCAACGATCGCGACACGGAGATCGAGAGCGCCATTGCAGAAATCGGCGCGATCGTGCGGCTTCGGCTGGAGGATTTGGCATGACACTCGAACGACATGAGGAGAGGGTCGCTCACGACCTGGCTTGTCTCGGCTTCGGCGGTTCGGACTGGCTGCGACCGACCGAGCGAGAAGATGGCCATGTCTACGACGTGGTCGTCGTAGGCGGCGGTCAGAGCGGCCTCGCTACCGCGTTTGGCCTGCTGCGCGAGCGCATCTCGAACATCATCGTCCTTGATGAGAACCCTGCCGGCCGCGAGGGGCCGTGGGACA
>NZ_CAXAQH010000398.1:0-433 GCF_963970905.1 Pseudomonas sp. EL_65y_Pfl2_R96 | reverse complement strand
CGCCTGCGGTCGATTAGCGAGATTGAGGAAGCGGTCGTGGCGACCCGTGCCGGCGTACCGGTGCGCGTCAAGGATGTGGGTCAGGTCGTCATCGGCGGCGCGGTCCGCACTGGCTCGGGCAGCCGCATGGGATCGGAAGCGGTCATCTCGACCGTGCTGATGCTGGTCGGCCAGAACAGCCGTATCGTCGCCAACAGCGCGGCCGAGACGCTTGACCAGATCAACAAGGCGCTGCCGCCAGACGTCTTCGCTGAGCCGGTCTACAACCGCTCCAAGCTCGTCAACGCGACGATCGCGACGGTCGAGAAGAATCTGGTCGAGGGCGCCTTGCTCGTCATCGTCGTCCTGTTCCTGCTCCTCGGCAATATCCGCGCGGCGCTCGTCACGGCCGCGGTCATCCCGATCACGATGCTCATGACGGCCGCCGGCATGA
>NZ_CAXAQH010000397.1:0-433 GCF_963970905.1 Pseudomonas sp. EL_65y_Pfl2_R96 | reverse complement strand
CGCCATGATCCCGGCGCTGCCGAGTCGATCGCCCGTCGCTCCCGAGATCAAATTCTCCATCGTCTGGGCGAGATCCAGGCCCTGCGTTGCATGGAAACGCCAGACCAGAAGGTTGCCGTCTTCGCCGGCCCGCGTCACTTCGGCGGAAAGCTGCGCGCCTTTGATGAGGAGTCGGGCGACTCCCGCCGAGCCATCACGCCAGGCGGCGCGTCCGGCAGCCCCCAAAAGCTCCACACCAGTCGCATCAAACGGCAGCCCCGGCGGGGTCGCAAAGCCGCCGAACAGCGTCTCGTAGCGATTGTTGGCGCACACCAACCGTCCGGCTCGATCGGTCACCGCAATCGCATCCGGGCTGCTCTCCGCAACCGTACGCGCGACGCTCCAATCCGGCTCGGCAGCGAGTTCCGCGGTGCGCGGGAACAGACGGCGGAAC
>NZ_CAXAQH010000396.1:0-434 GCF_963970905.1 Pseudomonas sp. EL_65y_Pfl2_R96 | reverse complement strand
TGCCGCGCGGATCCCAATTGCCGTTCACCGCATTCTGGATCATCGGCAAGATCAGGGGGCGATGCGGCGACCGGTTGATGATCTCCCGCCCCGCAACATCCCGAAACACAGTGACCTTATGATCCGCGCCAGTGACCGAAACCCAGCCCGGAATCAGCCAGTCAAGCTCAGCGATATTGCGACGGAGGGATGCCGCCGAGGACTCGTCCCAAGGCGCATGAAACGCGATCGCCAATGGCTGATCGACCCCAACCCCGCGCGGACGCGCGCCGAGCAGCCGGGCATAGTCGTTCAAATCATGCCGCGCGCGCTTCAGCAGCGGCTCATGCGGCGGCGGCAGCTTGGTCAACGCGGCGTGCTCGGCCTCGACCGGCAACAAGGGCGCGCGCGGCACAGCCCCGATAGAAACCCCGAGCGCGGCAATCGCCACCACG
>NZ_CAXAQH010000395.1:0-434 GCF_963970905.1 Pseudomonas sp. EL_65y_Pfl2_R96 | reverse complement strand
ATCGATCGCCCGGTCAAGCCCGGCGACACAGCAAAGGCAGCGCGCCCATGACCCATCACCACCTGGATTCCAGCCCGGCCACCTGCCATTGGGGATTCTTCGAAGCCGCGCTCAAGCCGGTGCTGACGATCGACAGCGGCGACGAGGTGACGATCGATACCATCAGCGGCGGCCCGGACATGCTGCCAGACCGCAGCCGGTTTCACGTTCCGCCGGAAATGGACGAGGTCCACGCCAAGAACGAGCGCATGCTGCCGGGCCACATCCTCACCGGCCCCGTCGCCGTGAAGGGCGCCGAGCCCGGTGACGTGCTTGCGGTCGAGATTCTCGACGTGCAGCTGCGGCAGGACTGGGGCTGGAACATGATCAAGCCGCTGTCGGGCACCCTGCCCGACGACTTCCACGAGACGCGCATTGTCAACATCCCGCTCGAC
>NZ_CAXAQH010000394.1:0-434 GCF_963970905.1 Pseudomonas sp. EL_65y_Pfl2_R96 | reverse complement strand
ATGAAGACCAGCTACAGTTTCAACGAGAAGAACAAGGACACCGACTACAAATCCGGGCAGATCTTTCACTTCGATTATTCGGCCAGCTACAAGATTACCGACGACCTGATGCTCGGCATCAACGGCTACTACCTCAAGCAGACCACAGACGACAAACAGTTCGGCCGCACCGTGCAGTTCGCCGGGCAGGATGTGGATGACGGCGTGCGCGGCAAGGTGTTCGCAATCGGGCCGGCACTGCACTTCACCTTTCTCAAGTACGCCAGTGCGGAGATTCGCTGGGCCAAGGAATTTGACGTGGAGAACCGGCCGAAGGGGGAAATGTTGTGGGCGAAGGTGAGTATTCCGTACGCCTTCTGACCCTGCCAGATTGCGCTCAGATGCGAACAGTACTCAGACGGGCGCCCAATAAACAGACTCATCCCGCACCAGAC
>NZ_CAXAQH010000393.1:0-434 GCF_963970905.1 Pseudomonas sp. EL_65y_Pfl2_R96 | reverse complement strand
TGGGGTCAGAGGCGCACCCCTCCGGGCGCGATCGGCGGCACAATTTCCGGAACGAACACGTTCGTTGGCCCCGCCGCGCCAAACACCCCCGCAACTTACACGGACGGCGAACAATACCTAGGCGTGAACACAAACGCCAACACGAGCGCCTCGACTCTTGACGTCGGTGGGCGAGGCGCAAAAACAATCAAGAACAACAAGTGCGAAACGATCTCTAGCGCCGGGGCGATCCCGACCGGAATCGTAGCTTTTACCTACGATGCAATCTGCGATGCGTGGCTCTACACTTCCAGTTACATCACCGCCAGCGTTCCAATTGAGGCTCAAATCCAGCTGGCCAATCGAGTCCGCACAAATTTGTGGGCTACTATCCCGGCGTGGGCAACCAACGACTATGTCACTAATTGGGCTGCCACAATTCGAGATAGCCTCAA
>NZ_CAXAQH010000392.1:0-435 GCF_963970905.1 Pseudomonas sp. EL_65y_Pfl2_R96 | reverse complement strand
GCTTCACGAAGCCCGTATAGGGCGGGAACAGCATGTGGACGATCGAGTACCGGTCCTGCAGGACGGGCTTCTCATGCGAAAATGCCCGAAAGACATAGATTCCGTGCGCCGCACCGATGCCCGAGTTGTTCACCCCGCCAAAGGGCAGGTTGGGATGCAGGAAATGCACGACCGTCAGGTTGATCCCCACCGCGCCCGAACTGGTGCGCGTGATGATGTCCTCGGCAAAAGCCCGGCTATTGTCGAAGACATAAAGCGCCAACGGTTTCGGGTTGGCGTTGATCTGATCAATCACCTTGTCGATATCGTCATATTCGATGATCGGCAGGATCGGGCCGAACAGCTCCTCGCGCGAAATCGCCATCTCGGGGGTGATCTGGCTGATCAGCGTGGGCGCCACGAATTTCTGCGCCGCTTCCGTCTGCCCGCCCAGCA
>NZ_CAXAQH010000391.1:0-435 GCF_963970905.1 Pseudomonas sp. EL_65y_Pfl2_R96 | reverse complement strand
ATGCCGAACAGCTCGCCGCTGCTTTCCAGCTCTGCGAAGTGCGCAGCTGTCCAGCCTTTGGCGAGCGCATCGGCGGCGTCATCGCCGTCGTTCCATTGACCACCTTTGGCGAAGGTGGCGCGCTCGTTCTTCTGCGTGGGCTTGCGTTTGAACACCTCCAACGCAATGACTCGAACCGAGGCGGCGCCGATTTCGCGCAGCTTCTCGGCGACGCTTTCCATGCAGGCTTTGCCAATGTCGTCGTTGTCCGACCACAACACCACGTCGCGTTCCTTGAGCAGCGTCAGATCGGCTTTGTGCCAGGAGTTAGAGCCGTTCGGCCAGCACGTTGCCACATAGTCAGGCAACAGTTCGGCGGCAGCGTCTGCGGCTTTCTCGCCCTCGCACAAAACGACCGGTGCGTCACTGCGCTGAGCCAGTTCATCAAGGCGAAGC
>NZ_CAXAQH010000390.1:0-435 GCF_963970905.1 Pseudomonas sp. EL_65y_Pfl2_R96 | reverse complement strand
GTGCCCGCGCGCTTCGGCCGGGCGGGAGGTGCCTCGAACGTCGTGCTTGCCGCTGGCGAGGAACAGCGCGTCGCCGACCAGGTCGGCACCATCGTCGAGCCGCGCCGTCAAGCCGTCGATCGCCCGCGCCGCTACGCCGCGCTCGACAGCGGCACCTGCATCGATCGCGCGCTGGAGCAACACGCTGTCGAGCAGGCGGCGCGACACTCCGTGGGCGGCGCGGCGCAGCGGCGTTTCGACCAGCCGCTCGCCCGCGATCAGACGCACCGTGGTGATCCGCGCCGGGCCCAGCGCGGCAGGTTCCACGCCAAGCTTTTGTAGCGATTCGAGCGTTCGCCAGCTTAGACAGCCGCCACAAATCGCGTCGCCGGTTTCGCGGCTGCGTTCCACCAGCAGGTGCGGGGCGCGTGCGTGCGCCAGCACGATCGCAGCGCT
>NZ_CAXAQH010000389.1:0-436 GCF_963970905.1 Pseudomonas sp. EL_65y_Pfl2_R96 | reverse complement strand
ATCGACGCAACGGCCCTTCCCGCGCGGCTGGTATCGCGCCAATGGGGTGAGCGACCATGACCGATACGCTCGTCCTCTTTCTTCCGACGCACGACACCGCGTGGCGTTGGCTGCGGATCGCGGGCGATGGCGTGGCCGGGCGGGGCGAGGGGATGCCCGTATTGGCCGCCGTTGGCGAGGAACGCCTGGTCGCGGTGGTGCCCGCCGATGCGGTGACGCTGCACTGGGCCGAACTGCCCGACCGCTCGCTCGCCCAGGCGGTGGCGGCGGCGCGCTTGCTTGCCGCAGATGCGAGCGCAACCCCGATTGGCGAAGTGCATGTCGCGGTGGGGCGCGAGGAGGCGCTGGTCGAACGGCCGATCGCCGTCGTGGCGGCGACCCAGATGCGGGACTGGCTCAACGTCCTGGCAGACTATGGCATCGATCCCGATGTACT
>NZ_CAXAQH010000388.1:0-437 GCF_963970905.1 Pseudomonas sp. EL_65y_Pfl2_R96 | reverse complement strand
TGGCGTTCGCGCAGGACAAGACCGTCAAGATCGGCGCCCTGTCCGATCAGTCCGGCCTCTAAGCCGACCTCGGCGGTCCGGGCTCGACGCTGGCGGCCCAGATGGGGTCGAGGATTCCGGCCTCGCCGCCAAGGGCTGGAAGATCGACATCATCTCGGGCGACCACCAGAACAAGCCCGACATCGGCACCGCGATCGCGCGGCAATGGTTCGACGTCGACAAGGTCGACATCATCGTCGACGTGCCCAATTCCGGCGTCGCGCTTGCCGTCAACAACGTCATCAAGGAGAAGAACGGCGTCTACATCAACTCGGGTGCCGCGACCTCCGACCTCACCAATGCGCAGTGCTCGCCCAATACGGTGCACTGGACCTACGACACCTACATGCTCGCCCACACCACGGGGCAGGCGCTGGTGAAGGCCGGTGGCGACACCT
>NZ_CAXAQH010000387.1:0-437 GCF_963970905.1 Pseudomonas sp. EL_65y_Pfl2_R96 | reverse complement strand
CCCGATCCAGGGCATCGGCGCGGGCTTCGTCCCCGCCAACCTCCACACGCAGTCGATCGACGGTGCGATCAAGGTCGAGGCCGCCGACGCCAAGGCGATGGCGCGTCGCTCCGCCGCCGAGGAAGGAATCCTGGTCGGGATCAGCTCGGGTGCAACGCTCGCCGCGATCGCGCAGAAACTGCCCGAGCTTCCCGCAGGCTCACGCGTGCTCGGCTTCAACTACGACACGGGCGAACGCTATCTGTCGGTTCCCGACTTCCTGCCCGAAGGTTGATGTCGCAGTAACCCTTTTTCTGCGGTATAAGGCGTTCCGACGGGCGGGGGTCCGTCGGGGGCCAGTCATGCGTAAAATAATGATTTTCGTCAGCGTGCTGCTGGCGTTGTTCCAGATGTATTCGATGGTGGCTACGGGCGGCAGGGACAAAGCACCAACGGCA
>NZ_CAXAQH010000386.1:0-437 GCF_963970905.1 Pseudomonas sp. EL_65y_Pfl2_R96 | reverse complement strand
ATCATGAATTCCTGAAACGCGGTCGAAACGACGTGCGGCATCGCCTGCCCGCCAAACTCCTCCGGCGCGCTGAGCGTGCCCCAGCCCGATTCGACGAACGAGTCATAGGCTTCCTTGAAACCCTTGGGCGTGGTGACCGATCCGTCGTCATGGCGGGTGCAGCCTTCCTGATCGCCCGAATGATTGAGCGGGAACAGCACCTCGGCGACGAACTTGCCGCCCTCGTCCAGCACGGCATCGACCACATCGGGCGTTGCATTCTGGAAGCCGGGCAGATCGGCATAAGCCGGAAGGCCGACCACATGATCGAGCACGAAGCGAACATCACGAGCAGGGGGCGTATATTTCGGCATGGGGTTCAGTCCTTCAGGCGGCCTTGTGCGCCATTGGTTTCAAGCAAGGTGACGAAGTCGGCAAGTTCGGTAATCGCCGCATCG
>NZ_CAXAQH010000385.1:0-437 GCF_963970905.1 Pseudomonas sp. EL_65y_Pfl2_R96 | reverse complement strand
ATTCGTTTAAGCACCATCCTTTTGATTTTCTGAACCTGCCCGGATGTTCGATCGGACAATGCGATCACGGGGCATCAACAGGCGCGGCAGGCCAATGCTGGCACCCGCGCCCGCCAGTGCCATCAGTGCAGCGGAACTGAAGACTGCATTTGGCAGGATCAATGCATCGAACAGCAGTCCGCCGGCAGTCGAGCCGAGTGCCTGCCCGAGGCTCGCAGCCGCCGTTACGCGGCCGAGATCGGCTCCTCGGGTACCGTTGGACCCGAGAGGCACCCAATACGTCACAATTGGATACACGAGGCCGGCGCCTGCAGCAACGACTGCAATCCCGACGGAGGTAAGCACATAGTTGCTGGCCAACGGGATCGCGATGAGGCCTGCGGTTAAAGCAATCAGGCCGGGGGTCAAAAACCAGCGCGTTGTTTGTGGTTTGATTA
>NZ_CAXAQH010000384.1:0-437 GCF_963970905.1 Pseudomonas sp. EL_65y_Pfl2_R96 | reverse complement strand
TGCGTTGCCGATGCGCAAGATCGACAAGCCGTGAGACAGCTCCCAGGGCACGCCCGGTTCGTCGTCCGGCAACTCGCCGTTTTTCAGCACGTACTGCGCCTGATCGTGCCCCCGCTGGAGCAGCTTGATGATGGCCTCGAACTCATGCGGCTCAAGCTCGCTGACGAGCTTCATCCAGGCCATTTCCATGCGGGTGACCAAGCCGTGAATGCGTACTTTGACCTTGTCGTACTCGTGTTCCCAATGACTGACCAGTGACATGGCGTAATCCTCTCTCCGTAAGGGCTTACAGGGTTTTCATGAATTCGATCAACGCACGCTTGTCGTCGTCGACAGCGTCGTGCCATACAGGTGACCGCTGTTGTGGTTGCCCTCCAGCCGCGTGTCGTACTTGAAGTCCGCCGAGGCCTTGGCCTGCGCGCCGCTGGTGACGAAAC
>NZ_CAXAQH010000383.1:0-437 GCF_963970905.1 Pseudomonas sp. EL_65y_Pfl2_R96 | reverse complement strand
AACCCTTCATCGTCACCGCGTCGCCGTCGATCTAGATCGGAAGGTCGTCGTGCAGGGAAAGAGTGTAGTTCTCGGTGGTCGCCGTATCATAACACAGTGAATATTTGCCCATCTTTAAGCATCACTACTCCATTTGCATAGCTAGCTGCACCCGGATCATGTGTCACCATAATAATCGTCGTCTTAATCTCTTCATTCATTTTCATTAATCGCTTTAATAAATCTTGTGTACTTTTCGATTCGAGTGCACCTGTAGGTTCATCGGCAAATATAATAGAAGGCAATGTTATAAATGCTCTGGCAGCTGATGTTCGTTGTCTTTGACCACCAGACAATTCGGATGGATATTTATCACTGATGTCTAATATATTTAATGCTTCTGCCACTTTTTCATAACGATCTAACATTGTGTCCTTATCTAATTTCTGAACCGTTAA
>NZ_CAXAQH010000382.1:0-438 GCF_963970905.1 Pseudomonas sp. EL_65y_Pfl2_R96 | reverse complement strand
GCAACGAACATCTTTACGCCACGCGGAGCGCAGCGGTTCGGGGAGCACGGCAAGCCGCCAAGCGTGCCCTCGGCCGGTCCTTCTGCGCTTATGAGGGTCCGGATTACGAGATTCACCCTGACGGGCGGGAAGTGGGCTACCTCGGCGGCGATCGGTTCTTTTACCGTCTCCGGGGGCCGGCGCTGGAAGCTGCCTCGGCCGGCGTGGTCAAGGTGCCGATGACGTTCCTTGACGATCATTCGGAACGCGATCTGCCGACGCCTGCGATCGTCCGGAAAACCCGCTCGCACTATTTCATAAGCCTTGCCGATCCTGAGCTTGCTGAGCTTGTCGATGATGCCCGGCATTACGCGACGGATGGCTGCGACTGCGAAACCGGCCTCAAGCTGGCGGCGCGGGCGCTGCTCGCCGCGATCGACAAAGGGCACACCCATGGCG
>NZ_CAXAQH010000381.1:0-439 GCF_963970905.1 Pseudomonas sp. EL_65y_Pfl2_R96 | reverse complement strand
GTTTCGGCATTCATGGCAGTCTCCAATGCGGCTTCTGGTTGGCTTTCGCAGAGGATGGCATGGCGCGCTTGATCGGAGAAATGGATTAATCCGCGTAGAGTGATCGGGCGGCTAATATAAACGCGGGCGCGGTGGCATCATGCACTGGTCAAGATGCGAACCGGGCTCGGCTGCGCGGCGGCCGGCGGCGCGTCTTCGATCGGCCGCTTGGCATAACGACGCGCCAGCGTCGCGCAGACGAACAATTGCGCCTGGTGGAACAGCATCAGCGGCAACACGATCAAGCTGACCGCATGCCCGGCGAACAGGATCGTCGCCATCGGAATGCCGCCCGCCATGCTCTTCTTCGATCCGCAAAATACGATTGCGATCTCGTCCTCGGTTGAAAATCCCAGATGGCGGCTGAGCAGGGTGGTCACGGCGATGATGATCGCCAGGA
>NZ_CAXAQH010000380.1:0-440 GCF_963970905.1 Pseudomonas sp. EL_65y_Pfl2_R96 | reverse complement strand
CAATGCGATCGAACCGGGCACCGCGCCGAAGGCGACGATCCCGATCAACCGCTTCACGATCCGCTACTTCATCACAAGCGTGCCCGACGGCGCGAAGCTCAAGGCCGGCCGGACGACGCTGCGGGGCATCGCCTTCGACGGCGGCAAGGGCATCAAGGAGGTTGCGGTCTCCACCGCCGGCGGCAAGACCTGGACCAACGCGAAGCTGGGCAAGGATCTCGGCAAATACGCGTTCCGCGAATGGAAGCTGCCGGTGAAGCTCGCGGTCGGTCAGGTCGAGTTGAAAGTGCGCGCGACCGGCAATGGCGGCGAGACCCAGCCGGATACGCCGCGCTGGAATCCGGCAGGCTATCTGCGCAACGTCGTCGAGACCGTCCGCGTCACGGTGGCCTGAAGGAGAATGATCATGCAGCGCACCGTTCTCCTCGCCATCACGCTTG
>NZ_CAXAQH010000379.1:0-440 GCF_963970905.1 Pseudomonas sp. EL_65y_Pfl2_R96 | reverse complement strand
CTCTTTACCCATTATGCCCGCCCACACACGGAAATCCTGACAGTCCCGAAGGTAATGATGCTAGCGACTGCTATGTGGAACAAAGGAATACCAAAGATTGAGCGGGCGCAAATGCTCGCTACCCACGCAAAAGCAATGACTGATACGTACTATCGCCAAATGCTGTCGACGATTATATCGATGGCTCCTTAAATACTCTACCAAATCGAAGTTCCCATCGCGTTAATCTACCGCTGCCGTTCTCAACCCCTACTCCCCCAACAACGGCGCCAAATACCGCCCCGTAAAGCTCCCCATAGCCTTAGCGACCACCTCCGGAGTCCCCTGCGCCACAATCTCCCCGCCCTTCACGCCGCCCTCCGGCCCCAGATCGAGCACCCAGTCCGCGGTCTTGATCACATCGAGGTTGTGCTCGATCACCACCACCGTATTCCCCTGCT
>NZ_CAXAQH010000378.1:0-441 GCF_963970905.1 Pseudomonas sp. EL_65y_Pfl2_R96 | reverse complement strand
CTCGTGATATCTTTCACATCGATCTGCTGACTGAAGCCATGCACCACAACTCGCACGCTTTCGCCATCGGCAAGGGCCTCCCTTAGCCGCACGACGATTTTCATACCGGCTTCCTCTGCGCGATCACTCACGTGCTGTCTCCCTGTTGATAATCGCACACGACCACATTCCAATCGAGGTGTCTATGCTGACCAACGCAGCGGTCAAAGCCGCGCGGCCGAAGCCGCGCGCCTATAAGAGGACAGATGGGCAGGGTCTCTATCTCCATGTCGCCCCCACCGGCACCAAATCCTTCCGGTTGCGCTATCGCGACCAGGACGGTCGCGAGCAGACGTTGACCTTCGGCGCGATCTCGCTTGCCGAAGCTCGCGCCAGGCGCGACGTGGCGCGCGTGGCGATTGCGCGCGGCGAGGATCCTCGGAAGGACGCGTCCGCCGTCAA
>NZ_CAXAQH010000377.1:0-441 GCF_963970905.1 Pseudomonas sp. EL_65y_Pfl2_R96 | reverse complement strand
GACAAAGTCGAAGTTCGACAACCTTTATGGCTGCAAGGAATCGCTGGTCGACGCGATCCGTCGCGCCACCGACGTGATGCTCGCCGGCAAGGTTGCTGCGGTCGCCGGTTTCGGCGACGTCGGCAAGGGCTCGGCGCAGTCGCTCCGCAATGGCGGTGCGCGCGTGATGGTCACCGAAATCGATCCGATCTGCGCGCTGCAGGCCGCGATGGAAGGCTACGAGGTCACGACCATGGAAGACGCGGCGCCTCGCGCCGACATCTTCGTGACGGCGACCGGCAACAAGGACATCATCACGATCGAGCACATGCGCGCGATGAAGGACCGTGCCATCGTCTGCAACATCGGTCACTTCGACAACGAGATCCAGATCGCGGGTCTGCGGAACCTGAAGTGGACCAACATCAAGCCGCAGGTCGACGAGATCGAATTCCCCGACAA
>NZ_CAXAQH010000376.1:0-441 GCF_963970905.1 Pseudomonas sp. EL_65y_Pfl2_R96 | reverse complement strand
CTTGCCCCAGCACTGATCGTGAGATCCGGCATACGCAGCGATCGGGCGACGCGCACCTGCGCGTCGGCGGTACGAACGTCTGCTTGCGCAGCAACGAGCGCGAGCGTGGCTTCGACATCTATCGGTTGTGGAGGCCCATAGCCATCGATCCGCTCGAACCACGCGCGATCAAGTGGGCCCGTCACGGGCGTCGCAAGCAATGTTTCAAGGTTTGTACGCGCCGCCAGTGCCTGCCGGGCGGCACTATCGGCCGCGATCTGGGCATTGATGCGCAGCACATCGGCACGCTGTTGCTCAATCGGTCCGACGTCGCCTGCCTTGACGCGCTCGCTTGAGACGCGGAACGCATTGTTGGCGATCCCGGCCTGCTCGCTCAGTACTTCAGCGCGGCGCTCGGCAGCCGCGGCTTCGATGTAGAGCTGTGTGATGCGCAGTCGAAGA
>NZ_CAXAQH010000375.1:0-442 GCF_963970905.1 Pseudomonas sp. EL_65y_Pfl2_R96 | reverse complement strand
ATTGGGGAAAACATAGGTCGAGGTGGCGAAGATCGGCGGCTTCAGAGAGCCTTCCGACAACATCGGATCATAGCCATGCCCCATCATCAAGGTCGACGGCTTGAGCTTGCGATCGCCGATCTTCTCGATCGAGGGCTTGGGCTTGGTGCGCGGGGCGACGCCGGTCAGATCGGCTTCGGTCTGGGGGTCGGTCTGGTCGGTCGGCTTCGCCATGAGGGTGCATCCTGCGTCGAAAAATGATAGGAAGCCTTACCGCGAGATAGTCTCGAATGATACTATTTCGCGGCAGATCCTTGGGGGGACAGGATATGCCGATCGCAATCGTTTCGGTGCCCGTGACCGATGTGGCACGGGCGCGGCGCTTTTATGTGGAAACACTTGGGCTGGTGGTGTTGCGCGACGAGGCGATGGGGCCCGACATGCGCTGGGTTCAGTTGCAGCC
>NZ_CAXAQH010000374.1:0-442 GCF_963970905.1 Pseudomonas sp. EL_65y_Pfl2_R96 | reverse complement strand
GACACGGCGGTTTCGACTGCTCCCGCTGGCGGGGCACAGCCCGGCCGACCTCGCGATCCTCGACGAAGCGAGCGGAACGCTGATCGCAGGCGACCTCGTGTTCCATGATCGCGCGCCCTCCACCCCACATGCCGACCTGGCGAAATGGCACGATTCGCTTAAGACGCTCGAAGCGTTGGGTCACAAGCGCGTCGTGCCGGGACATGGCCCGGTCGATCCCACCCCCGCCACTGCGATCGTCCAGACGCGCGACTGGCTCGACTGGCTCGCCGCCACACTGCGCGCGTCGGTCATCGCCGGCGACGACAATGTCGCGGCGGGCAACGTCATGATCCCGGCGCGTTTCGCGACGCTGCAGGCCGCGCGCTACGAACTGCAGCGCTCCGTCGCTCATCTCTATCCGGGGCTTGAGGCCGAGCTCCTGCCCCGGATCGACGCAGGG
>NZ_CAXAQH010000373.1:0-443 GCF_963970905.1 Pseudomonas sp. EL_65y_Pfl2_R96 | reverse complement strand
CGGACCCGCGACTTCAACCCCGGCCTGAACAAGAAGGTTCGCGCGCTCGGTCTGAAGATGGCGCTGTCGAGCCACGCTCAGGCAGGCACGCTGGTTGTCATGGACAGCCTGACGGTCGCCGAGAGCAAGACCAAGACGCTGATCGCGGATTGGGCAAAGCTCGGCACGGGCAAGACCGCGCTCGTCATTGACGGCGCAGCGGTCGAGACCAGCTTCGCGCTGGCAGCGGGCAACCTGCACACGATCAACGTGATGCCGGCGGCTGGTGCCAACGTCTATGACATCCTTAAGCACGACACGCTGGTCCTGACCCGCGCTGCCGTCGAAATGCTGGAGGCGCGCTTCAATGGCTAAGCAGAAAGCCGCGATCGACGCGCGTCATTATGACGTGATCGTCGCACCGCACATCACCGAAAAGGCCACTTTGCTCAGCGAGCATAACG
>NZ_CAXAQH010000372.1:0-443 GCF_963970905.1 Pseudomonas sp. EL_65y_Pfl2_R96 | reverse complement strand
GGATGCTTACGGCTGATCGTCGATCCACCGCGAATGCGCCCGCCGCGGGCATTGCGGGCATAGGCCGTTTCGATCGCCTGCAGATCAAACCCATTGTGCAAACAGAAGCGCGAATCTTCGCCCGCAATCGCGGCGCGCGCCATATTGGGGTCGATCTGCGACAGCGGACGCCAGGATTTGTCGATGCCGTGGCCACCCAGCGCATCGCCAACCATCGTCAGCGTAATCGGTGGCGGCACGAAGCGATACAATACGACCATGAAGACCGACAGGATCACAAACGCGACAACGGCGCGTACGGCCCAGCCCAGCACCCGTCCGACCAGACCACGTTTCCGGCGAGGGCGCTCACGCTGGTTCAGCTGAGGTTGCGGCACATGCGTTCCGACATTGACGTTCCCCGGCTCCATGACATGCTCCCGCAGCATTCCGTAGCGCGGGAG
>NZ_CAXAQH010000371.1:0-443 GCF_963970905.1 Pseudomonas sp. EL_65y_Pfl2_R96 | reverse complement strand
ACCACACGCTTGAGGCGCTCGGTTTGCAACGGTTCGGCGCTGCGCAGGATGAACCGCACACGCTGCGTGGTCCCGGGTTCGACGCGCGCCACCGGCGGCGTCAGTAATAACAGTGACTCAGTGTCTTGCGGCACGTCTTCGATGGAAGTGTGCAGCAGCGCCGGATGTGACTCGCTGTTGAGCACATTGATCCCTGCTTCACCGACGCCTTCATCGAGCACGACGACGGGCGTTTCGGGAACCATCCCCGCCGCCCGAACAGGATCAGGCCCCCACAAAGAAACCAGCAGCATGCTGGCGATGGTGTTGCGCACAAAGGCGTTCATGTAAGGCTCCACAGGCAAGCGCGCAGACGCCATCAGCGCCGGACAACGAGCCAGCCGATTGTGTTGATTGGAAATGACAAGCCTGGACGCCACCCAAACCCGTCGAGGGGTTCTGCG
>NZ_CAXAQH010000370.1:0-443 GCF_963970905.1 Pseudomonas sp. EL_65y_Pfl2_R96 | reverse complement strand
CGCGCGTCGGCATCCTGCTCTATCTCTCGCGCGATGAGCGCATGGCCGAGATCGTCGCTGATGAAGCGATCCACCGCGCCGTCCCGGCCGAGCGCTGGGGCGATGCGATGGCGGCGTTGGTCGCCGAAACCCGCGCTGGCAAGCCGGGTGCTGGCATGGCGGCGGCAGTCGAGCGGATTGGCGCGATCCTCGCGGAAACTTTCCCGAAAACGGCGGACGACCGAAACGAGCTCCCGGACAGGCTGATCGAACTATGAGTGCGGAAATTGTCTGGGAAGGCAAGTACATCAAGGTCGTGAAGGACGGGACCTGGGAATATGTGTCGCGCGCACGCGGGATCCAGGCGGCGGTGATCCTGGCGGTTGAGGACGGGCATGTCCTGCTGGTCGAGCAATATCGCGTGCCGCTCGGGCGGCGCTGCCTTGAGCTGCCGGCGGGCCTGG
>NZ_CAXAQH010000369.1:0-443 GCF_963970905.1 Pseudomonas sp. EL_65y_Pfl2_R96 | reverse complement strand
CCGGCGCCGGTATTGGATCCGGGGCGCGGCAGGACTAAAACCGGCTATTTCTGGGCGCTCTCGCGTGATGACAGGCCTTGGGCCGGGCCTGATCCACCTGGGGTGGTCTACGCCTATGCACCGGGCCGCGGCGCCGTTCATGGCTTGCGGTTGCTTGAGGGCTATCGCGGCATCATCCATTGCGATGGCTATGAGGCCTACAAGACCATGACTCGAGAGACGCGTGCGGACGCACTGTCCGCGACGCTCGCCTTCTGCTGGTCGCATCTGCGACGCCAGTTTGTAAAGATCGAGCGTGAGGCTTCGCCGGCGCCGGCTCCAGTTGCCCGCGAGGCCCTCGAGCGCATTGCCAAGCTCTACGCGATCGAGAAGGCACTACGCGGTCGATCTGATGCCGAGCGCCGCGTTGGCCGACAAGCGCATGCCCGGCCTCTAGCCGCAGC
>NZ_CAXAQH010000368.1:0-444 GCF_963970905.1 Pseudomonas sp. EL_65y_Pfl2_R96 | reverse complement strand
GGAGGAAATGACCCGCCAGGTCACCGACCGCATCGAGAAGAAGCTGGAGGAGCTGCCGGCGCTCGACTACACCAAGAGCCTGACCGTGCCCGGCCAGACCACGGTGTTCGTCAACCTGCGCGACACGACCAAGGCGCGCGACGTCGTGCCGACCTGGCTCCAGGTCCGCAACCTCATCAACGACATCAAGGGCGACTTCCCCTCCGGCGTGGTCGGGCCCGGCTTCAACGACCGCTTCGGCGACGTGTTCGGCAACATCTATGCCTTCACCAGCGACGGCCTGACCCAGCGCCAGCTGCGCGACCGCGTCGAGGAGGTCCGCGCCAAGGTGCTGACGGTGCCCAATGTCGGCCGCGTCGACATCGTCGGCGCCCAGGACGAGGTGATCTATCTCGAATTCTCCACCCGCAAGGTGGCCGCGCTCGGCATCGACCAGCGCACGAT
>NZ_CAXAQH010000367.1:0-445 GCF_963970905.1 Pseudomonas sp. EL_65y_Pfl2_R96 | reverse complement strand
AGCATCCGCACTCCTGTAGCGGGGTTGCACGGGGAAATGAATGCTGGGGCGGGCTTATCACGGACGCGGCCCAAACTGGCATGGGCAAAGCCCATGCCGTCGGTCGGCGCCGTAGCGCCGCCGGCCGGTCTGATCGCGGCAAGCCTCGGCCGTAGCTTTCGCTACGGCCTCGGGCGATCAAACGTGGATCGCTTTCCCGCGTACCGCCATCGCCGCTTCCTTGATCGCTTCGCTATGCGTCGGGTGAGCGTGGCAGGTGTAGGCGATGTCCTCGCTGGTCGCGCCCATTTCCATGCCCAAAGCCGCCTCGGCGATCATCGTGCCTGCGGGCACCGCGATCGCCCACACGCCGATCACGCGGTCGGATTTGGCATCAGCGATGATCTTCACGAAGCCGTCGGGCTCGTGATTGGTCTTGGCGCGGCTGTTGCCCGCCATCGGGAAC
>NZ_CAXAQH010000366.1:0-446 GCF_963970905.1 Pseudomonas sp. EL_65y_Pfl2_R96 | reverse complement strand
AATCCTCGTGAAGGGTATGCCGCGCTCCGGGCGTATGCACAGCCAATCGCCCGCCCTTCCAACTTCATCGCCGTACACAATGCCGCAGAGCGCCAGACTGTCGTCGGCCTGCTTGATCTCCAGTATCGGCTACGTCGACGCGGGATAGGAATCGGCTTCAAAAGGCTCCTGTTCGATGTCCCGACCAGCTCAGGTGAGGTCCGGCCCGACCTTCTCCTCGACTTACGGGATTTCACCACCGGAGAGGTGCTGGAGGCCGCCCTTGAGGTCGTGACCGGACACGATGCCGATACACTCGGCATGAAGATGCGGCAGGTCGAGAAGCTTCGAGAAATCGCGCCGGTGGTCACCATACACGCCGAGGATCTCGAACATGACGCTCTCGAGGCGGCCGTGCTCGACCAGCTGCATATCGGATCATCCTAGATCCAGTGAAGGAGAGAGGG
>NZ_CAXAQH010000365.1:0-446 GCF_963970905.1 Pseudomonas sp. EL_65y_Pfl2_R96 | reverse complement strand
AGGCCGAGGAGACCACGGGTAGCTTCCAGCTCGCCCAGGAGCGCTATGCCGAGATGTCGGCACAGGAGCAGATCGTGCTGACCGTCTCCGTCAACGGCTACGGCAAGCGCACCTCGTCCTACGAATACCGAACCACCGGCCGCGGCGGCAAAGGCATCGTCGCCATGAGCGTCAACAACCGCAACGGCAATCTGGTGGCCTCATTCCCCGTGGAGGACGCGGACCAGATCATGCTGGTGACCGACAAGGGCCAGCTGATCCGCTGCCCGGTCGAAGGCATCCGCGTCGCCGGCCGCTCGACGCAGGGCGTGATCGTGTTCGATACCGCGGACGACGAGCACGTGGTGTCGGTCGAGCACATCACGGAAGAGGCCGAGAGCGGCAACGGCGCGAACGGGGAGTGATGCGCACCGCGCGGATTTCTGTCCGCGCGTGTGACCTTCTGA
>NZ_CAXAQH010000364.1:0-446 GCF_963970905.1 Pseudomonas sp. EL_65y_Pfl2_R96 | reverse complement strand
ACGGGTGCGCGCATCGCTCGGTGGCGCCGCGTTGCCGTTACCGCTGCGTATACCGCGCACTGTGACGCCCCCGGGCGACTTCTTTTCGGCGCTCAAGCAGATCTGGTCGCCACAGTATCGCCAGCGCACAACGATGATCTGGAGTGTGTGGTTCTTCGCGCTGCTGGGTTTTTATGGCCTGACGTCCTGGCTCAGCGCATTGCTGCAACAGTCTGGTTTCGCCGTGACGCAGTCGGTGTATTACACGGTGCTGATTTCCCTGGGCGGGATTCCCGGTTTCCTGATGGCGGCGTGGCTGGTGGAACGCTGGGGACGTAAACCGGTGTGCATCGTCACGCTGCTCGGCGGGGGGGTAATGGCGTTTCTGTATGGGCAGAGCGCGGTGTTCGGCGGCAATGTGGCGCTGCTGATCAGCACAGGGTTGCTGATGCAGTTCTTCCTGTTTG
>NZ_CAXAQH010000363.1:0-447 GCF_963970905.1 Pseudomonas sp. EL_65y_Pfl2_R96 | reverse complement strand
AAACGGTGCTGGTATCGATGGTGTCGTTAACAGTGGTGACAGCGGGTGTATCGCTGGTGACCAGATTCTCGAAATTGCCACCGGTCGCGCCTTTGATCGTCGCTTCGACGGTGCCGGCGTCTTTGTAGACGTCATCGGATGGTGCCGGGACGGTCACGGTGCCGGTGGTTTTACCGGCATCGATGGTGATCACGGAGCCGTTGCTCAACGTCACCGAGACCGGTGTGCCAGCCGCGGTGGTCAGGGTCGCGGTGTAGGTGATCTGGCCACCTTCGGCCACCGAGTTGGTGGCGCTCAGGCTGAGATGGGTGGTGTCCGCTGTGTCGGTGATCGAGGTGTCGGCTGACTTGCCGTCGACTTCCAGCTTCTCGTAGTTGCCGCCCTTGGCATCGTCGATTTTTACGCTCAGCGAACCGCCGCCCGACAAAGCGTCGTTTGGCGCAACGA
>NZ_CAXAQH010000362.1:0-448 GCF_963970905.1 Pseudomonas sp. EL_65y_Pfl2_R96 | reverse complement strand
CCCGTCAAGATCGTCGAGCAGATCGGGGTCTCCGCGTTGACGTCCTGCCGCGTAAAGCTTGCGGCTGCGACGGCAAGCGTTGCCAGCCAGTCGCTGTCGAGTTCGGCAACGTCATGCCAATGCCAACCGCGATGATCCTCAATGCCGACTTCGCCGGGCTTGTTGATGACAAGCTCCGTCACCTCGACCGGCTCCAGCAGCGGCAGGATTGGTGCGAGATAATGGCGCAGGACGGCGGTGTCGCTCATCCTCAGTGCCGCAACTCGAGATTATAGACGTCGGCGAAATTGAAGTCCTTGGCGACGAAGATCCCGACCTCCTCGCCCTGGTTCTTCTTCAGCACCGGACGGATGTTGATGCTGTTCTGGAGCGCTATGCTCGCCCCCCGCTCGGCGTGCGCGTCGTGTTGTTGAAATTGTTGCTCCCGCCGGAGACGGACTGGCCGGCG
>NZ_CAXAQH010000361.1:0-449 GCF_963970905.1 Pseudomonas sp. EL_65y_Pfl2_R96 | reverse complement strand
GAAATCGAAACCGGCGCCGGCGCGGCCACGGTCGAATTCCGTCCAAATCGGCTCGATTCGGTGCTCCGGCGCGCTGTCGAAGGTCCCGAGGTGGAGGCACATCGCGCAATGCCCCTGGTGGGCGCGAACCCGCAAACGTCCACGATCGATGCAGTAACTATCGATCAGGTCGCCGTAGCCGTGGGTTGGCCGAGCGATCGCAGAAGTAAGGTCGAACAACAGGCCGATCAGGACAAGGCTGACCACAAGCTTGGGTTGCTCGAGGTCTACCGCGCCCAGTCGCCACCGCAAACGTCGATCAGATGAGTCGCGAGATTCCATCGTTGCTTCCGAATTCAGTGAATTTTCACGTTGATGAGCTGCTGGCCGTGCGGGTCGACGACGTGGACCGCGCAGGCGAGGCAGGGATCGAAGCTGTGGATCGTGCGCAGGATTTCGAGCGGACGTGT
>NZ_CAXAQH010000360.1:0-449 GCF_963970905.1 Pseudomonas sp. EL_65y_Pfl2_R96 | reverse complement strand
GTGGTTCGACGCCTTCGTCCGTTGGCTCGATATGAACGGCTTGCTGACACGCCAGCGGGACGGCGGCGCGGCAGGCGCAAGCGGCACGGGAGCGACAAAGCCATGAAACCGATCAAGATCGCAATCGTGCTGGCAGTGGGCGCTTTAGCGCCGCTGACCGCCGGTTTGGCGCAACAGGCACCCGCGCCTGCGCGCAGTTTCGAACCCTATTTTACCGCGCCGACAAACGCACCGCTGACCCCTGACGCCGACGGTTTCCTGCAACGCTGGCTGCTGTGGGAACCGATCGTCAAGCCCAACCGCAGCAACATCGGTTTCACGCAAAGCTATGTGGGCGCCGCGCTGACCGATTTTCCCGGTGGCACTGTTGCCGTGCCGCGCGATGGTGCGTTGATCAAGACGCCGGAGCCGCTGCGCTGGCACGCGCTCGATGCGCGCTTGTTCGATGT
>NZ_CAXAQH010000359.1:0-449 GCF_963970905.1 Pseudomonas sp. EL_65y_Pfl2_R96 | reverse complement strand
AGAAATGGCTGTTCACCTCCGTGTTCGCCGTCGGCGTCTTCCTCGCCGCGCTCGGCGGCGCGCTGCAGATCCCGCGCGATGCCGTGCATCACGCCATGGACTTGCGCATCATCGTCGAGGTCTTCGTCGTGGTCGTGATCGGCGGCCTCGGCAGCATCGTCGGCGCCTTCGTCGCGGCGGTGCTGGTCTCCGAGCTCAACGCCTTCGGCATCCTGATCTTCCCGAAGATCTCCATCATCCTGGTCTTCCTGGTGATGGCGGTGGTCCTGATGCCGCCGACGCTGATCGCCTCGATCTACGGCATGAACTTCAAGATGATGCCGGAACTGGAATGGGCGCACGGCTATCCGATGGCGCTCCTGATGATGCTCGCCGCCGCCATCGTTCCCTACTGGATCTTCAAGTGGAAGAAGTGGCTGTAGGGCCGGATACCTCGCGTCAAGCTTAAC
>NZ_CAXAQH010000358.1:0-449 GCF_963970905.1 Pseudomonas sp. EL_65y_Pfl2_R96 | reverse complement strand
GCCCTGCATTTGAAGGCGATATCGGCCGCGGCTGGGTGGACCCCGGCACCAGGCCGGGGTGACGGCGGTAGGGCGATTACCACTCCCGCACCTCCGCCTTGCGCCTCCCCCTCCACCATCTTGACTTTCCGCACCGCAGCAGGCATATGCGCCCTATCGAGGCGTCATGCAGCGTGATTAGGTATGCCGTTAACCGGTAGCCCAAGCTCCGCCTCGGTCGTTATCCAACGGACTTCCCTTTTCACGCGGGGTGTCATTTTCCCCCGCCATCCGCGCGTCCAGAACGCGCGTCCATGGCACATGCAATGGACTGAACCATTATGACTTTCGCACAACTCGGCCTCGCCGAGCCGCTCGTCCGCGCGCTCGAAGCCAAGGGCTACACCCCCCCCCCCCCCCTCCCAAACCCCTCGCTCCCGCAACAGCGCCAATGCGGCCCACAGGACGGC
>NZ_CAXAQH010000357.1:0-449 GCF_963970905.1 Pseudomonas sp. EL_65y_Pfl2_R96 | reverse complement strand
CAACGTCGCCACTGTGATAGTATCCGCTCGCCAGCGCGAAAGGCTTACCCTCTCCCCTTGCCGGGATCCGGAGTGACGATCGAGTGCGGGAAGCCCCAACCCGCAAGATCGCTCGACGCGCGTGACGAACGATCCTGCGGGTGCGCCGTACAAGGCCCATGCGCTTATTGGGCGAAAAGCAGCCCCCACATGAAATCATACCCGGTATAGCCCGGGGGCGGCCCATGAGGCCCGATCGGCTCCCCGACGTTGGCCGGGCCGCCGGACGCATTGAACGAAGCGCCAGCATGGCACGAAATGCACGACGATTTCGCCATCGGGACATTCGCGTTGAGCGGCTCGATGATCGGGCTGCCGAGCAGGATCGGGTTGGTCGAGGTCCCGAACGTGCTCTGCGATCCCGTCAGGCAGTAATTGTTGAAGATAGGGGCCACATTTGCCTGGCTGAG
>NZ_CAXAQH010000356.1:0-451 GCF_963970905.1 Pseudomonas sp. EL_65y_Pfl2_R96 | reverse complement strand
TCAGGAGCGAATCCGGAATCAAGACCGGCAAGGATCTCGAGGGCAAGAGCATCGCCATCAACACCCGCAACAACGTGATCTGGCTCTACGCGCGGGCCTGGGTCAAGGCGACCGGCGGCGATCCCGAGCGAGTCACGTTCAAGGAGGTCCCGTTCCCGCAAATGGAAGACGCCCTGCGCCAGCAACGGGTCGACGGGGCCTTTATGGTGCCGCCAGATCCACGAGAAGTCGAGCGCCTTGCACAGCACGAGGATCATTTCGCGGTTGCGATCCATCACGGCGCGTTCGATCACGTCGACCGGGAGTGACGACAGCAGCGACAAACCGATCTGCACCTCGTCGAAGCGGTGCTGGCGGGCGTAATTCGCGATCGAGTCCTGGTTGAGATTTCCCTGCCGGTACTGCGTGGTGACCAGGCGCTTGGCGACGAAATAGCTGCGCGAGGACGGGC
>NZ_CAXAQH010000355.1:0-451 GCF_963970905.1 Pseudomonas sp. EL_65y_Pfl2_R96 | reverse complement strand
CCCACTCACTACATGACCTTATTCAATCAATCCACGTGCGCGAGGTCACCACGCAACGCCACGCTGGAAACCAGCATCTCCGCGCGGCACTGGAAATTTTCGGTGTCTTTGTACAGGTCGCGCTGGTCGACGCTGGCGATGTTGATCACGGCGTTGGCGTCTGCTTTTTTCGCGGCGTTCTGCAGGGTCGCCAGCGCCGATTGCAGCGCCCAGAAGCAGGCGTCTTCGTCGGACTTGTTCGAGCCGTTGGTCTTGCGGCTGCTGCTCACGGTGTCGAGTTTGCGCACTTGCTTGGGCAGGGTTTCGCCGGCCAGGTAGAACTTCACGCTGCTGTCCAGCAGGCCGGCGTCGGTGGCGCGTTTGACGCCTTCGCGAAAGCTCAGGTAGGTCGGTTCGTCGGCGCCTTGCTTGACGATGCCCAGGTCGTTGACGAACTCGATGTCCGGGTTGA
>NZ_CAXAQH010000354.1:0-452 GCF_963970905.1 Pseudomonas sp. EL_65y_Pfl2_R96 | reverse complement strand
CACCGAATTGCCGGCGTTACGATCGGTCTCCTGGTCGTTGATCGCGTAATGCTTGATCGTCGAGACGATATGGTTCGATTGAATGCCGATCACCTGTTCGGCAACCATCGTACCGGCCAGCAGCGGATCCTCCCCGCCATATTCGAAATTGCGGCCGTTGCGGGGCTCGCGCAGCAAATCGACGCCACCTGCCAGCATGACGTTGAAGCCCGACCGGCGCGCTTCATCGCCGATCATCGCGCCCCCGGCGCGCGCGATCGCCACGTCCCAGCTTGCCGCCGTCGCAAGGTTGGAGGGCAACGCAGTACGCTCGCGCTTGACCGGGGCACCGCCCTGAGTGGCAACGCCGACCCCGGCATCGGTCTGATGCTGCGCCGGGATGCCGAGCCGTGCGATCGCCGGCACATAACCGGCCGAGCCGCTATGCGCATCGGCGGGTGCATGGTATTGCA
>NZ_CAXAQH010000353.1:0-452 GCF_963970905.1 Pseudomonas sp. EL_65y_Pfl2_R96 | reverse complement strand
GCGCAGCTCACCTCATAGAAGTAGCCCGGGTCGAAGAACGTCGGCACCGAGAAGCGGTCTACGCCGCTCTGCTTGTTGAGCACGCGGTGCATGTTCGCATGATAGAGGCCATTACTCAGAATCCGCACCATTTCGCCAAGATTGATGATGAAGGCGCCTGGGATCGGCGGGGCCGAAATCCATTCGCCCGCCGCATTTTCCACCTCGAGACCACCGATGTTATCCTGGAGAAGGATCGTGATCATACCCCAATCGGTATGGGCGCCGGCGCCGATCTGGTTGAACGCGGCGTCTGCGGGCTGCGGCGCGTAGCGTAGCAGGCGGGAATTAAAGAGCGGCTCCTCCAGTCCCTTGGCGAAATAGTCCTCTGGCAGATCGAGCGACAGAGCAAGCAGGCCCATGAGATGGCGACCGACGCGGAACATTTCCTCGACATAGGCCTCGTATTGTTC
>NZ_CAXAQH010000352.1:0-452 GCF_963970905.1 Pseudomonas sp. EL_65y_Pfl2_R96 | reverse complement strand
GCGGCCGTTTTTCTCGCTTCAAAAGCGCAAGCGGCTGAAACCGATCGAGTATCGCAGCCCGGACGGCGAAGCCTGGGTGCGCGTGCAGGCAATTCCCGACTACGGCATGGCGACGATCTGGGACGCCGATATCCTAATATGGGCGGCGTCCACGCTCAATCGCATGAAGCAGCAAGGCTTGAACGACATACCCCGCACGCTGACGACTACGCCCTACGACCTGTTGCGGGCGATTAAGCGTAGCACCGGGGGCAGGGACTATCAGGAGCTGCAAGCGGCGCTGTTACGGCTCCAGACGACCTCCATCACGACCTCGATCCGAGCATCGGCGCGTCGTCAGAAGGCCGGCTTTAATTGGCTAGATAGCTGGACCTTCGACACCGACGCCGAGACCGAACAACCGCGGGGCATGACGTTGACTCTTTCGGATTGGGTTTACGAGGGTATCGTCA
>NZ_CAXAQH010000351.1:0-453 GCF_963970905.1 Pseudomonas sp. EL_65y_Pfl2_R96 | reverse complement strand
CTCCATTTCGCCGATCTCCACCTCAATCCGGTGGCGATCGACCTGCGTTTCTTCCAGATCAAATGGTATTCGATCGCCTATATCACCGGCATTCTGGTCGGCTGGTGGTATTTGCTGAAGCTGCTGCGCCAGCCGGGCGCGCCGATGGCACGCCGCCATGCCGACGATCTGGTGTTCTACGCCACGCTCGGCATCATCCTTGGCGGGCGGCTGGGCTATGCGCTGTTCTACGCGCCGCAATTGCTGACCAAATGGGGCCTGTTCAAGCTGTGGGATGGTGGCATGTCCTTCCACGGCGGGATGATCGGCACCTCGATCGGCATCATCCTGTTTGCGCGCTCGCAAAAGCTCGATTGGCTCCGCGTCCACGATTATCTCGCCTGCGCGGTGCCGTTCGGTCTGTTCTTTGGGCGGATCGACAATTTCGTGAACGGCGAATTGTGGGGCAAGCCG
>NZ_CAXAQH010000350.1:0-453 GCF_963970905.1 Pseudomonas sp. EL_65y_Pfl2_R96 | reverse complement strand
GCCCTTCAATCTCACCAGGCGTTTGTCCCGCGCCAGTTCAAAAGGGGTGCGCAGATCGGCCCGGAACATGGCAGGGATGTCGGTTCGGTACAGGAAGCCGTGCCGGTTTTGTTTATAGCCTGCACGCTTTAAGTACCCGTTCAGGAATTGGGCTTCTTAGCGCTGCCCGACGTCGGGTAAATCGCTGGAAGAAAGTCCGCCTTCGGTTCTCAATCTGACAATGAAGGGGTCAAGTTCCTGCGCGATCTGCTCGAATCGCTGATCATCATCGCTGTTGGTCAGTCGCTTGTGCTGTTCTGCCCATTCGGGAATAGGGCCGATGTCCAGATCCTTCCTCAGACGAGCCTGTTGAGTGACGCTCAGGTTGTAGCTTCTGAGCAGTCGCTCGCATTCTACGGCGGACTTTTGCGGATAGAGCAATCGCAATGAACCTGTCACGTATTTGAAAGTGTC
>NZ_CAXAQH010000349.1:0-453 GCF_963970905.1 Pseudomonas sp. EL_65y_Pfl2_R96 | reverse complement strand
GACAGGCAAGGCAGCCTCCCAGTTTCGGGCACACGCGACCAGGATGGGCATGTCCGCTGTCAGTCGGGCGAAGGCAGTCGTGGCCGAACAGCGCCGTCACCGGCGCGCCGGTATCCGCGCCTCTATGTTGCGAGCGATCCGAGATTGTCTCGCCGCGGACCCATGTGATCATCAGCGCCTGAAGTCGGGCGATCGTATCGCGTTCGAGGCGGCGAACGGCATCGCCGGCGACGTAGATATCTGTGGTGGCGACACTCGCATGATTAAGGACCGCCTTGGCCGCCATGATGTCGCCCTGCGATGCAGTATAATGGGCGCTTGCCATGCTGCTGCGGAACAGCTAGGGCGAGAAGTCGGGAAGCAGCGCACGAGGCTTTTCGGGATGCGCTTCGTTCCACGAGGCGATTGCAGCGTTCTGGCGCTCGTAGAAGCGCAACATTGCCGATCGCAACA
>NZ_CAXAQH010000348.1:0-453 GCF_963970905.1 Pseudomonas sp. EL_65y_Pfl2_R96 | reverse complement strand
ACCAACTGACCACGGATGTCATCGAAGGCAGCGTCGATCTGGCCGAAGGCCGCGCCGATGTGATGGGTATGGGCCAGCCGCCCAAGACGCTCGAGGAGGAAATCGCCGAGCTCAAATCCAGCGACAAGGTGGAAGCCGAACTCGCCGCGATGAAGGCCCGCTTCGGCAAGGACGTCTGAGATGGAAGACATTCTGGTCCCCATCGCCGTCTGCGGCACGCTCTTCATCGGCATGCCCTGGGTGATCCTGCACTATGTCACCAAATGGCGGCAGGCCCCCAAGATCACCAATGAAGACGAGAAGCTGCTCGATGAGCTCTACTCGCTCGCTCGCCGCCTCGAAGATCGCCTTGGCACGGTCGAACGCATCATCGCCGCCGACCACCCCGAATGGCGCGCGAGCATGCCGCTCGCCGAGCCGACACCGCCCAATTACGACATCACCCGGAGGAAC
>NZ_CAXAQH010000347.1:0-453 GCF_963970905.1 Pseudomonas sp. EL_65y_Pfl2_R96 | reverse complement strand
TCACCCGCGGGGCAGCGGTAGCTGTCGGTGGCGTGCTCGTAGCGAAAGTCCTGTTTGCCAAAGCGTCCGTCCGCCTTGGACCCGGAGGTAAGCGGCTTGGGGCATATTGCTGTTATGCCCGTTTCCTCACAGGCAAGGACCTCGGCACCTGAAAAGTAGCCACGATCGGCGAGCACGGTGAGTTCTTCCGCCCCGGTCGCTGCGCGTGCTTTGCGGCCCATGTTCGCCAGTTGCGAACGGTCGTGACCCACGTTGGTCACCTCATGTGCCACGATGATATGGCTGTCGGCATCGACTGCCGCCTGAAGGTTGTAGCCGACCAGCCCGGTTCCCTTCCCGGAGGTCGCCATCGCTCTTGCGTCCGGATCGGTCAGCGAGATCTGCCGGTCAGGCGTGTCCGCTACCGCTTCCTGCATCTTCTGAAGCTCGCGCATCTGGCAGCGTAGCGCTTCA
>NZ_CAXAQH010000346.1:0-453 GCF_963970905.1 Pseudomonas sp. EL_65y_Pfl2_R96 | reverse complement strand
GATCTGTGTGCCGACGGCCAGCAAGCCCTCTCGCTGCTCAGCGAAGTGCCCTATGACCTGGCCATCGTCGATTGGGAGCTGCCCGGTGTCGATGGCTTGAGCGTGTTGCGCAGCGTGCGCCAGCGCAAACGCAATCCGCCGCTGCCGTTCATTCTGATGAGCAGCCGCAACGACAGCGCGAGCGTGCGCGAAGCCCTTCCGCTGGCGCCGACGGCGTACCTGACCAAACCCCTGAACATGGAAAGCCTGACGGAGCGTCTGCAAGGTTTGTTGCTCAATGCCGGTGAGGAAGTGTTCTGCGAAGTGCCGGCACTCGCGCCGGGCATGACCTTGTCGGTGTTCCTTGAGCGGCGCCGCGAGCAGACTGACGGCGCCCCGCTGATGACCGATGTGCAGGTGGCGGTCAAACGCAGCCTCAATCCCAATGGGCTGGACCTGAAGCTGCTGGAAGAG
>NZ_CAXAQH010000345.1:0-454 GCF_963970905.1 Pseudomonas sp. EL_65y_Pfl2_R96 | reverse complement strand
AGGTGCGTGTCGATCTGGCCGGGCAGAAGCACGGTTCGCGCAACGTCAAACCTGACCCGAACCGGGTCAGGCAATACCTCGAAGGCTTCAACATCGAGCAGTTTGAAATGGTCGGCACGATTTCCAATGCCAACCGCTCCTTTGCGCTATTGCGCGGGGCGGGCGGGGTGCATCGGTTGAAGGTCGGCGACTACCTGGGGCGCAACGACGGGCGCATCGTTGCCATCAGCGCCACTCAGGTCGATGTCATTGAAATCGTGCCCGACGGCGAAGGCGCCTGGCTGGAGCGTCCACGCACCATTCCTTTGAAAGAGCACTCTTAGTGGAAGTCGAATAATGAACAGGATTTTCTCCACCCTCGGTTTTTCGCTATGGATAGCGCTGATGTCGCCGATGGTAATCGCGGCCAATCTGAAGACGCTGTACGTGGCGGCATTGCCGGGTGATCGCGTCG
>NZ_CAXAQH010000344.1:0-454 GCF_963970905.1 Pseudomonas sp. EL_65y_Pfl2_R96 | reverse complement strand
TCTCCGGCATGATGATCTCTTCTTCAATCTTGTCGATCTTCGAAGCAGCGGTGTCGGCAGCTTTCTTGCCAAAGAACAGGTTGAGCGCCACGGCCGTGCAGATGCCGAGCAGGACACCGCTATGGGTAAAGGGCGCGAGCGCAGCTGGCGCTTGGGCGAAGAAGCGATCGGACATGCTCGGAATGAGGCCGACGCCGAGGCTGACCGCGACGACGAGCAGCTTTTCCTTCGACTGGTCCAGACCCGCTTGCGCCAATGACCGGATGCCCGTAGCCGCGACCATCCCGAACAGGACCAGCGCAGCGCCACCCAGCACGCTGGCCGGCATGGCTGCAACCAGCGCCGACGCTTTGGGGATCATCGCCAGCGCGAGCATGAAGGCGGCCGCGGCTGCGCAGACGAAACGGCTGCGGACGCCGGTCAAACCGACCAGCGCGATGTTCTGGGCGTAAGA
>NZ_CAXAQH010000343.1:0-455 GCF_963970905.1 Pseudomonas sp. EL_65y_Pfl2_R96 | reverse complement strand
TGACGCAGATCCGTGAATATGGCGAAGGCGGAATCCTGTCCAAAATTACCGACGCCGATGCGAAACTCGAGGCGGCAAACCGCGCTGCCGGTCAAAAGGAACTCGTACGCCAGGCGCACGAAGCGGTGCCCATTCGCCTCGCCCGCGACGCCACGCGCCGTGCGGTCGAGCGGAGCTTTGCGCTGCCACTCAAAGCGGCCGGTTTCGACGCGACCGTCAAGGTGCGCTTCGCGGATGAGGGGCGCGACGGCAGCGAAGTGTGGGATACGACCAAGTCGATCGCCGAAGTTCTGGCAAACCGCCAATAAGGCGTGACGCGGTTCCTCCAGCGCCAATCCAATGGTATAGAGCCCCAGCGATTCGGTTTCGTCGGGGGGCGAATATGGCATCTTTAGCAGAACCACATTCCGCGGTCGCGAAAGACGATCGTTTCTTTTTCATCACTTCGCTGATTA
>NZ_CAXAQH010000342.1:0-456 GCF_963970905.1 Pseudomonas sp. EL_65y_Pfl2_R96 | reverse complement strand
GCCATCTATCGCGCGGGTCCCATGTTTTATGGTGCTCGGCAAGTTGGGATACGCCAAGGATGTCGATGGGAGTGAGATCTGCGTGACGCCATTCCTCTCCTTGCATGCCATGCCGACGCGGCGCACCAAACAAACCAACGGCACGGCTTTGAAGGCGGATAAATGGTCCCGCAATCCAGCACCTTCCTCGGTTAGCGCAGGCGTAACCATCAAAATTTCCGCAGGTTTCGCGCTGCCGCCAAATTGCTTCCTAGAATGAAGATGGGGAAGTCGAAGCACTGGCAACGGGAAGTCTGGCATCATGGGCACCTGCACGGGCGTAAGCGCGATATCGTCGGCATCGCCGACCTCTTCGACCGCGTCGAGCAACCAAATGGCGGCATTGCGACAACGCAGGCAGGATTATCTGAAAATGATGACGGCCGCCCAATCGGGTGACGTTACGGCGGCGAAAAC
>NZ_CAXAQH010000341.1:0-456 GCF_963970905.1 Pseudomonas sp. EL_65y_Pfl2_R96 | reverse complement strand
CTCGTCAACGATGTCGGCGGCGGGCTGATCACGCCCTTCGCGCAGGACGTGATGGCGAGGGACGCCGCCGAGAACATCGCGGCCTTCGCGCAAAAGACGCTCGGCCATGTCGACATCCTCGTCAACAATGCCGGCATCCAGTTCGTCTCGCCGGTCGAGGAGTTTCCGATCGAGAAGTGGGACCAGATCATCGCGATCAACCTGTCCTCGGCCTTCCACGGCATCCGCGCCGCGGTGCCCGGCATGAAGAAGAAGGGCTGGGGCCGCATCATCAACACGGCGTCGGCGCACTCGCTGGTCGCCTCGCCGTTCAAGTCGGCCTATGTGTCGGCCAAGCACGGCATTGCCGGCCTCACCAAGACCGTGGCGCTCGAAGTCGCGACCCACAAGATCACCTGCAACTGCATCAGCCCCGGCTATGTCTGGACGCCGCTGGTGGAGAAGCAGATCCCCGAC
>NZ_CAXAQH010000340.1:0-456 GCF_963970905.1 Pseudomonas sp. EL_65y_Pfl2_R96 | reverse complement strand
CACGGGCGCGCGCCACGGTGCCGGAGGGCTGGTTGTGGTAGAGGCGCATCACCTTCACCCTTCCGCGGCTGCGCCGCTCCTCCCTCTCCCACAGGGAGAGGGAGTATCACCTCACTGACACGCCAGGCATTCGTCGTAATCGGTCGTCGCAAATTCATATTGCGGCTTTTCGATCGTGTTGTCCGCCTCGACCCCGCCCGCGAAACCAGCGCGCTGCACCGATTTGGAGCGGAGATAGTAAAGCGACTTGATGCCCAATTCCCACGCGCGGAAGTGCAGCATCAGCAGATCCCACTTCTCGACATCGGCCGGGATGAACAGGTTGAGGCTGGTCGACTGGTCGATGAACGGCGTGCGATCGGCCTGGAGCTCGATCAGCCAGCGCTGGTCGATCTCGAAGCTGGTCTTGAAACAGTCCTTCTCCTCCTGGTCGAGGAAGTCGAGATGCTGCACCGA
>NZ_CAXAQH010000339.1:0-456 GCF_963970905.1 Pseudomonas sp. EL_65y_Pfl2_R96 | reverse complement strand
CTTTCGATGCCATCGAACCGCATTGCGTCGGGCAACCAGGCGGTCGCCTTCTCGCGGATCTCGGCCTCTACGATCCCCTGCCCATTGCAAAGCGATGCGCAGGTGCTGGCAAGGTCGCCCTTCTTGGCGTCCTTGTAGCGGCCCCGCAGGATCGTGCCGCCGATCTCCTCCAGAGCATCGAGCATGACGGTCTTCTTGACGCGACCAAAGAAGTTCTCGGCCGTGGGGCGCCACCAATGTTCGACCTGGATGTCCAGAAGGCGACCAAGATGGTCGTGAAAACCGTTGCTGCGATAGCCTTCGGCAATGTTGAGGGTCGGCTCGAGCGTGCGGGCGATCGCGAAGGCCACCCAGGCGCCCCGGGCCTCGTCATCGAGCCTGCGAAAGGCGTCGAAGCGCTCGGTCATGGTCAGGTGGCCGGCCCAGCTCGTGTCGAGGCGCTGGCGCTGATCGTCG
>NZ_CAXAQH010000338.1:0-456 GCF_963970905.1 Pseudomonas sp. EL_65y_Pfl2_R96 | reverse complement strand
GGCCAATTGTGCAGCAAGTTCCTGCAGCCCGGGTTCATCGCGTTTCAAATCGATACTGGCCAAGGCTTTGACCGCTCCAAGCTCGATGCGATGCGCTTGCAAGGCCTGATCGAGTAACGCGCGCAGCGTGCTGGCAGGGCAGCCGCGCTGGCAGCCCAGGCCGACCACTAAGGTCGGCGCTGCACTGTCTCGGGTCATGCGTGGTATTGGCCATCGCTTTTGCGGCGGAACAACCACGCACTGATCAGGCCAAGGGCCAGCCAGAACGCCACGTTGGTCAGATGCGAAGCGATTTTGAACTGAGCTTCCAATGCTTCAGGGGCCAGCATCGAATGCACTTGTGGTTGTGGCGCGCCGATCACATGTGGCACCGCAAGGATCGCCACACCGAGGATCTTCATCAGCCAGTGACGGCTGAACGCTATCAGGGCGAGGCCGACCGCAGTAGAGGCGGCA
>NZ_CAXAQH010000337.1:0-456 GCF_963970905.1 Pseudomonas sp. EL_65y_Pfl2_R96 | reverse complement strand
GACCTCGGAACCACGCCTTCACATCCTCGACGCTCGCCGAATCGAGATCGGTCATCGATCCGATGGTGGTGTGGCCATAAGGGTGCGTGGTGGGGAACAGTGTCTCGGTCTGCTTGTACTGCACCAGACCAAAGGGCTGATTATCGCCCTGCCGCTTCTCATTCTGCACGACGCCGCGCTGCTCATCGACCACGCCGGGGTGATCGCCCCGAGCAGATAGCCCATGCGGTCGCTTTCGAGGAACAGCGCGCGATCGAGTGCTGCGACGGGCACCGTCTCGAAATAATTGGTGCGATCGAAATAGGTCGTGCCGTTGAGATCGGTCGCGCCGATCGCCTTGGTATAGGTGAAATAGTCCTTCGGCGCATTCTCGGAGCCGTTGAACATCAGATGCTCGAACAGATGCGCAAAGCCGGTCTTGCCCTTGGGCTCGAACTTCGAACCGACATTGTACCA
>NZ_CAXAQH010000336.1:0-457 GCF_963970905.1 Pseudomonas sp. EL_65y_Pfl2_R96 | reverse complement strand
TATAGTAAAACAGAAGGTACAGTTCGATCGACTGCCACACGAAATTGAAGCCAAGGTCGCCGGCAGCATAATACCAAGATTCCCAGCGATTTAGCATTTGGCTAGGCGTGCGGCGGAGCAGCGGATTCGCGCACCAGGAGTGTATGGGAATGCAACACGCGGGCCAGCGGCTCGCGATCCTCGAGCTGCGCGATCACCATTTCCGTCGCCGCCACCGCCATTTCGAACACCGGCTGGCGCACCGTGGTCAGGCGCGGCCAGGTGATTCGCGACACCTCCGAATCATCGAAACCAACGACGGACAATCGCTCGGGAATCGACAGTCCAATCTCCCGTGCAGCCATCATCGCGCCCACGGCCATATCGTCATTCTGCGCCAGGATCGCAGTCGGACGGTCAGCGCGTGCGAGGATGTTGCGCCCGGCCGCAAGCCCGCTGTCGAAGGTGAACATGCCGG
>NZ_CAXAQH010000335.1:0-457 GCF_963970905.1 Pseudomonas sp. EL_65y_Pfl2_R96 | reverse complement strand
GCCAAATTGTGATTCGTGATGGGTATTTCACCGCATCATGTGATGACCGGCGGTGCCAACAGGCACCGCCGGGATCGGATCATGCCGCACGGGCGATGGACAGAACCTGCGGGGTCGCCGCTTCAACGAGGCCGCCCAACGCCATGCTGCGACTGACCGTCTGCACCCCGTCGCGCAGCGTATAGGCAGCAGGCGGAAACGCCATCCAGCGCGGCACCCAGCCTTCGACCTTGCCGCGACCGTTTGCACCGGTCAGGCAATCGCGGATGATTTGCCGCTTTACCTTGCCGGTCGCCCCCTCATTGGCGGTGGCAACGCCAGCACCCCCGACATCGCTCAGGATGCAGCCCAACACTTCGCGGTCGCGGATCAGGTCGAGCAACGCGTCGTCGGCCTCCCACACGCCGCGCATCTCAACACCAAGATGGACACCGAGCAGTTCGATCAGCGCACTGCC
>NZ_CAXAQH010000334.1:0-457 GCF_963970905.1 Pseudomonas sp. EL_65y_Pfl2_R96 | reverse complement strand
AACAATGAGGGGCTACCGTCGCATACCATACCATATCGTGGTGCCCATCTTGTGGCTGTTGCTAATAGTGCCGGCTTGTGCGCAACACATTCAGCTAGAGGTTGCTAACGCTGTAGTTGTTGAGAGCCATGGTGGATATCCAGCGGTTTCTGTTGCTTTGACCACCGATTCAAAGCGTGAGTTCGCGACATTTTCGACGAGCGTGATAGGCCGACTTGTCGAAATCAGGAACAGCTACGAGGTCTTAGCGACGATTAGGCTTCAGACATCGATACAGAATGGTGTGGTGCAGTTCAACGTTCGCGGGAAAAGTGTTGATGGTGTTGTGCGGCAGTTATCCGAGCATGGCGCGAAACTTGAGATCAGGGTGGTGGAACCAAGGTGACTCATCGTCGCCCCCACGGAAGAAAGTTCGATGACAACTCAAATCGTAGATGCAGCTACAGGACCGATTCCG
>NZ_CAXAQH010000333.1:0-458 GCF_963970905.1 Pseudomonas sp. EL_65y_Pfl2_R96 | reverse complement strand
CGGCAAGGGAGTGAAGCGAGCATGGAAAAACAGCCCTGCGTCTACATCCTCGCCAGCAGCAAATGCGGCACCTTGTACATCGGCGTTACGTCCAACCTGATCGGTCGCCTGCAACAACACCGGGCAGGGTTGATCAAGAGCTTTACCTCCCGCTACGGGGTCGTGCATCTGGTCCACTTCGAGATGGCGGACACGATGGAAGCCGCGATCCTCCGGGAAAAGCAGCTCAAAAAGTGGAACCGAGACTGGAAGCTCAATTTGATTGAGCGGTCCAATTCCGACTGGACGGACCTGGCGGTCGGACTGGGCTTAGCTCCGATCGCCAAAGATGTGATTATGGATTCCCGCCTTCGCGGGAATGACGGAGATATGTGTGGCTGACCTCGCCGATACTGAATCGCTGCTGCCCAAAATCGGCGAAGCCGACGCGGCTGAACTCGAATCGCTCCGCGTTAGCC
>NZ_CAXAQH010000332.1:0-458 GCF_963970905.1 Pseudomonas sp. EL_65y_Pfl2_R96 | reverse complement strand
CCCGGCGAACATGCCCCTGGCCTTGTCGCGGACCTTCTCGACCACCTGGCGCGCGAGTTCCGGGAACCGGATCTCGCGCCGATCGGCGAACGCGCGCGCCTGGTCCTGCTCGGGCGTGGCATAGTCGCCCGCCATGTCCTTGCCCCGGTCGCGCGACAGCGTGCGCGCGAGCTGGCGCTGATCGGCGAAGTCGTCGCGGCCATAATGAAGCTGCACGCCGTCGCGGTGCCGCGACAGACCGACATAGGCGCTGTGGCGGTCCATGCCCGGCGTAGCGAGGACGTGCGCGCGATCGACCGTCACGCCCTGCGCCTTGTGGAACGTCGCCGCATAGCCGTGATCGACCGCGGCATAGTCCTTCGCCTCGAACGCGACGCTCCGGCCTCCGTCCAGCCGGACGGTCATGCCCTCGGGGCTGACCCGCTCGATCGTGCCGAGCGTACCGTTCTTTACCCCCA
>NZ_CAXAQH010000331.1:0-458 GCF_963970905.1 Pseudomonas sp. EL_65y_Pfl2_R96 | reverse complement strand
GAATTGAACCGCGATGGTCGCCGCATCAACCGCTGGATGTGCTGGTGCAGCATGTGGTCAGCATGGCACTGGGGGGCGGATTTATACCCGAAGCGTTGTACGAAGAAGTCCGTGGCGCTTGGGCTTATCGCGACCTCACACCCGTCGATTGGGCATGGGCGCTGGCTTTCGTACGCCATGGCGGCATGTCTCTGACGGCTTATCCGGATTACCGCCGGGTCGAACCGGATGAGCATGGTGTCTGGCGCGTGCCCGATGCGCGACTGGCGCGGCGGCACCGCATGAGCATCGGCACCATCGTCAGCGACGCGAGCATGCAGTTGAAGTTCTGGAGCAAGGGCGGCGCAGGCAAGCCATTGGGCAGCGTCGAAGAAGGCTTCATTGCCCGCCTTAAACCGGGTGATGGTTTTCTGTTCGCCGCACGTTTGCTGGAACTGGTGCGCGTGGAAAACATGACC
>NZ_CAXAQH010000330.1:0-458 GCF_963970905.1 Pseudomonas sp. EL_65y_Pfl2_R96 | reverse complement strand
AGCGGATCGACGACGTCGCCTGCTCTTGGTCTCGCCTCGAACGGTTACAAGCTGACCGAACTGCTGCGTACCGGTATTGCCCAGTTGAACTCGGATTGGAGTGACCGGGTCTCGACCGAAACGCGTTTCGTTTACAAGGCCTATACGCGTGGCCAGAATCCTGAATTGGGCCGCGGCTTTGCGCAGTTCCGCGTCTGCACCGCCCCGACCAGCGTCCTTACGCCGGTTGCTGGTAACGGCGACAATGCGACCTCCTGCGGCAGCGGCAACCCGGTTGTCGCGCTTGGCCCGGACATCAGCCGTCAGACCAACGCTCTGTTCACGGACACTTATGACGGCTCCTTCCTGCTGCGCTTCAAGGCTGGGCAGCACGATTTCAAGGGCCTGTTTGAATACGCCGAGAACCGCACGACCAACGCCTTCCTGCAATATAGCGCTGGCTCCTATTACTTTGACTC
>NZ_CAXAQH010000329.1:0-458 GCF_963970905.1 Pseudomonas sp. EL_65y_Pfl2_R96 | reverse complement strand
AGAAGCTCGTCCCGCATCCGGCCGTTGAAGCTTTCACAGAAGCCGTTCTGCATCGGCTTGCCCGGCGCAATGAAGTGCCAGTCAATCTTGTTCTCCTCCGACCAGGCCAGCATGGCATTGCAGGTGAACTCGGTGCCGTTGTCGGAGACGATCATGTCCGGCTTGCCGCGCTGATTGATCAGCGCCGTCAGTTCGCGCGCCACCCGCCGCCCCGGGATCGAGGTGTCGGGGATGGCCGCCAGACATTCCCGGGTCACGTCATCGACGATATTCAGGACCCGGAAGCGACGGCCGCTGGCGAACTGGTCGTGGACAAAATCCAGCGACCACCGGGCGTTCGGCCGAGCCTCCACCAGGATCGGCGCTCGGGTGCCCACGGCGCGGCGGCGGGCCAGGCGCTTGCGCACGCTGAGGCCTTCCTCTCGATACAGACGGTAGATCCGGTTCCGCCCGGACGG
>NZ_CAXAQH010000328.1:0-458 GCF_963970905.1 Pseudomonas sp. EL_65y_Pfl2_R96 | reverse complement strand
CCATCGGCGCTGGCGATCATCGCGTCGCGCGCTTGCGGGGTGAGCGGCAGCGGGCGTTCCTCCACCTGCTCGGCGCGGTCGAGCAATTTGCCGAGCGCGGCATGGCCGAGCCGGTGCAGGATCAGCACTTGCGCGCGGCTCAGCACGGCGGCGTTCAATTCGAAGGACGGGTTCTCAGTGGTCGCGCCGACCAGCGTGACCGTGCCATCCTCGACATAAGGCAGGAAGCCGTCCTGCTGCGCGCGGTTGAAGCGGTGGATTTCGTCGACGAACAGCAACGTGCGCTTGCCGATTTTCGCGTGATCGCGGGCTTCGGCAAAGGCTTTCTTGAGATCGGCAACGCCCGAGAACACCGCCGAGATCGCCATGAAGCGCAAGCCAACGGCATCGGCGAGCAACCGGGCGATCGTCGTCTTGCCCGTGCCGGGTGGGCCCCACAAAATCATCGAGGACAGGCG
>NZ_CAXAQH010000327.1:0-458 GCF_963970905.1 Pseudomonas sp. EL_65y_Pfl2_R96 | reverse complement strand
AGCGGGCCAAGGTCTGGCGCGGGATATCGATGCCATGGCGGCCCAGCACTTTTTCAAAACGGTGAAGCGGCAAACCGTCCACGTATTTGGTGGTCAGCAGCATCGCCAGCACGCTTGGGCTGGCCATACTTTTTTCAATCAACTGAGCGGGCTTGTCCGCAGTGACCGGAGCCGTTTCACAGGCGCGGCAACCGTAGACCTTACGGACGTGCTTGATCACGCGAATTTGCATCGGCACGATTTCAAGCTGCTCGCTAACTTCCTCGCCGATGGCGTGTTTGCGGCAGCCGCAGGCACAGGTCAGTTCATGTTCGGGCAGTTCGTGGATGATTTCGATGCGGGGGAGATCGGCCGGCAGCGGTTTGCGTTTGCCACGCCGCTGGGTCGGCGCAACAGCCTCTTCTTCTGCCGCTTCATCAATGGGCTCGACGACGCTTTCCGCCTCATTGAACAGGGCC
>NZ_CAXAQH010000326.1:0-459 GCF_963970905.1 Pseudomonas sp. EL_65y_Pfl2_R96 | reverse complement strand
GTAAATAGATTAACGCAGAGAGAGTATCTGGGCGAGCGCGGCGATCGCGATCACTTCCGGCTCTTTGCCAGTCACGCCGGGCAGGCCGATCGGGCACGTAAGCCGGGAAAGGTCGTCGTCACCAAACCCCTCGCCTCGCTAGCGGGACAGGAACCGCGCGCGCTTGGTCTGCGAACCGATCAAGCCAATGAAGCAGGCCCGGCTCCGCAACGCAGCTGCGGTCAGCCGATAGTCGAGGCCATGGTCGTGCGTGAGGACCAGGATCGCCGCCGTGTCGCCGGCCTTGACGGCGCATCTTTCGAAGATCTCGCAGAACGCGTCGATCCATTTTGCTTCGATACGGTCGGACAACATGGGCAGCTCCCGGCATTTTGGTTTCTTGTATTGTCAGATCAGGCCTCGGTGAACCCTCGCAGGAGGTAAGCCCGCAAGGCACCGAGCAACCCGTTCAGGATCAAT
>NZ_CAXAQH010000325.1:0-459 GCF_963970905.1 Pseudomonas sp. EL_65y_Pfl2_R96 | reverse complement strand
CGCCATTTCAGCCAAAGGCGCACTGTGTTCAGGCACCAGATGCTCGCGAATAAACCCCTCGAAACCTTTACCCAACCAACGCAGGCTGTAATGCGCCGACGGGTATTGACGCAGGTACGCGGTGGCGAGCGAGTCGAACGCCTCGTCGCCCATCCAGTACCAGATCACCGGAAAATCGTTGCGCAACACTTCCAGTAGACGGGCCTGATAAGCGTTGTGATAGATCGCCAGACCGGTGCCGACATCCAGCGTAGGCCCGCCGATCAGACTGGCGCCCAGCAGCGGTTGGGCTGTGGCCGCCTCATCCAGCAAATACGACTCGAATGCCAATTGCCATTCTTTCAGGCGCATTGCTGTCGCCCGGCCAGAACCCTTTCACCCAGCGCCCGCGCCTTTTGCAGTTCATCGAGCAACTCTTCAAAAGGCGGAAAGTGATCGTCACGTTCCAGCAAAGTAGCC
>NZ_CAXAQH010000324.1:0-460 GCF_963970905.1 Pseudomonas sp. EL_65y_Pfl2_R96 | reverse complement strand
CGAGCGTCTTGGCGAGGCGGACACCGCCCTTGGCATCGGGGCCGAGTTCCTTGAACTTGCCCTTGCCGCGGCCACCGGCATGGATCTGCGCCTTGACGACGTAAAGCGGCCCAGGAAGCTTGGCGGCAGCGGCGACGGCCTCCTCGACGGTCAGTGCCGCGAAGCCCGCGGGCACCGGCACGCCAAATTTCGCGAGAACTTCTTTCGCTTGATATTCATGGATGTTCATGGGCCGGGTGCCTTTCGAAGATCGGGGATGCACTGGCCTTAAGCACAGGCGCCCGCGCGAATCCACCCCGTAGGCTCCCGCGTCGCTCGCCATTGCGCGTGCGGCTCGCTATCTCATGTGTATGTCCTGGATGATCGGCCCGCTGCTGTTCGTTGCCACCGTCGCCGGAATGGAGGGGTTCGCTTACGGCGCGCACCGCTGGGTGATGCATGGGCCGGGCTGGTTCCTGCA
>NZ_CAXAQH010000323.1:0-460 GCF_963970905.1 Pseudomonas sp. EL_65y_Pfl2_R96 | reverse complement strand
GCACAGGTCAGGCGGCGCGGCGCGCCACCAGTCGCCCAGATCAGCGTGCGATAGCCGATCGTGCTGCCATCCTCGGTGGTGACCTGATGCGCGGCTGCATTGACCGATACGACAAGCCGCCCGGGGAGGAGTGTGATGTCGCGATCGACCCAGAAAGCTGCCGGACGGATCAGCAGGCGCTCGAACGGCTTGTCCCCGGCCAGATATTCCTTTGACAGCGGCGGGCGTTCATAGGGCAGTTCGGGTTCGTCGCCGAGCAAGGCGATCGTGCCCTCGAACTTGCGCTGGCGCAGCGCAATCGCCGCCTGCGCGCCGCCATGCCCGGCCCCTACGATCAGGACATCGAAGGGCGTCGGGTTGGTGTCGGTCATTGCAGATCCTCTCCGGCAGGGCAGTGTTCTTTGCGCCCTAATGAAAGCGCGACTGGCGCGGATCAACCCCCGCGCGCCAATAGGTAGTT
>NZ_CAXAQH010000322.1:0-461 GCF_963970905.1 Pseudomonas sp. EL_65y_Pfl2_R96 | reverse complement strand
CACGCGCGCCAGCAGGGAGCAAACGCGCTCGCGCATGTCGTCGAGCATGGCGTTGAACAGCGCGAACGCCTCGCTCTTGTATTCGTTCAGCGGGTCGCGCTGGCCGTAGGCGCGCAGGCCGATGCCCTGGCGCAGATGGTCCAGCGCCAGTAGATGTTCTTTCCAGACCGTATCGAAAACCTGCAGCAGCACGCTCTTTTCGATGAACCGCATCACCTCGGGGCCGAAGCCCTGCGCCTTGGCCTCGGCCGCGGCGTCGACCGCCTGTTCAAGGCGCTCGCGGATGGCGGTTTCCTCGATGCCTTCCTCGCGTGCCCAATCGGCCACCGGCAGATCGAGGTCGAAAATGTGCTTGACATCCGCGCCGAGCTCCGCGGCTTCCCACTGTTCGGCGAAGGCGCGTTCGGGAATGCGCCGTGCAACCAGGTCGGCGATCAGTTCGTGGCGGAGGCCGCCGATGG
>NZ_CAXAQH010000321.1:0-461 GCF_963970905.1 Pseudomonas sp. EL_65y_Pfl2_R96 | reverse complement strand
ATTTCAGCGCGCCCGACATCGAGGCGGCAGCCGCCAAGGTGACCGAGGCGGGCGGCAGCGTGACGATGGGGCCGATCGAGGTCCCCGGCGGCGACCGCATCATCGTGGCGAGCGATCCGCACGGCGTCGTCTTCGGCGTGGTCGGCCCGGGTGACGCTGCCGTCGCGGAGCATTGAGCGTTCAGGCGAACGCCGCCGCGCTCTTTAGCTGGGTGTAGGCCGCGATCACGTCCTGCAGCTTGCTCTCGAAACTGCGGTCGCCGCCATTGCGATCGGGGTGATATTTGCGCACCAATTCGGCATAGCGTTCGCGCAAACCGCGCCGGTCGACATCGGGGGCGAGCCCCAGCACCTTGAGCGAGCGCCGGTCGACCTCCGACAAAGGCCGCCCGTCCTTCCGCTCTGGCTCCATCTTGCGCCGGAAACGCGCGCCGATCGCGTCGAGCGGATCGCTGAAATCGG
>NZ_CAXAQH010000320.1:0-461 GCF_963970905.1 Pseudomonas sp. EL_65y_Pfl2_R96 | reverse complement strand
ACCGCCATCTACGCCAAGGTCGACCTGCCGATGCTCATGAAAATCGCGCAGCCATGGCCGGGAGAACCGTCATGCTGAGCACGCAGATTGCCAGATACGTCTCGCTGTATCGCAGCTTGGGGCGGAAGTTCTCGGAACAGGAACGACTGCTGCGCCAATACGCCGCTTTCGCTGAACGCTTCGGTGACCGGCACACCCGAGTGCAGCGCATCTACGACTGGTGCCACACGGCAAGCTCGCAAAACGTGGCTCGCCATAGGTACGACGCTGCTCGTAACTTCAGCCTTTTCGCTCATGCCGAGGACCCAGACAACGAAGTCCCGCCTGTCGGCGTTTTCGGCCGGGGGAAGCGGCCACGTCCCACTCCGACCATAATCGAAGCGGACCAGGTGCGGGCGATCATGGCGGCGGCATTGAACGTTCCGCCCCATGGCACGATTAGCCCATACACGTACCATTAC
>NZ_CAXAQH010000319.1:0-462 GCF_963970905.1 Pseudomonas sp. EL_65y_Pfl2_R96 | reverse complement strand
GCTGGTCTTGCCGGGTTCGACCGCGTTGGGCACGTTCTGGAACGGCGGCAGGAATTGCAGCGGGCGCAGCGCCGCGAGCGGGTTGGCCGCAGGGTTGTTCTGATTGGCGTTGGCGTTGGCCTGCGCACCTGCGTTGATCGCACTGAAGGCCGCCGGATTGGCACCTGCGAACGCCCCGATCTCGGCTGCGGTGGCCGAGCGACCAAGACCCAATTGCGTACCGATCAATTGGGCGAGGCCGCCCTGGTAGAGCAACTGGTTGCGGAACGGCGCATATTGCGGCGCATCGAAGTTGATGCCGGAAAATACGTCGGTGCTGACAACGTTGGTCGAGAAGTGCTTGCGGTCGTCGGTATAGTTGAACCCAGCGGTGAGCGTCAGCCGGTCGACCGGCTTGAAATCGGCGGTGCCGAAGATCGAGAAGGATTCGTCCTTCAGCGCATAGGATTCGTTCAGGCCGTC
>NZ_CAXAQH010000318.1:0-462 GCF_963970905.1 Pseudomonas sp. EL_65y_Pfl2_R96 | reverse complement strand
GAAACCGCGAAGACCATCATCACTCGTAACACGTCGCCGGATTTGCCCTTTGATCGTTCGATCAATCCCTATCGTGGCTGCGAGCACGGCTGCATCTATTGCTACGCGCGACCCAGCCACGCCTATTGGGATATGTCGCCGGGTCTGGATTTTGAAACGAAGCTGATCGCCAAGACCAATGCCGCACAGGTACTGGAAGAACAACTCGGGAAAAAAGGCTATCAATGCGCGCCGATCAATCTCGGTTCCAACACCGATCCGTATCAGCCAATCGAACGCGAATACAAGATCACTCGTCAGATCCTCGAAGTGCTTTTGCGCTATCGACACCCGGTGACCATCGTCACCAAAGGCTCGCTGATCCTGCGTGATCTCGATCTACTGACCGAACTGGCGCAGCAACGGCTGGTGGCGGTGATGATCAGCCTCACGACGCTGGACGATGAGCTCAAGCGCATCCTC
>NZ_CAXAQH010000317.1:0-463 GCF_963970905.1 Pseudomonas sp. EL_65y_Pfl2_R96 | reverse complement strand
CCGGTGTAGAAGATGATCTTGCCGCCGGGGCCGCAGTTGGCGTTGAGCTCATCGCTCTTGATCAGATTGACTTCCCATTGCCACTGCGCGGCATCCGGGCGGAAGTTCGGCGCCTGAGCGATCAAGCGGTTGGCAATCGCCTGAACGCGCTTGGCCTCAGGACTGGTTTTGTCCAGCACGCCTTTGCTCGACGCCTCGCCGACGGTTTTCTGATACGACTGGGCATACATCTGGTCGACCTCTTGCGAGGACAGCATGCTGAACATGTACTGCTTGCGCTCCACCCCTACGGCTCCGCCGCTGGTGGTGTTGACCGACTGACAACCGGCCAGCAACAGCGCTGCGCTCAGTGCACTTACAACCAATGTCTTGTTCATTCAAAAGCTCCCTGAAAACGTGCGCGTATCGTAGGCGGGTAATGGTATTGGCGCCAGAGACAACAGACGTATTGCAGCGGCTTTCA
>NZ_CAXAQH010000316.1:0-465 GCF_963970905.1 Pseudomonas sp. EL_65y_Pfl2_R96 | reverse complement strand
GACCAGACGATGCACGAGCGGTGGCCCTGTTCATCATCGTTGAGTGGCAGGATTGCGAACGGACCATCGGGATAGAAGATCTCGAAGGCGATGTTCTCATGGGGGTGTTCATGGTGCAGCGACGTGACGATCGCAGCATTGTCATACGTCCAGCGCGCGACACGCAGGCCCGCCGCCTCGCGCGTCGGTGAATTGCGACCTTCTGCCGCGATCAGCAGCGGCGCGGTGACGACCGCGCCCGAATCGAGCGTGACGGTAACGCCGTGTTCACCGCGATCGACCGCGACCGCGCGCGTTTTCATCCGCACGTCGACCAGCGGGGCCGCCGATGCCGCTTCGAACAACGCCGCGCGCAGCCGTCGATTCTCGACCATATGCCCAAGCGCATCCTCGCCCGCATCCGGCTCGAAATCGAGCGCACCGGGCTCCAGCCCATCGCTGACGCGAATCCCCTGGATCGGGCAG
>NZ_CAXAQH010000315.1:0-465 GCF_963970905.1 Pseudomonas sp. EL_65y_Pfl2_R96 | reverse complement strand
ATCAGGATCCCGAACAGGACGAGGGCGAACAGCGTGTTGCGGCCGAGGAAGCGGAGCTTGGCCAGCGCATAGGCTGCCGGCAGGGCGACCATCACCTGCAGCACGAAGATCGACACCGTGACGATGACGCCGTTGAGCAGGAAGCGCAGCAGGTCGGCCTTGGCGAAGGCCTCCCGCAGATTGTCCATCAGCGCGAACTGGTGGGGGATCAGATGCAGTTCGCTGGAGAAGATCTCGGTCTGCGGCTTGGATGCGGTCGAGATCATCCAGATGAAGGGCGCCAGCATGACCGCGGCGCCCGCGATCAGCAGCATGTGGCGGGTGACGGACCAGAAAAGGGCGGAGCGGGCGTGCGTCATGTGTAGTGCACGCCGCGATCGGCGAGCCTCGACTTCACAAGCGTGAGCGCGAGCACGAACACCAGGAACACCACCGTGATCGCCGCGGCGTAGCCCGAGCGGAAGA
>NZ_CAXAQH010000314.1:0-465 GCF_963970905.1 Pseudomonas sp. EL_65y_Pfl2_R96 | reverse complement strand
AACGTCGGCGGCCGTGGTCGGTTTGTCTTCAGCGGTTTCGAAGGTACTGAACGAGCGGCCGAGCACCTCGCAGATTTTCGCCAGACGCTGGCCATAGGCACCGTTGATCAGCACCAGCACTTTGCCGTCACGCGGTACCAGCGTACCGATGGCCGCTTCGACGGCGAATGTCCCGCTGCCTTGCAACGGCACGCAGTGATGGGTGGCTGCGCCGTTGAGGATCGCCAGCAGTTGTTTGCAAAGGCTGGCGGTCAGTTGATTGAAACGGTCATCCCATGACCCCCAGTCGATCATCATCGCCTGGCGGGTGCGGGCCGAAGTGGTCAACGGGCCGGGAGTCAGCAGGATGGGTTCGGCGATACTCATTCGTATGTCCTTGGATAGCGCTGTGGGGTGAAGCTACGGGGCATACGTTGCAATTCGCCGTTGCATCAATCAAATTGTTTGTTGTTATGCCAGCCATCA
>NZ_CAXAQH010000313.1:0-465 GCF_963970905.1 Pseudomonas sp. EL_65y_Pfl2_R96 | reverse complement strand
CCAGTTCTACCCCGCCGCGCGGCAGGGCGAGGCGATGAACACGGTCAATGCCCGCTACGGCAACGACCCCGGCATCAAGGCTTATACTCACGTCAACGACCGCTTCGCGCCGTTCGCATCGCGGACCATCCCCGCAACCGTCAGCGAGTCACCCTATCTGCTCGACGGGCTGACGATGAACGAGGCCGGGCGACGGATCGAGGAGCAGTACGCCGACACCGGCGGGTTCACCGTTATGTGGACAGCTTGGCGACGCGGCAGGTTGCCTGTGCTACCATCGCGCAGCTGCCATTTCCGTGAAGGAGGCGGGCCATGTTTGTGGTCAAGCATAGCCGCTCGGGCGGCCCTCTGGTCGAGCTTGTCGACGGAGTCGGCGCGCCTGTGCCACCCGTCCGCGACTATCTCGCCTATCTGGCTGCGCGCGGCTGCTCACCGCATACCGTCAAAGCCTATGCCTATGACCTG
>NZ_CAXAQH010000312.1:0-466 GCF_963970905.1 Pseudomonas sp. EL_65y_Pfl2_R96 | reverse complement strand
GAAGCTGTCTGTGCAGATGCATCACCACCGCGCGGAGCACTGGATCGTGGTCCGCGGCACCGCGCAGGTGACCGTGGATGACACCGTGAAGATGGTGCACGAGAACGAGTCGATCTACATCCCGATGGGCGCGGTGCACCGGATGGAGAATCCCGGGAAGATCATGCTGGAACTGATCGAGGTCCAGACCGGCTCCTATCTCGGGGAAGACGACATCATCCGGATTGAAGACGACTACCAAAGGTCGTAACCAGCACGCTCCGAATCGCGCGATCCGGGCCGATCAGCACTATGTTTCATAGGCTTAAGGCCCGGGGAACGTGTAACTTTTTGAATCAAATCGTGTCCGGGCGGTTAGCGCCGTATTCGCCACAGATGTGGCGTCCATGCTAGAAGCGGCCCGGGGATTTGCGTTGAATCGGGGTTTGCTCAGATGAGTTCCAAAGTGTCTGCACCGGCAAAGGCC
>NZ_CAXAQH010000311.1:0-466 GCF_963970905.1 Pseudomonas sp. EL_65y_Pfl2_R96 | reverse complement strand
CACGACCTGGGCGATCTCGTACATTTCGAGATCGAGCCGCATCATGTTCTCGGCCTGGCTTTCCTCGAGCAGCTGCGCCTCGGTCAGCTGATCGCGCACGACGACGTCGATCGGCCAGTCGGCCGGGAGCGCGCCCGCCT
The DNA here is from genome assembly GCF_963970905.1 of Pseudomonas sp. EL_65y_Pfl2_R96. Lineage (NCBI taxonomy): Bacteria > Pseudomonadati > Pseudomonadota > Gammaproteobacteria > Pseudomonadales > Pseudomonadaceae > Pseudomonas > Pseudomonas sp. EL_65y_Pfl2_R96. Next base: position 326 of record NZ_CAXAQH010000311.1, on the reverse strand, counting down.
TGATCAGCGCGCCGATCGCGCGGCACCGGCGCCCGCCGGCATGCACGCCATAGCGTTCCTTGCCGCCCTTCAGCGGATGGACCTTCAGCGCGTTGACCAGGCCGAGCGCGAGGATCGAGCGGCCGAGCGCCTCGATCGTCATTTGCGCTTTGCGATTGGTGCGGACGTTGAAGCGGCTGATCTCGAGCTGATCGAAGGTCACCGCCTTGCGCAGGATCGCGGGCGGGAGTTGCTGAGGCCGCGCAGACGCGATCGTCGCGGGAAACTCGGTCGGGGTGCTGGTCATGGGCACGCTCCTTCGGTTAGGACCGAGCGAGCGGGTGCCA
>NZ_CAXAQH010000310.1:0-466 GCF_963970905.1 Pseudomonas sp. EL_65y_Pfl2_R96 | reverse complement strand
CGACTATCGGAGTGGAACGCCGTACCGGGCCGACCTGGAGGCGGCCAATTACAGCGCGGCGATCCAGGCTGGCGGCCTGGTCGAAATGGCATATGTCGCCGAAGACGCCAGTTGCGGGGGCGCGGGCGTATGGCTCGCGCGCAAGCCTTAAGGTGCCACTTTCCGAAGGAAAGCCAGAACCGGCAGCCAATTGTCTTCCGCGCCTTGGGGGTCCTTCACCGCAATCAACGTCGAGGCACCATGCACTCCGTGCTTGGGGACGTAGCGCGTAACAAGGCGCGATGACATTGCATCGGCGATGCTTTTTGCGGCGGTCGTTTCATCGCTATTGGCGGCACCGGTAATATATGCCGGGACAGACAGCTGCGCGGCGGCGCGCTTTACCAACTGTTTGTCGTCGAAATATTCACCTGGAGAGAAGGACAAAATCGCGGCTATTTTCCCCGCATTTCGTACGCCAAGGGGA
>NZ_CAXAQH010000309.1:0-466 GCF_963970905.1 Pseudomonas sp. EL_65y_Pfl2_R96 | reverse complement strand
AACGGCACCCCGATCTGCCGCTATCAGCAATTCCGTGAGACGCTGCCGAACGGCAAAAGCTACAACGTGCTCGACCGGGGCGAGCAGCCCAATGCCGATGAGACTGGCGTCTATGCCGTCCCCGCCGGGCATATCTTCGTGATGGGCGACAATCGCGACGACAGCGGCGACAGCCGCTTCGATCCGCCCGAAGGCATGGGCATGGTGCCGATGGAGCGCGTCGAGGGCAAGGCAGTCTTGTCGTTCTTCTCGACCGATGGTTCGGCCAACTGGTTCCTGCCGTGGACGTGGTTTTCGGCGGCGCGCTGGAGCCGGATCGGGGCAGGTTTTTGAGCAACACGCTGCACGACTGGCTGACCGCGGCGCTGGGCCACGCCCCGCTCGACCTGATACCGTTCGAACGCGCGCTGACGCATGGCAGTCAGGCCGCAGCGAATTATGAGCGGCTCGAATTTCTGGGCGACCG
>NZ_CAXAQH010000308.1:0-467 GCF_963970905.1 Pseudomonas sp. EL_65y_Pfl2_R96 | reverse complement strand
CATGAGCTGTTCTCAACGGAGCTGTCGTCGGGGCTCCGCATTGGGGCGAGGATCGGCGCCGAAATCGAGGCGCCGGTGATCATTGCCACGGTGCGCATCCACTGCCAAAAGCCCTTCTTCTTCTCAGCCACTAGCTGATCACGAGCTTGCTTCAGTTCCAGCTCTTTGCGACCAAGCGTGGCTTTCAGGTCGGAAGATTTACCCTCCAGCTCAGTGAGTTCTGAACTGGATTTCTGCCAAAGGCCATGGGCTTTAACGAGCCTACTGTGCGTGACGTTAAGTTCTTCATCCTTTGCAGAAATCTTCTGCTCAAGAAGTGCACAGGCACGTTGGGCGTCGGTCGCCACTGCATTGAGCTTTTCAGATTGTGCAGAGGCAAATTCACGATGGTATTTGGTGCTGACCGGATCAGAAATAATCTTGGCGAAGACCTTTTGAGAAAGCAGCTCTTTTGTCTTGGCAAATCG
>NZ_CAXAQH010000307.1:0-467 GCF_963970905.1 Pseudomonas sp. EL_65y_Pfl2_R96 | reverse complement strand
GGGCAGTTTCGCGGCGTCGATCATCACCACCTATTGGGATCGCCGCGAAGCGCTCCACCAGACTCGGCTGACCGAGGTCGGTACCGACTATTCGCCGACGTACCGGCACATCACCGATCAGTTGCAAGCCGCCGGCATGACCCAGCAGCAGGCGGCTGGCTCGGTGATGCGCCAAATCGTCAACCAGTCCTACCTGCTCTCCTCGCTGGAATTGTTCTGGATCTGTGGCTGGATGGCGCTGGTTATGATCGGCGTGATCTGGATGACGCGACGTCCGGCACCGAGCACGCATGTCTTGGCGGCGGATTAATACGGCACCGACCGGGCGCGCGAACCGGATATGCGCTCCCGTTCGGCTCCGCCGATTTAAAGTTCGATAATGCCGCGTTTTGCCGCGATCGTGACGGCGTGGGTCCTGTCCGAAGCGGAGAGCTTCAAAAAGATCGTTTTCATATAGCTTTTTACCG
>NZ_CAXAQH010000306.1:0-467 GCF_963970905.1 Pseudomonas sp. EL_65y_Pfl2_R96 | reverse complement strand
AATGCCCTTGGCCGGCAGCGCATCGAGCGTCGCGTCGGTCGCCGGTTCGAGCCACTTGGCGCGCCCGAAGCGCGATTGGAAGGTGACCGTCATCGGCCGTCCCAGCCGCTCGCCCAGCAACCGCGCGGTCTTCTGGCAATGGCAGTGATAGGGATCGCCCAGTTCGAGCGTGCGCTGCGGCATGCCGTGGAAGCTGGCGACGATCGCCTGCGGCTCGAAATCGAGCGCGGCCAGCCCCGCCGTCAGCGATTGCGCCAGCGCCTCGATATAAGCGGGATCATCATAATAAGGCGGCAAGGTGCGCAAGGCCGGTTGCCAGCGCATCTTGGCCAAAGCGGCAAAGGCCGTGTCATTGGCGGTCGCGGTCGTCGCCCCGCAATATTGCGGATAGAGCGGCGCTACCAGGATCCGTTCGCAGCCAGCATCCTTCATCGCCTGCAGGCGAGCGGGGATGGACGGATTGCCAT
>NZ_CAXAQH010000305.1:0-468 GCF_963970905.1 Pseudomonas sp. EL_65y_Pfl2_R96 | reverse complement strand
CCCGCGATTGACCAGAAAATCGCGCATCGTGCGCGGGCCGCACAGCAAGGCGCCCTCACAGCCCAAAGCCTTGCCGCAGGTGCGCAAGGTGATGACGTTCTCGGCCCCCTCCAGATCGGCGGCGAGGCCGCGCCCGTCGGGGCCGAACACGCCGGTCGCGTGCGCTTCGTCGATCAGCAGCATCGCCGCGTGCCGCGCCGCCACCGCTGCGAGATCGGCGAGCGGGGCACGGTCGCCATCCATGCTGTAGAGGCTTTCGACCGCGATCCATGCGCGACCCGTGCCGCCGCGCCGCCGCCAGTCGGCAATCGCCTGATCGACCGCGGTCGCGTCATTATGCGGCGTCGCCACGCTTTCGGCGCGGGCGAGGCGCATGCCTTCATGCGCGCTGGCATGGATCAGCGCATCATGGACGATCAGGTCGCCGCGCTGCGGCAGTGTGGACAGCAAGGCGGCATTGGCGGCATA
>NZ_CAXAQH010000304.1:0-469 GCF_963970905.1 Pseudomonas sp. EL_65y_Pfl2_R96 | reverse complement strand
CACCCGCCGCGGCAATCACGAAATCATGATGCGCGGCACCTTCGCCAACATCCGCATCAAGAACTTCATGCTGAAGGGCGCCGACGGCAACATTCCGGAAGGCGGTCTCACCAAGCACTGGCCCGACGGCGAGCAGATGTCGATCTACGACGCCGCCATGAAGTACCAGGAAGAGAAGGTGCCGCTGGTGGTGTTCGCGGGCGCCGAATACGGCAACGGCTCGTCGCGCGACTGGGCCGCGAAGGGCACGCGCCTGCTGGGCGTGCGCGCCGTGATCTGCCAGAGCTTCGAGCGCATCCACCGCTCCAATCTGGTGGGCATGGGCGTATTGCCGCTGCAGTTCAAGCTCGATCAAAACCGCAAGAGCCTGCACCTGACCGGCAAGGAAACCTTCGAGATTAAGGGCCTGAGTGGCATTGAGCTGACGCCGCGGATGAATCTGCCGCTGGTGATCACCCGTGAAGACGGG
>NZ_CAXAQH010000303.1:0-469 GCF_963970905.1 Pseudomonas sp. EL_65y_Pfl2_R96 | reverse complement strand
AAAACCCAAAGATGTTTGAACTGAAGAGTTTGATCATGGCTCAGATTGAACGCTGGCGGCAGGCCTAACACATGCAAGTCGAGCGGCAGCACGGGTACTTGTACCTGGTGGCGAGCGGCGGACGGGTGAGTAATGCCTAGGAATCTGCCTGGTAGTGGGGGATAACGCTCGGAAACGGACGCTAATACCGCATACGTCCTACGGGAGAAAGCAGGGGACCTTCGGGCCTTGCGCTATCAGATGAGCCTAGGTCGGATTAGCTAGTTGGTGAGGTAATGGCTCACCAAGGCGACGATCCGTAACTGGTCTGAGAGGATGATCAGTCACACTGGAACTGAGACACGGTCCAGACTCCTACGGGAGGCAGCAGTGGGGAATATTGGACAATGGGCGAAAGCCTGATCCAGCCATGCCGCGTGTGTGAAGAAGGTCTTCGGATTGTAAAGCACTTTAAGTTGGGAGGAAGGGC
>NZ_CAXAQH010000302.1:0-471 GCF_963970905.1 Pseudomonas sp. EL_65y_Pfl2_R96 | reverse complement strand
GTGGCGCATTCTCACCCAGGACATCCTCCCGGATTTCCCCGCGAACATGCACGAGCCCGCCCACAAGCTCGCTACCGGCATGCCGCTGCTCCCGGAGTTGGAATGACTATGCCGGCACAATCAGAGCGGCTCCATCGTTTCGATGCCGCGCAACGCGTTTCGTCACGATCGATCTGGACCGATGCGCAATGGCATTTCGACCATACGCGGGCCGATCTGCGTCGTCACCAATTTCGCGTCGATTGGGCATTCGAGCTGCCGGACGGCAGTCGCTTCACCGATCCGCGATGGCATCGGTGGCTGGAGGATGCCCGCACCTTCCTATGGTCGCTTCGCGTCGATCCTCCTGTCGGTCGCCGGCAAGCTCAGGCCAGATCGCTTGTGACAGTGGCCGTCCAGCTGCGCTTCCTGATCCGATGGATGGCGGGCCGGGGCATGCACGGGTTCGACGAGTTGGACACCGATACGGCA
>NZ_CAXAQH010000301.1:0-472 GCF_963970905.1 Pseudomonas sp. EL_65y_Pfl2_R96 | reverse complement strand
CGAAGCATGGTGGAGGGGTCTGGCCTTTGCATGCATGCGCAGTCGGTCCGCAGGTTTCGCCTCGGGGCCAGACCCCTCCACCGCCCTCCGGGCGGTCCCCCTCCCCGTGCCGGGGAGGATTATCTATGAATCCGCAACCACTCCTCTTCCGGAGCCCGTGCACTGCGCAAGCGGTTCGCGGGCTCTTCTGTGTCCTCGAACCCGATCGCCATGCCGCAGAACAGCATCCGCTCAGGCGGAATGCCAATCGCATCGCCCACCGTCTCCGGGTACATCCCCCAGCATTCCTGCGCGCAGGTCGCCAGCCCGGCCTAGACCGCGAGCAACATGACATTCTGCAGATACATGCCAAGATCGGCCCATTGCGGCGGCCCCATCCGCCGGTCGACCGTGCAGAACAACGCGGCAGGCGCGCCGAAGAACTGGAAGTTGCGCGCAAACCATAAGCGCTGCGCGGCCTTGTCCTCACGCG
>NZ_CAXAQH010000300.1:0-472 GCF_963970905.1 Pseudomonas sp. EL_65y_Pfl2_R96 | reverse complement strand
CGGTCTTATCGGCGCTGGAGGAGCGGTCACCAGTCGGTGGTGCCATCTGTCGCGATTGATCGGCGGGTGCATGATCGTGGCCGGTGGGGTTGCGCTCGCGGCGCCAGCTTTCGAAGACGAGCACGTGCTGGCGCGCGACAACAGCGAGGTCGCCTGCACAATGTCCAAGTCGGGGCTGACTCGCGTCAGCCTCAAGGACGATCGCTTTGCCAGCGTCTCCAAGCTCACCACCGGCGTCGACAGCGAGGACTTCACCGTCGTCAATGAGCCCAACCGCGGCGATATCTACGTCTCGGTGCCTGAAGGCTACTCCCGCGCGACGGTCTCCTTCTTCGGCACAACGGCAAAAGGCTACGTTTACAAGTTCTCCTGCCGCCTCGCCGGCGACGACGCACAGCAGGTCTTTGTCGAGAACAAGGACGTCGAAACCGAGAAGCAGACGCAGGTCGCTTCCGCGGCGCCGACCCCGCAG
>NZ_CAXAQH010000299.1:0-472 GCF_963970905.1 Pseudomonas sp. EL_65y_Pfl2_R96 | reverse complement strand
ATCGTGCAACAGGCTGGCAAGGCCAAAGGCAGTGCGCTCGTGCTGCCGCTCATCGAGAGTGTCGCTGAGAAAATTGGTAACGCCGCCAACGTTATAGCCGTGGCTGGGGGTGAGGCCGCGCGGATTGGGAATCTGGAAGCTCTGGTCGGAATAGCCGCCCATGGTGTGGCCGCCCATCACCGGATCGGGCCCGTTATAGGTGCCGACAAAGCCGGTCGTCTCGCAATATTGCTCCTCGCCGTCGGTGCAGGACGGGCAGTGGCCGCAGCTGTCGACCATGCAGCCGACCCCGGCGATGTCGCCGACCGCGAATTTGGTGACGTTGCTGCCGACCGCAGTAACGCGACCGACGATCTCATGCCCCGGCACGCATGGGTATAGCGTGCCGCCCCATTCGCCGCGCACGGTGTGCAGGTCGGAATGGCAGACGCCGCAGAACAGGATGTCGATCGCTACGTCGTCGGGCTGAGGA
>NZ_CAXAQH010000298.1:0-472 GCF_963970905.1 Pseudomonas sp. EL_65y_Pfl2_R96 | reverse complement strand
ATGAATACCCGACGCACTGGTTTCGGTTTGTAGGCTCCAGCCACCACACTGGCGATCAATGGGTCGAGGACTTCCGGACCGAAGTCCGCGAAGGTCTCGCCATCGACACCCGGCGTCATCGTCCCCCGATTGGAGACGATCTTCTTGAGTCCCTGCTCCCAGAGAAGCCGAGACCCCATCAGACGATGAAGCCCATTTACTCGTTTGCCCGACGCTGCCAGCGTCGGAATGGCCTCCAACCGGGCCATCACAGTTTCAGGTAGCATCAGCACACCCCATGATTTCGGTTGAAGTATCGCAACTGCCGCCCTTCCCCCGGCGGTCTCCGCTTTCGGCCCGGTCGCCCGTTCCTTATGCGGATGCACCGTCTCCCCGACTGGGAAGCTGTCCCAGGCATTACCCCGGGCGTTTGAGTACTATGGCGGCTCCGTACCCATGCAGGTCGGCCGAAGCCGCCTGTTTAGGGCATCCC
>NZ_CAXAQH010000297.1:0-472 GCF_963970905.1 Pseudomonas sp. EL_65y_Pfl2_R96 | reverse complement strand
ACCGACGCGACAGGTCCTGATCCATATCTTTCCGCGTGGGGCGGTCGCGTCCATCGCATGGCGGCTTGTGTCATGTTGTGACCGGACGGCAGCTACGGGATGGACGGGACATCACATCATGCGCATCTGTATTTTCGGCGCGGGCGCCGTCGGCAGCCACATCGCGGTGCGGCTGGCACGCGCCGGGCACGAGGTCTCCTGCGTGATGCGCGGCGCGCATCTCGAGGCGGTTCACGCCCATGGCCTCAAACTGCGCGTCGGCGAATCCGAGGTCGCGGCCAAGGTGAACGCGACCGGCGACCCGGCGCAGCTCGGCCCGCAGGACCTCGTGATTTCGACATTGAAGGCGACCGCCCTGAACGGCCTCGTCTCCGGCATCAAGCCGCTGCTCGGCGCCGACACCGCGATCGTATTCGCGCAGAACGGCATTCCCTGGTGGTACGGGATCGGCCTGCCGCCGCGTCACTTCGCG
>NZ_CAXAQH010000296.1:0-472 GCF_963970905.1 Pseudomonas sp. EL_65y_Pfl2_R96 | reverse complement strand
ATTCGCTGACCAGCTTCACTGGTCGTCCCCCGGCAACAAGGGTGAGTGCGCAATCCATTTTCGCGACCGGGCGATCTCCACGGCCTCTTTGAGGATTTCCGCTTCCATCGTTTTCTTGCCCAGCATCCGTTGCAGCTCACGGATTTGCTTGAGCGCATCGCTCAGCTCGGAGGCAGGCACCACGGCTTCGCCTGCACTGACCGCCGACAGGCTGCCGTCCTGGTAAAGCTTGCGCCACAGGAACAACTGGTTGGCATTGATGCCGTTACGCCGAGCCACCACCGAAACGCTTTGCCCTGGCTCAAGACTCTCGCGAACCATGGCCAGTTTTTGCTCTGGGCTCCAGCGACGCCGCCGCTCCTGGCCCAAAAGCTCCCCACTCTTATCGTTGCTGTTAGTCATAAACATAACCGTTTGCCTATCCCTTATCGTAAGGGGGAAACGGTGTCCTGTCTTTCATGGGGCTCGTTCA
>NZ_CAXAQH010000295.1:0-473 GCF_963970905.1 Pseudomonas sp. EL_65y_Pfl2_R96 | reverse complement strand
CGGCGCCGCGAGCGCGTGGTCGCGGCGGACAATTTTTCGCTGCTCGATACGCTGGTCCATGCCTTTGCCGAACCCTTTGCCGATGCGTCAGCGCTGGCGACGTATCGGGTGTGCGAACTGGCGCGCGAGGATGTTACGGTGGCTTTGTCGGGGGATGGGGCGGACGAGGCCTTTGCCGGATACCGCCGCTACAAGTTTCAGGCGGCGGAGGAGCGCGTGCGCGCGATGGTGCCGGCGTCGATCCGCTCGAACCTGTTCGGCACACTGGGCCGCTGGTATCCCAAGGCCGATTGGGCACCGCGTCCGCTCCGCGCCAAGACGACGCTGCTGGCGCTCGCCGAGGATGGGGCGGAGGGCTATGCCCGTTCGGTCGGGGTGACCACGCCAGCCTTGCGGGCGGCGCTGTTCACCGATCACGCCCGCGCTGCGCTCGGCGGGCATCGCGCCGAGGATCGTTATGTCCGCTCGATGCG
>NZ_CAXAQH010000294.1:0-474 GCF_963970905.1 Pseudomonas sp. EL_65y_Pfl2_R96 | reverse complement strand
CCGCTGTGTCGGCAGACGTGTGAATACGACCTTCAAATAGGCATACGGATCATGTCCGTTGAGCTTCGCCGATTGGATCAGACTCATCAACGCCGCAGCACGTTGACCGCTGCGCAACGATCCTGCGTAGAGCCAATTCTTGCGTCCTAGGGCCCAAGGCCTTATCTGCTGCTCCGCGTGGTTGTTGTCTAAGGGGACTGCACCGTCATCGAGATAGCGTGACAATGCCGTCCAGCGTTTCAGGCTGTAATCGAAGGCCTTGGCGATAGCCACTCCGTCGTGCACGCATTCGCGCTGGGCGATTATCCAGGTATGCAACGCATCCATCGCGGGTGCGGCTTTTTCTTGCCGTATTCAGCGGCGTAAATCCGGTTCCAGGTCGCGAACCTCTCGCTCTATTTCGTAGAGCACCTGGATGTAGCGCAGAGCCTGTTCAGCCAGCTGGCTTTTGTTGGTGGCGTGCAGTTCAAAGAA
>NZ_CAXAQH010000293.1:0-474 GCF_963970905.1 Pseudomonas sp. EL_65y_Pfl2_R96 | reverse complement strand
ACCCCCAGCGTCGATGTCCAGCCGATCGCTTCCTTGCGGTGGCCCTCGGCAAAGGCGAACACTGCCATGATACCGACGTAGAGCGCAGCGCTTTCCCGGATCAGCATTGCGATCAGCCCGATCGCGACCGCCTCGATCCACTTGCTCTCGCGCCGCACGGCGAGCGACAGTGCGATCAGCAATCCCGCCCAAATCTCGTGAAAACAGGCGAGGTCGGCTTGCACGAAGGCGATCAGCCCCCCCGCCAGCAACGCCATCGCGACCCACACCGCTGCCGGACGGGCAAAAGCCGACCGCAATTGTCGATACCAGGCGAACACCACTCCCGCGACCAGCGCATAGAGCAGCAGCATGGTGACGGGGGGCGGCAGCGCGGCCTGTACCACCGCGAGCGTCGGCAGGCGGAAGGCGAGGAAGGGGCGCATCGGATCATCGCCCGCGCGGAGCGCTTGCGCAGTCACCGGATAATTACCG
>NZ_CAXAQH010000292.1:0-474 GCF_963970905.1 Pseudomonas sp. EL_65y_Pfl2_R96 | reverse complement strand
ACTGGGGTGAAGTCGTAACAAGGTAGCCGTAGGGGAACCTGCGGCTGGATCACCTCCTTAATCGACGACATCAGCTGCTCCATAAGTTCCCACACGAATTGCTTGATTCATTGAAGAAGACGATAAGAAGCAGCCCGAAATTGGGTCTGTAGCTCAGTTGGTTAGAGCGCACCCCTGATAAGGGTGAGGTCGGCAGTTCGAATCTGCCCAGACCCACCAATTTTGCTTGTGTGGGAACGCCTGTAGAAATACGGGGCCATAGCTCAGCTGGGAGAGCGCCTGCCTTGCACGCAGGAGGTCAACGGTTCGATCCCGTTTGGCTCCACCACTACTGCTTCTGTTTGTTGAAAGCTTAGAAATGAGCATTCCATCGTGATGATGGTGAATGTTGATTTCTAGTCTTTGGCTAGATCGTTCTTTAAAAATTTGGGTATGTGATAGAAAGATAGACTGAACGTTACTTTCACTGGTAAC
>NZ_CAXAQH010000291.1:0-475 GCF_963970905.1 Pseudomonas sp. EL_65y_Pfl2_R96 | reverse complement strand
TCGGCTCAACCCGGATGATGGCGGACGCCATATCGAACTGGCCGCCGCGTATTTGCGCAGTGGACGCACGGCTGAAGCACTGGTCGCCTTCCGTCGCGCCCGCGCGCTTGACAATGAAATGCTGGAAACGCCGACGGGCGACGCGATCTGGTCGCATCAGATTGCCGACAGCGTGCTTGCCCGCGCGGCCGCGCGCCCGGTGCAGCTCTCTTCCCGCTGATAGCCTGAACACTGCGGACCCTCGGGGCATCCTCGGATGCCCCGAAACCGCGCGGCGCTAGACCCGGACCGTGCGCTTGCCGCCAACCCAGGCGAAGAAACGCGGCACCAGCCCGTTGCGCTCGATCCATTCCGAATAATCGCGATACGTCGGGTCCATCCCGAGATGCCGCTCCTCGGTCTTGGCACGCCAATAATAGACTCCGCTGACCACCCCCATCAGGATCGTCGCCCGCACCGCGTCGAGCCAGGAGCC
>NZ_CAXAQH010000290.1:0-475 GCF_963970905.1 Pseudomonas sp. EL_65y_Pfl2_R96 | reverse complement strand
CGCACGCGGACAGGGATGTCCTCTGCGGCAGGAGCCGTCAATCTCCCGGGCCGCTATCCCGGCGAGCCGGATCCGTGGTCCCTCGCGGCACCAGATCGGACCATCGCCGTCCCATATCCTGACGGGTGTGCAGGTGAACGAATGGCCGCTGGGTACCACCGCGACAGCAAGCAGAAATATTGCGAGCATCAGCCCTTACCCCCGGGGGTGGTGGCAGTCATGCGTCAGGGAAGAGTGGCAATGTATCGGACCTCGCAGCGGGTTCATCGGCTGTGATGTCATAGCAGCGCAAACGCATCGCAAGGTGGCGCGCCAACTCCGATACCGCACGGCGCCGGGCGGCCGCGTCGCCACACCGAATATCGGTCACCAGCGCGGGCTCGGCGGTTGCGAGCGACACCTCGAGATGGAGGGCGAGACTATCTTCATCGACTCGGAGCATGCCCGCATGATAGAACAAACAAAGAACATTCAT
>NZ_CAXAQH010000289.1:0-475 GCF_963970905.1 Pseudomonas sp. EL_65y_Pfl2_R96 | reverse complement strand
ATCGATCCGTCCATCTTCTGGGACGGCGACACGGCGTATATCGTCAACAACGGTGCCCCCGACGAAACGCCACGCTACGAAGGCCATCGCGCGATCTGGATGCAGGCGTTCGACTGGCGGACGCTGAAGCTCGTCGCGCCGCGAACACAGATCGTCAATGGCGGGGTCGACCTGTCCAAAAAGCCCATTTGGATCGAAGGTCCGCACCTCCTGAAACGCGACGGTCGCTATTATCTGATCGCCGCCGAGGGCGGGACGAGCGACAACCATTCGGAGGTCGTCTTCCGCGCCGATTCCGTTGACGGCCCCTATGTGCCCTTTCCGGGCAATCCGATTCTCACCCAGCGTACGCTCGACCCCAGCCGCGCCAATCCGGTGACATCGGCGGGCCATGCAAAGTTCGTCCAGACGCAGAACGGAGAGTGGTGGGCGACCTTCCTCGCGACGCGTCCCTATAAAGACGGACTCTACAATA
>NZ_CAXAQH010000288.1:0-475 GCF_963970905.1 Pseudomonas sp. EL_65y_Pfl2_R96 | reverse complement strand
GCTTCACCACGTTGCTCGGGGCTGGCGAGTGTGGCCACGTAGGCGACCACCACCTGCACGACCACTGCCATCAGGCCGACCAGCACCATTGCGCCGAGTAACATGCCCCAACTCTGCGCCAGCCCAACCGCACACAACGACACGGCCGACAGCAGCATCTGCGTCAGAATCAGCCGCTTGCGATTGAGCAGATCGCCCAACGGGACGATGAACAACAGGCCCACTGCATAACCGGCCTGAGTCGCCGTGACCACTACACCAATAGTGTCGGGCGACACTGACAGGCTGGCGCCCATCGACTCCAGCAGCGGTTGTGCGAAGTAGACATTGGCCACGGCCATGGCGCAGGTAATCGCGAAGAGAAACGTCTGTTGACGACTTAAACCACGGGCAGTTGTGCGTCCATCAGGGGCTGGAGCAGTAACGGCGTCGGCTGTCTTTTCGGCGTTGACGTCGCTTTTCGAGGGCCTTAGGA
>NZ_CAXAQH010000287.1:0-475 GCF_963970905.1 Pseudomonas sp. EL_65y_Pfl2_R96 | reverse complement strand
CCGCCACCACTGGCCGGCGAGCCGCTGATCTCGATCCTGATCCCTTGCTACAACGAAGGCGACAACGCCGCCGACACCATCCATGCGGCGCTGGCCCAGCATTACCCGAACATCGAAGTCATCGCGATCAATGACGGCTCCAAGGACAACACCGCCCAAGTGCTCGACCGGCTGGCCAAGGAAGACCCGCGATTGCGGGTTCTGCATCTGGCAGAAAACCAGGGCAAGGCAGTCGCCCTGCGCATGGGCGCTATCGCCGCGCGCAGCGAATATCTGGTGTGCATCGACGGTGACGCGCTGCTGGCGCCGAACACGGCGGCCTATCTGGTGGCGCCCATGCTGGATAACAACCGCCTCGGCGCGGTCACCGGCAACCCACGGATTCGTACACGCTCGACGCTGGTCGGGCGGGTGCAGGTGGGTGAGTTCTCCTCGATCATCGGTTTGATCAAACGCACGCAGCGGGTATTCGGGC
>NZ_CAXAQH010000286.1:0-476 GCF_963970905.1 Pseudomonas sp. EL_65y_Pfl2_R96 | reverse complement strand
CTCGACAAGCGGGTTGCCGCATTGGACAAGAAGATCACCCGCCGTGCTCGCGAGGACGAGGTGGCGCGTCGGCTGATGACGATCCCTGGCATCGGTCCGATCACGGCGACGGCGATCGCAGCGATCGCGCCTCCGGCCGAGACCTTTGCGAAGGGGCGCGACTTTGCGGCATGGCTGGGGCTCGTGCCCAAGCAGAAGCTGGGTGCGATCTCGCGCATGGGCGAGCGAACGCTCAGGCGGTTGCTGATCATCGGCAGCAGTGCGGTCGTGTTGCAGGCGAGCAGGCGCGGTGCCCCCAAGGGCTCGTGGCTCGAGGGCATGCTCGCGCGAAAGCCGCGCATGCTGGTAACGGTCGCGCTTGCCAACAAAACCGCCCGCATCGTCTGGGCGGTGCTAACCAAGCAAGAGGATTACAGAGCTCCGGTCGTAGTCGCGACGTAAGTCGAGGCAGGCCAGAGGCGTCGGAGGGCGCAGTC
>NZ_CAXAQH010000285.1:0-477 GCF_963970905.1 Pseudomonas sp. EL_65y_Pfl2_R96 | reverse complement strand
AGTGATTTCCGCGCCGCGCATCAACACGCCAATTCTGGGTGGCTCGGGCTATATCGAAGACCGCTTCACCGTCGAATCCGCCAACAACCTGGCGATCGCGCTCAGCTCGGGCAAATTGCCGATCACGCTGAAGGTGATCGAGGAGCATAGCGTCGGTTCGGATCTCGGCACCGACTCGATCCACGCCGGCATCCTGGCGTCGAGCATCGCTGTCGCGCTGGTCGTGGTGTTCATGATCGTCACCTACGGTCGCTTCGGTTTCTATGCCGACTACGCCGTGGTCATCAACGTGATGGTCATCATGGGCGTGCTGGCGTTGCTCAACGGCACGCTGACGCTGCCGGGTATTGCGGGCTTCGTGCTGACGATCGGCACCGCAGTCGACGCGAACGTGCTGATCAACGAGCGCATCCGCGAGGAACGCCGCCGCGGCCGCAGCGTGATCCAGTCGGTCGAACTGGGATACAAGGAAGCGAG
>NZ_CAXAQH010000284.1:0-477 GCF_963970905.1 Pseudomonas sp. EL_65y_Pfl2_R96 | reverse complement strand
CACCACACAAATACAAGAAACCGAACCCATGCAAGCCATCCGATTTTTGCACAGAGCGCTCGCTCAAGCACTGCCCTCTATCCATTCTCGCCCTGACATCACTGATGAGTTGTGTCAGTTCGTTACTGCAAGGACGTCGACTGACACTGACCGCTCTTGGTCGCTTCATGACGGGCGTGCTTATCCCAAGCATTCGATCAAGCGTGTGGATCGGTTGCTGGGCAATCAACACTTGAGATCAGAGCGTCCATTGTTCTATTGGGTAATGCTTCGGGCATTGCTGGGTTCGTTGAAGCATCCTTTGATCCTGGTCGACTGGTCTCGAATTGACGCTTCAGGCACAGCCTTTTTGCTAAGAGCATCGATCCCTCTAGCGGGACGCTCATTTCCGGTTTATGAAAGCGTTCATGAGCGCGAGAGCTGTCCCAAGTATCAAAATCGCCTACTCAAAACGCTGGCCGAATTGCTACCTGTTGA
>NZ_CAXAQH010000283.1:0-478 GCF_963970905.1 Pseudomonas sp. EL_65y_Pfl2_R96 | reverse complement strand
AGCGCCGTAACGTCGCCGGTGACGCGACCGTCTCGGTCGAGGGCACGACCTATGAAGTCGAGCCGCATCTCGCCGGCGAGACGGTGACGCTGCTATGGGGGTTGTTCGACCAGGCGCTGTTCGTCGAGCACGACGGCAAGCGCTTCGGCCCGTTCGAGCCGTCGCGCGGCGCGGTGCCGCTCTATCGCTACCGCAAATACCAGAAGAGCCGGGCGGAAGAACGGCTCGACAAGGTGGTGCGGCTTGCCGACCAGCTCGGTCTGCCCCGTGCCGCGATCACGGGTGGTGACCGGCCCTTGCCGTCGCTGCCGCCTACCACCTCAGGGCTTGCCGTGCGGCGCACACCCTTTCCGGACCCGGTCGTCGAGACGGCCCATGCCACCGGCCTTGCCGCCCGACAGGCGATCGTCGAACAGCTCCGACTGCCGCTGGGCTCGCTGCCAGAGGAGGATCGTGCCTTCATCGACGCATTGCTCGG
>NZ_CAXAQH010000282.1:0-482 GCF_963970905.1 Pseudomonas sp. EL_65y_Pfl2_R96 | reverse complement strand
AGAACCGCGATTCCGCGACGAGCGGGACAGGCTCCACGCCGATATCAAACAAACCGTTCTTCGCAGTCTCACCAACGCGGTGAACGCCACCGGCGCGCCGCCAAGCGTCATCTGTTCGGCACTGACCTCGTCTTCCTCGTAAACGACCGCCCCAGGACGCTCCCTACCACTCCCTACCATCGTCCACCGCCACGCGAAAAGCGCGTCGGTGAGGGGCGCTTTCGCGCCCTGCCCGGCCGAAGGGCCGGGGAGGAGAGAGGAATTGAAGATGTTGTCGAGGACATGGGGTCCAGCAGACACACAGGAGACGTTACGATGAACATCGGTCAGATCAAGCAGAACGAAGCCGGCATCTTCATGGGCCGCATCTCGACGCTCGCAGTGGCGATGACGATCGCGCTGAAGCCAGTCCAATCGAACAATCCCCGCGCGCCGCGCTACGAGATCCACGCGCTCACCCCCGGCCGCACCTGGGTGCAGGT
>NZ_CAXAQH010000281.1:0-482 GCF_963970905.1 Pseudomonas sp. EL_65y_Pfl2_R96 | reverse complement strand
ATACGAGCTGTTGTACCGTGACTGGAGTTCAGACGTGTGCTCTTCCGCTTGCCCTTGCGCATCAGATCACGAAGGTCGCGCTCGCGCCGTTCGGCCTGTTTGGGGATCTTCACCTGCGCGCGGTCGCCGGACGACAGGTCGTAGAACAATGCCTCGATCAGCGAGGTAAGCGAGGTGCGCCGCTTGTCCACCGCCAGCGACTTGGCGACCGCGACCTTGCCGGCGCGCGCCAGTTCGTCCTCGATGCGGCGCAGCAGGTGCGTCTTGCCCGAACCGACCAGTCCGGAGACGACGATCAGCCGTCCGGTCTGCACCGCTGCGCAGACTTCGCGTACGATGACGCGCTGATGCTCGGTCTCGAAATTGCCCGCGCCCTGGAACGGGCGGGCGAGGCCGTAGCTGGATTGCACGTCGGCGAGCATCAACTGGTCCTTCGTCGTGACAGGAACCGGTCGCGGATGCGATCGGCGATGATGGCCTTG
>NZ_CAXAQH010000280.1:0-484 GCF_963970905.1 Pseudomonas sp. EL_65y_Pfl2_R96 | reverse complement strand
CGCCGGTGACAGGCCGAATGCCGCACCCTGGACGGCGGCGACCTTGGCATCGTCGAGCAGATAGGCGACGAAGGCTTCGTCGCTGTCGATCAGTTTGCCCGAGGGCGTCGACTTGCCGATCAGCGCGGAGAATTCGGGATAGACGTAGAACGCGCCTTCGGGCCGCGGGCAGGTGATGCCGTTGGCCTGGTTGAGCATCGACACGACCAGATCGCGCCGTCCCTGGAACACGGCGGCGCGCTCCTTGAGGAAACTCTGGTCGCCATTGAGTGCGGCGACAGCAGCCGCTTGGGCGATCGAGCAGGGGTTGCTGGTCGATTGCGACTGCAGCTTGGACATCGCCTTGATCAGCCACGACGCGCCCCCGGCATAACCGATCCGCCAGCCGGTCATGGCATAGGCCTTGGAGCAGCCGTTGACGGTCAGCGTGCGCTCGTACAGCGACGGGCATACTTGCGCGATCGTCGTGAATTCGAAGCAGTCA
>NZ_CAXAQH010000279.1:0-486 GCF_963970905.1 Pseudomonas sp. EL_65y_Pfl2_R96 | reverse complement strand
GTTTCGAGATAGCGGCTGTGATCGTCCTCAGTTTCGCCCGCCAGGCCGCGTTGCCGCTCGATCGGGTCCTGCCCCTTCGCCAGCACGGCCACGCCGTTCCAGCTCTTCTGCCCGTGCCACACCGCGCCATATCCCGCCGCGCGGATATCCGCCTCGGGGAAGGTTTCGTCGCTGGTCTTGAGCTCCTGCAGGCACACCACATCGGGCTGCTGTTCGGCGAGATATTCCAGCAGGCGCGGCAAGCGCGCCTTGATGCCGTTGATATTGTAGGTAACGATCTTCACGCAGCAGCGCCCATTTGTCCGGGGCGGACGTTACACCGAGAAGCTGGAACCGCAACCGCAACCCGACGCGGCGTTGGGGTTGGTCACATTGAAAGCGGCACCACCGAGT
This sequence comes from Pseudomonas sp. EL_65y_Pfl2_R96, assembly GCF_963970905.1. NCBI lineage: Bacteria > Pseudomonadati > Pseudomonadota > Gammaproteobacteria > Pseudomonadales > Pseudomonadaceae > Pseudomonas > Pseudomonas sp. EL_65y_Pfl2_R96. The sequence goes on along the minus strand of NZ_CAXAQH010000279.1, from coordinate 93 downwards.
TCCTCGACATAATCCACCGCCGACCCGCGCACGAGATCGAGGCTGATCGAATCGACCACCAGGCGGACGCCGTCATGCTCGGCAATAGCGTCA
>NZ_CAXAQH010000278.1:0-486 GCF_963970905.1 Pseudomonas sp. EL_65y_Pfl2_R96 | reverse complement strand
ACACTCCTCGACACTGTTGGCGCGCCAATCCTCCAGGTATACGACGCGAGCCACGGCCAAGTTACCCCTATCATCGCAGAACAAGGGGTGGCGTCAAACCTCTCACTGGCGCTATCTGGCAAGCAGGCTCTGCCCGTCATGGTGCTCGCCCATCGACAGGAGACGCAGATCGTGTGCGGACGTGCCCAAAATCAGCATACCAGATTAGCCCAGCCAACGTCGGTTTTCTTCCTTCCGGACACTCGCCTATGCCCGCAACCGTGAACGAAGGCCAACCCGGCGCGTCGCTCGATACAGCGCACGTCGGAGACATCGAAGGGGCATTCGGCACGATCCGCTTGGGCGACGAGGCTCCCCGCACAGGGCTCAAAGCGCGACTGATGACGCTGCTTGCTGTGGTCGGCCCGGGGCTAATCGTCATGATAGGCGACAACGATGCCGGCGCTTTCGGCACCTATGCCCAGGCTGGGCAGAATTACGGCACCA
>NZ_CAXAQH010000277.1:0-486 GCF_963970905.1 Pseudomonas sp. EL_65y_Pfl2_R96 | reverse complement strand
CAGTTCGACGCCGCCAGCCACAGGATGTGGCAGGAAATGACGGCCCAGAAACACGCCCGCGACGGCTGCGACAAAGGCGACAATCGCGACCAGAACGAGCAGCCGCGGCTTCATCGCGGACCTGCGAGCAACGTGGAGGGAGCAAGCGGATTGGATGGCCCAAAAGGCGAGAGCGTAACGGAGGCCTCGACTGGCGTCGTAACCCCGTTGCTGGCAACACCCAGCAGCACTGCGCCAAAGGCGGCGACCGCGCCAAGCCTCAACTGGGAGCCCGCCGAAACCTGCGTCCTGGCGGCAATGCGCCTGAACACTGCCTCTTCAAGACCGGCCAGACCGGGATGCCCCGGTTCGTTGCGTAAGCGGCTCAAGAGCCCATCCAAGTCTACATTCATCTCAAATTCCTATTTCTTCAATCCATCCGACGCGCTGGCGCAAGACCCGTCTTTTCCACCTCCGCTATCAGCCCGTTCGTCAAAAGCGCCCCTC
>NZ_CAXAQH010000276.1:0-487 GCF_963970905.1 Pseudomonas sp. EL_65y_Pfl2_R96 | reverse complement strand
ACCCACATCCATCTCGACAAGGCCTGCCTGCTCGGGCGCTGCGGGCACGATCACGGCAGCGCGTTGCGGAAGATCAGGTCGAAGGCGGTCTGGGTGGTCATGGCGTTACATGTGGCGCCCACAGGCTAGCGGAAGAGGCGGAACGAGGCAGCTCCAGATTGTGTGCAATTCAATGCACGAATTGTTCAAAAAAGATGCATGCAGTTCTGGGGGTAGATTGTAGACTGGTCAGGCTCCCGGAGACGCCCCATGTCCGTGCCCGCCACCGCCCCCATGACCGATGCCGAAATCGTCGAAGCCTATCTCACGGCCTCGATGATTCCCGATCCGGACGCGGCAGCCGCCTTCATGAAACCCGGCACGAGCATCACCTTCACCGGCGTCCGGACCTTCGATCATCCGCGCGGGCCGACCGGCTTAGAACGGAAGAGAGTCGTGTAGGGAAAGAGTGTAGATCTCGGTGGTCGCCGTATCATTAAAAAAAAAA
>NZ_CAXAQH010000275.1:0-488 GCF_963970905.1 Pseudomonas sp. EL_65y_Pfl2_R96 | reverse complement strand
TTCGACGGGCCCGCATTGCTGCCCGGCGTGCCGACCGACAGCAGGGTGATATCGTTCAGAATCGCATCGGACCCGAACAGGCCGATGTCACGCCCGAGCTTGAAGGTGCCGAGATGCGGCTTGCCGAGCGTCATATAGGGCTGCCGGGCATCGATCCCTGCGGTCGCCAGCGCGACTGGCGCACCGGCGGCGTTGGCACCATTGCCGCCGTACGAATTGCTGTTGATGCCGGGATAGAAGCCGAAGTGCGCGGCAATGTCCCAGCCGCCCTGGTTGGTCGACACGTCGAGCCCGAAGATGCCCGGCAGCAGCCCGTTGCGGATCGCCGAACTGTTCTGCGGGCCGGTATTGGCGAGACCGCCGACGCCCGTCGTGCCGGCAAGGCGCTTATCGGGCGAATCATGCGTATAGAAGGCGTTGACCGAGCCCGAGAACTTCACCGTCACGCCGCCGACTTCCATGCCGATCCCGCTGCTCGTCATCCGCAC
>NZ_CAXAQH010000274.1:0-488 GCF_963970905.1 Pseudomonas sp. EL_65y_Pfl2_R96 | reverse complement strand
GCACCGAGAATCAAGAGGTTTTGAACCTCCATGACGCGCGGGATGAACACGCCTGGCAGCCATTGTATCGTACGATCGGTTCCTTTGTGCTGTTTGCCCACTAGCTCATTGGCGCTCGCAATCGCGGCCACGCCTTTCAGGAGCTTGAGCCCTTCGTAGTGCTCACGACCATCCACAATGGGTGTAGCGCGACGGCGCATCCGAAACGCGATAATCCCCGACATGAGCGCAGCAAGCGCCACGCCGACCAGCCGCGGAAGCGTTTCGCGAAGCAGATCGTCAGCGGACAGGGCGGCGAGCAGGCCGTGCGCGTTGATGTTGGATACCAGATCGGTAACGCCAAGTTCGACCGCCATATCCTGCCGCCACGCCGTCGGCGGAATGAGCGCGAAGGACAGCGCGAGCCCGATCAGGCACGATAGCAAGGCCATGCCAACGAGGGCGAATGCCGCTGGCGTCGCCGGACGATAGTCGTAGTTTGCGAGACG
>NZ_CAXAQH010000273.1:0-489 GCF_963970905.1 Pseudomonas sp. EL_65y_Pfl2_R96 | reverse complement strand
TCGAGATCGCGATTGAAGCCGTAAAATGGCCCCGCCGCGACATCGTGGAAGAAGGCTGCGCGATTGGCGGCAAGCGCGCTGCGGAAGCTGACGAACACCTCGCTCGGCGTGCCGCCGGGATTGGCGTCGGTCTTCAGCATCAGCGGAGGGACTGCGCTGACCAGCACGGCCTTGGCGACGCGGCCCTGCGGCTGGCCGAACTTCGCGACATAGCGCGCGACTTCGCCGCCGCCGGTCGAATGGCCGATATGCACCGCATTTTTCAGATCGAGATGCTCGACGACGGCGGAGGCGTCGGCGGCATAATGGTCCATGTCATGACCACCGACCGACTGCTCGGATCGGCCATGCCCGCGACGGTCATGCGCGACCACCCGGTAGCCATTGGCCAGGAAGAACGGCATTTGCGCGTACCAATCGTCCGACGACAGCGGCCAGCCGTGGTGGAAAACGATCGGCTGGGCATCCTTGGGGCCCCAGTCCTTATAA
>NZ_CAXAQH010000272.1:0-489 GCF_963970905.1 Pseudomonas sp. EL_65y_Pfl2_R96 | reverse complement strand
CAGGTCGCCGACCTTGGGATCATAGCCATAGGCACCGTGGCTGCGCGTATCCTGGTACATGACGGTCGGGGTGACCGTCCAATTGCTGTCGAGATCGACCTTCAACGCCGCGCGACCGCCCGCGATTTCGGTGTCGTTATAGTCTTTCTTGACGAAGGCGCTGTTGTTGACGGTGAGGCCGTCCTTCACGCAATTGCCATTGGCATCGAAAGTGGTGCCGCTGCAGAAACGCCGCGTGCCCGGCACATTGTCGATATAGCCCGCATCGCGCTGGTAGAAACCGACGACGCGCAGCGCCATTGCGGGCGATAGCGGGATGTTGACCATCCCCTCGGCCTTGCCGCCAAAGCCGCCCTTGCTGACCTTATTGCCTTCGATATCGGCGCGGCCGTAGAAATGCGAGAGATCGGGCTGGTTGGTGATGATGCGGATCGTGCCCGCTTCGGACGAAGCGCCGTACAGCGTCCCCTGCGGCCCGGACAGGCTCTC
>NZ_CAXAQH010000271.1:0-489 GCF_963970905.1 Pseudomonas sp. EL_65y_Pfl2_R96 | reverse complement strand
AGGCACGGGCCGAGGGCGACGCCCAACTGCTGGCGCCAAGCGGCACCTTGCGCGTCGGCATCTATCCGGGCAGCCCGACCTCGATGGTGACGGACGCATCCGGCAAGGCCCACGGCCTCGCCTACGATCTCGGCGGCGAACTCGCCAAGCGGCTCGGCGTCGGGATCGATTATGTCAGGCTTGAGCGTGTCGCAGACATCGTCAGCGCCATCCGCGACGGCCAGGTCGATTTCACCGTCACCAACGCAACCCCGGCGCGCGCCAGGGAGGTCAGCTTCAGCCAGCCCGTTCTGGCGATCGAACTCGGCTATCTCGTTCCCGCGAATTCGCCGATCGGCAAGGTCGAGGACATCGACAAGCCGGGCGTCAGGATTGGCGTGACCAGGGGATCGACCTCGGAGCGCACCCTGCCCGCCAGGTTCAGGAACGCGGTCGTCGTTCCCGCCGACAGCGTCAAGCTGGCGATCGCCATGTTCGCGCGCGGCGAGA
>NZ_CAXAQH010000270.1:0-489 GCF_963970905.1 Pseudomonas sp. EL_65y_Pfl2_R96 | reverse complement strand
CCACCGTGCCGCCTTCAGCCACACTCGAAGTCGCGGTCAGGTTCACGGTCGAAGTGTCGATAGTGTCGGTGACGCTGGTGACTGCCGGGGCAGTGCTAGGAACCAGGTTCTCGAAGTTGCCACCGGTGGCGGTGGAGATGGTCGCCTGAACGGTGCCAGCGTCTTTGTAAACATCATCGGATGGTGCCGGGACGGTCACGGTGCCGGTGGTTTTACCGGCATCGATGGTGATCACGGAGCCGTTGCTCAACGTCACGGTCACCGGGGTGCCGGCGGCGTTGGTCAGGGTGGCGGTGTAGGTGATCTGGCCACCTTCGGCCACCGAGTTGGTGGCGCTCAGGCTGAGATGGGTGGTGTCGACGGTGTCGGTGATCGAGGTGTCGGCTGACTTGCCGTCGACTTCCAGCTTCTCGTAGTTGCCGCCCTTGGCATCGTCGATTTTTACGCTCAGCGAACCGCCGCCCGACAAAGCGTCGTTTGGCGCAACGA
>NZ_CAXAQH010000269.1:0-490 GCF_963970905.1 Pseudomonas sp. EL_65y_Pfl2_R96 | reverse complement strand
GGCTACGTGCCGGATTTCGATGCCACCATCGTCACGCGCATGCTCGACGCCGGCGCCGAGATCGCCGGCAACTGGCCTCCCGCCTGGGCCGCCTATATCTCCGGCGCGCTGCGCAAGGCCGGCTTCGACGACATCCGTTTCATCGACGCCATGACCACCAACCTCTCCGATGACCAGGTCCGCCAGATCCTGATCGACGAGAAGCCCGACGTGGTCGGCTCCCCCGCGATCACGCCGTCGATCTACAAGGCCGAGCGGCTGTTGCAACTGGCCAAGGAAATCCACCCCGGCGCGCTGACCATCCTCGGCGGCATCCACGCCACCTTCATGTACCAGCAGGTGCTGACCGAGGCGCCCTTCATCGATGCCATCGTGCGCGGCGAGGGCGAGGAGATCATCGTCAATCTGCTGCGGGCGCTGCAAGGCGGCGACTGGCTCGCCGCGCGGCACGGCGTCAAGGGCATTGCCTTCCGCGAGGACGACAAGGTGG
>NZ_CAXAQH010000268.1:0-490 GCF_963970905.1 Pseudomonas sp. EL_65y_Pfl2_R96 | reverse complement strand
ACGATGGCGACGATCGGGGCGGTCGGCGTGTTTTACGTCTGGCGTCTGCTGCGCTGGCAGCCGCGCTGCTAGGCACGCGGATGCGCGTTGCGGTACACATCGAGCAAATGCGCCGCGTCGACCTGGGTATAGATTTGCGTGGAACTGAGGCTGGCATGGCCGAGCAATTCCTGAAGTGCCCGCAAATCCGCGCCGCGCCCCAGCAAATGCGTGGCGAAGCTGTGGCGCAGCGCGTGCGGCGTGGTGCGGTCGGGCAATCCCAACCGCACCCGCGCGCGCTGAACCGCGCGGCGCACCAGACGCGGCGATAACGGCCCGCCCTTTGCGCCCCGAAACAGCGGCGCATCGCGCGCGGTGCCATAGGGGCTGAGCGCGACATAGGATTCGATCGCGGCGCGCACTTGCGGCAGCAGCGGCACGATCCGCGTCTTGTCGCGCTTGCCCGTCACGCTCAGCGTCGCGCCCAGCGGCAGAATTGCCCCCGTCAGCC
>NZ_CAXAQH010000267.1:0-491 GCF_963970905.1 Pseudomonas sp. EL_65y_Pfl2_R96 | reverse complement strand
GGCCATTGTCGTCCTTGACGATCTTGCCGTTGCTGTCCCGCTTGGGCCGCGAAGTCGCGAGGCTGAAGTGGGTGATCTTGGTGCCGCCCTGGGTGGTGCGGGCTTCCGGCGTGGCGCCGACATTGCCGGCGAGGATGACGAGGTTCTGCATGTCGAGGTTCCTTTTTTGGTGCCGAAGGGACCATCCCTTCGACTGACCCCCGAAAAAGGCGGGCATGGGCGGTGCTTCCACCGAAGCGCGCAAGCGGCGCAGGAGAACCCCGACACGAGGGGTGGTGCGGGCAGCCGTGGCTCACGGCAACTCGGCCCGAAGGGGAGCGGGTTGGAAGCACCGAACGACCGACTTAGGGATCAGGTCAAAAAGAAGGGATGGTCGCTTAGGTCCTGTGACGCCAGGAACCGCTGCAGAACCCTTGCGCTATCGCCGCAGCAAATACGCCCGACAGTTGCCATCACCGCCGGTCAACCCATTTTCCCATTTCGGACTGTCG
>NZ_CAXAQH010000266.1:0-492 GCF_963970905.1 Pseudomonas sp. EL_65y_Pfl2_R96 | reverse complement strand
CCAGCAATCAACGACACTGATCGCTCCTGCCACAAATGGTTTTCCTCCCATTCTGCCTGGAGAACTGAAAAACCACCGACCTGCTGACGCTGTATATATGACTGCAACTGTTCGCTTAACTCGAAAACCAGAACGTTACGATCGCAAGTTGTACCAGATTCAAGTCGCATGGAAGTCCATTGCTGATCAACCTCCTCTGCAACCTGCATATTTACGTTAATACCTATACCTAGTACCACGTGACACACATCAGCCGGATCCCCAACCAACTCCAGCAAAATACCGGCAATTTTCTTATTGCCGACGAGAACATCGTTAGGCCACTTCAAACCTGCGCCAGTGACGCCGAGCTTTTGCAGGGTTCGCATGACTGCCAACCCAACAACAAGACTCAAGCCCTCAAGCTGGCGCATCCCTCCTTCTATTCGAAGAACGTGACTGTTTTATAGGTTTTCGGCAATCGGTCTAACCCACTTGCGCCCTCTACGCCCA
>NZ_CAXAQH010000265.1:0-492 GCF_963970905.1 Pseudomonas sp. EL_65y_Pfl2_R96 | reverse complement strand
TGGCATGGCCGACGAGTACCCCATGAACTGATCGAAATATTCTTTTTGGGTTGCTGCGGCTTTTGCGTTGTTTTTCCAATCCGCGAGCGCCGCAGCCATCTCGGACGCGCAAAGAGCGCCAGTAGGATCAGCTGGGACAGTCACGACTCCAACTGACAAGCACTGCGAAGCAGAAAGCCCCCATGGCTCCATGTTGCCTTCGTACTGCTCGATCCGAAGCGGGGCCATTCCGGCCGGTCGGGCGATGTTGCATGGAGAGGAGCCAGCGCCGTCGTAGCACGCGGCAGTCGTTTCAGCGAAGGGATACCAAGTGCTGGCCATGGTGATCATGGTCTGCACGAAGTTATGGCCAACCGACATAGTGCCCGTGCCAGCGGTCCCGGCGTTTATGTTGGCGCCCGAAGGAAAGCCGCCAACGTAGGCGCGGAATGTGAAGTTACACACTACGGCGCCGGGGCATCCAGTCGATGAGACGCTTGTCACATCGTACAA
>NZ_CAXAQH010000264.1:0-492 GCF_963970905.1 Pseudomonas sp. EL_65y_Pfl2_R96 | reverse complement strand
AATAGTTTTCGCGGAGAACCAGCTATTTCCCGGCTTGATTGGCCTTTCACCCCTAAACACAACTCATCCGGTAACTTTTCAACGTTAATCGGTTCGGACCTCCAGTGCGTGTTACCGCACCTTCATCCTGGTCATGCCTAGATCGCCGGGTTTCGGGTCTAATACATCAAACTCTGGCGCCCTATTCAGACTCGCTTTCGCTGCGCCTACACCTAACGGCTTAAGCTTGCTTGATACATTAAGTCACAGACCCATTATGCAAGAGGTACGCTGTCAGGCCTCAAGGACCCTCCAACTGCTTGTAGGCAATCCGTTTCAGGTACTGTTTCACTCCCCTCATCGGGGTGCTTTTCACCTTTCCCTCACGGTACTAGTTCACTATCGGTCGCATACGAGTATTTAGGCTTAGAGGGTGGTCCCCCTATGTTCAGACAGGATTACACGTGTCCCGCCCTACTCAAGTCCGACAATTTCACTTTCGCATACGGGGCT
>NZ_CAXAQH010000263.1:0-493 GCF_963970905.1 Pseudomonas sp. EL_65y_Pfl2_R96 | reverse complement strand
CCCCCCCCCCCCCCCCCCCCCCCCCCCCCCCCCCCCATTTTTTTTTCAACCACAACACCGCATACCAGATGTTGTACCCTGACTGGAGTTCAGACCTGTTCTCATCCGAACACGCCCCCTTGATACTGCCCCTCTCCCGACCTCGCTGCGCTCGGCCACCCTCTCCCCGCTTGCGGGGAGAGCGAGAAGGTCTGCCGCCAGCACTTTGATGCGTTCGCCCTGAAATTCGACGAACGCGCCGGGCACCGGGTTGAAGGCGCGAATGTGCTGCTCGACCGCGTCGGCCGATTGGGTCCAGTCGATGCGCGCCTCAGCCTTGTCGATCTTGGCGGCATAGGTGACGCCGTCTTCGGGCTGCGCCTCGGGCGGATAGGCGTCGAAGTCGCCCAGCACCTGCACCATCAGCCGTGCGCCCTTCGCGCTCAATTCGTCGGTCAGCGCGCCCGCGGTCTTGCCGTCGATCGCGGTCGTGTCACGCAGCAGCACCGGGCCG
>NZ_CAXAQH010000262.1:0-493 GCF_963970905.1 Pseudomonas sp. EL_65y_Pfl2_R96 | reverse complement strand
GACCGCTTCGAGCAGCGGGTGTTCACCGATGTGGAGCGCGCCAAGGCGGCGCGACGCCCGTTCACGAAGGCGGGCACGCTGGCCAAACGCTTTGCCGCGAAGGAAGCCTTTTCCAAGGCGGTCGGCACCGGATTCAAGCGCGGTGTCTTCATCCCCCAGTGCATAGTTCAGACGATCGAAATAGTCAGCCATGCGGGTTTCCCTCCGCCAGCCCTGAAAATCGAAGTGCGGACTTCATGATTTATCCAACGCGTGAAGGAAGTCATAACGCGGCGCGCGGCCGTTTTGCCAGGCTTCATACTGGTCATAGACGGCTTCAAGCATGTTGCCGGTCAAGCGCAAACTGGTCTCCATGACAGTCGCAATGGCATCCCAGTCGGACTGAGATTTACACGTGCGCTGCAGGATGAGTTTTATTTCATGGAAGTGTTCGACATCAATATCGGAGTGCGCCATGAAGAACGTCAACTGAGCCGGCTTTAGCGAGAGTGTC
>NZ_CAXAQH010000261.1:0-494 GCF_963970905.1 Pseudomonas sp. EL_65y_Pfl2_R96 | reverse complement strand
CATCGTCGCGCCGTGGCGCTTGGCGATCGCGCGGAAATTTTCGGGCGTGCCGGAAAAGGCGTGCTGCACATCCAGGATCGCATCGCCATTGCGGTGATAGGGCCCCGCCACCGCATTGTGATGGGTGATGGTGATGATGCGCGGCCCCAGATCGACGAAGCTGAAGATCGTCTGCGCCGGATAACGGTTGAGCGGGCTCAAAGCGGTCATCGTCGGGCACGAACCGCTGGCGCGATCGATGATCTGGACGCGCTTGGTCGGCCGGTCGATCGGCAGGAAGCGGATGGCCAGCCCGGCAAACAGACCGGAGCCGACCAGCAGGATCACGGCAACCGTCCCGAGCACGCGCACCAGCGGTGAGCGCTGGGCTTGCAGATAGGGGATCAGCAGCCATGCCAGCGCCACTGCGCCGGGCACCGCCAGCATTTGTGCGGCAGGCCCTGCGCGCGCTTGCCACAGCAGCAGCAAGGCGGCCCCGGTGACGAACAGCAAGA
>NZ_CAXAQH010000260.1:0-494 GCF_963970905.1 Pseudomonas sp. EL_65y_Pfl2_R96 | reverse complement strand
ACGCGGTCGCAAAGATCATCGCTCTGACCGAGGGGTATCCCTATTTCCTGCAGGAATGGGGCAAGCAATGCTGGGACGCGGCTGACACTTGCCCGATTACGGCAGCGGACGTCGACCTCGCCCACTCGACAGCGATTGCCGCGCTCGACGACAGCTTCTTTCGTGTTCGCTTCGATAGGTTGACCCCGTCGGAAAAGCGCTATTTGCGCGGCATGGCGGATCTCGGGGAGGGGCCTTTCGCCTCGACCGCCATCGCCGATCATATCGGCCGCAAGCCTTCCAGCTTCGGGCCGGTCCGCGCATCGCTGATCGCAAAGGGCATGATCTTCACGCCGGGCTATGGGGAGACGGCCTTCACCGTGCCGATGTTCGGCGCGTTCATGCGCAGGGCTATGCCGGTCGGGGAAATCGCTGCGGGGCAGGATTCATCATGAAACTCATCCACACCGCCGACTGGCAGCTCGGCAAACCCTATGGGCGTTTCGAGCCCGATG
>NZ_CAXAQH010000259.1:0-495 GCF_963970905.1 Pseudomonas sp. EL_65y_Pfl2_R96 | reverse complement strand
ATTGATCGCCGCCGGCAATACCGCTGGCAACCAGATCGTGCGCGACGCCATCGCCTCGCTGGTCAAGCAGACCGGTTCGATCGAAGCCGCAGCCGGCAAGCTGGGCATCACCGACCTGAACCTGGACAGCGCTGATCACGAATTCTGATCACGCTTGTCTGACTGAAAAAGGCGACCTTCGCAGACTGTGTGAAAACCTAGCAATCTGCGCAGCGCTCAATGAAAATGCTCCGTATCGAAAGATACGGAGCATTTTTCGTTATGGCCTACATCCAAGGAGAGTCTCGCAGCCAGACCAGCGTGTTCCCGGCCTCGCTGGAGGAACTGATCCCCGAGGATCACCTCGTTCGTGTGATCGACCTCTACGTCGCCAAGCTGGATCTGGTGCAACTGGGCTTTGACAAAGCGTTGCCCAAAGGCACCGGGCGCCCCTCTTATGATCCTGCCGATCAGCTAAAACTCTATCTCTACGGCTATTTCCAACGGATTCGCTCC
>NZ_CAXAQH010000258.1:0-496 GCF_963970905.1 Pseudomonas sp. EL_65y_Pfl2_R96 | reverse complement strand
AGGCGACATAGCCGCCGAAGTGCGAGGGCAGCGAGCTGAACCGCGCGGTACTGCCACGGCGAAAGCTGACGGCGCGCAACCGCGCCGTCAGCCAGCCGATGAGGCCGAGCCCGGCGATGACCAGGAAAAGAGCGAGCATGGACAAAGCGAGGGTTCGACTTCGCGTAAGAGTGTAGGACTAGAGCAGCTTCTTGGGGTCGAGCAGGGTCTCGTCCTTCAGGATTTGCGCGCTGCGCTTGCGGACGTCGTCCGGGGCGGCAATCAGGCCTTTGGCGACAAGCGGACCCTTGGGATCCCACGAGGCGGCATACAGCGCGAGAAAGTCGCGCAGGCCCTTGATCGCGCTGAGATGGGCTTTTTTGACGTAGAGGAACACTGCGCTCGATCCCGGATAGGCCCCGCGCGCGATCGTCTCATAGGTCGGCTCGACCCCGTTGATCGGCACGCCGTTCAGCTTGTCCTTATTCTCTTCGAGATAGGAATAGCCGAAGATACC
>NZ_CAXAQH010000257.1:0-496 GCF_963970905.1 Pseudomonas sp. EL_65y_Pfl2_R96 | reverse complement strand
ATCGCCTCCATCGCTTGCTTCAGCGTCGGCCCCGGCGTCACATAATGCGAATTGGCGTAGATGCGGATCGTGTCGAGGCTCGCCACCTTCTTGCCGGTCAGCGGATCGAACTCGACGATATCCTCGATCTCATCGCCGAAGAACGACACGCGCCAGGCGGTGTCGTCATAATGCGACGGGAAGATTTCCAGCGCATCGCCGCGCACCCGGAAATTGCCGCGCTGGAAGGCGGCATCGTTGCGCTTATACTGCAGCGCGACGAGCTTGCGCACGATCTCGCGCTGGTCGACGGTCTGGCCCTTCTTCAGGTCGAAGATCATCGCCGAATAGGTTTCGACCGAGACGATACCGTACAGGCACGACACCGAGGCGACGATGATCACATCGTCGCGTTCAAGCAGCGAGCGGGTGGCGGCGTGGCGCATCCGGTCGAGCGCCTCGTTGGTCGAGCTTTCCTTCTCAATGTACGTGTCCGAGCGCGCGACATAGGCCTCGG
>NZ_CAXAQH010000256.1:0-497 GCF_963970905.1 Pseudomonas sp. EL_65y_Pfl2_R96 | reverse complement strand
GGCTGCCGATTTCGATCATGGGCGTGTTCCATCCTTGGTTTCTCGTTGGCTTTCAGTCTACGACGGCGGCGACGCTGAACGGAAGCAAGCATCCTCACCCGCGAAAATCCCGCGCCTGATCATTCGATGAAGGCTCGGCCAGGATTTTGAAGTCTGCAAAATATGTAGGAAACAACCGTTTGTGGCGAGGGAGCTTGCTCCCGCTGGGCTGCGAAGCAGCCCCAAACCCTGCTAGCCATTTTCCTCAGACACACCGCAACACCCGGTTTTACTGCGTTTGCGCCATAGAACGAGGAAAAGCCACTTTGCGAAATGACCATCCGAGCGTCCTACACCCCGGTTGCGGCTACCAAAATCGCTGCCTAGAGTGGTGCAGTGGTCTAATTTCCCCGGACACCTCGATAGGTGGAGAATGCATCTATCGAGGATTTTTTCATGACTGGCAAACGCAGAACATTCGACGACAGCTTCAAACTGCAAGTGGTAAAGATGATCAA
>NZ_CAXAQH010000255.1:0-498 GCF_963970905.1 Pseudomonas sp. EL_65y_Pfl2_R96 | reverse complement strand
CACGCTACTTCAGCGCCTTGATGGCTGCTTTGAAGAAATGCGCCACCCGCCGCACTCACACCAATGTGCTGCAACACCTGAGCGGTTACCTCAAACGCGCCATCAACGCCGAAGACAAGCAGGAAGTACAACACCTCATCGGGCAATACCGCCTCGGCATCGTACCCCTGGTAGTTCCGCTGACCTTGCTCAAGCATCACTTGCGCCTGCATCCCGATCCCTATCTGGCGCAGCAGGTCTACCTGCAACCACACCCGGAAAACCTCAGTCTGCGAAATGCCATTTGATGAAAAGCGAACCTGATTCCAGCGCCAGCGAAGACCTGGGGGCCGACTTCGCCAAAGCCCTGGAGCAGGGCTGGCTGCCCATACGCGAAGTTGCCCGCCAAACCGGGGTCAATGCCGTCACCCTGAGAGCCTGGGAGCGCCGTTATGGCCTGATCGTGCCGCACCGCACCCCCAAGGGTCACCGACTGTTCAATGCCGATCATGTGCAACG
>NZ_CAXAQH010000254.1:0-498 GCF_963970905.1 Pseudomonas sp. EL_65y_Pfl2_R96 | reverse complement strand
CCCTGAGCGTCAAAATCGACGATGCCAAGGGCGGTAACTACGAGAAGCTAGAAGTCGACGGCAAGTCGGCGGACACCTCGGTGACCGACACAGCGGACACCACGACTCTCAGCCTGTCGGCGACCGATTCGGTCGCTGAAGGCGGCTCCATCGTCTACACCGCCACCCTGACCAATGCCGCCGGCACGCCGGTCACCGTGACCCTGTCGAACGGCGCCGTCATCACCATCGCCGCCGGCGCCACCAGCGGTTCCGTGACCGTCGACGCACCAAAGGACGACGTCTACAAAGACGCCGGTACCGTTGAAGCAACGATCAAAGACGCGGCCGGCGGTAACTTCGAAAACCTGGCGACCAACCCAGCGGCGGCGGTTACCGAAGTCACCGACACCGTCGACACCTCGACGGTGAACCTGACCGCGACGTCCACCGTCGCCGAAGGCGGCACCGTGGTTTACACCGCGTCCGTGTCCGCTCCAGTCACCGGTTCGCCGGTGG
>NZ_CAXAQH010000253.1:0-499 GCF_963970905.1 Pseudomonas sp. EL_65y_Pfl2_R96 | reverse complement strand
CATGACGATCGGCGACTTCGTTCACTCGGCAGGCGGTGTGCAGAAGCTTGGCGACAAGACCGGGGTGTTCGTGGTCCGCGCCAATGGCACCGTGCTTTCCAACCGCAAGCGGATCTTCCGCGAGGCAGCGTTGCCCGGCGACCTGATTTACGTGCCGATCGATTCCAATCGCGGCGAATTCTGGGCGCGGATGCGCGACATCACCAGCAGCCTGTTCGGCGGACTGACCGGGGCGGCCACCATCGCCGCGCTGCTGAATTGAGCCGCGCGATGACGATCGGGAGCGGCCTCGTGTCGCTGCGGCACGATGCCCGCAATCGGCGGATCGCGTATGCCGTGCTCGCTGTGTTGCTCGCCATTCTCTGTGTTTTTCCGCAGCCTTACGTAGCCCGCGCCAAGATCGTGCCGCAGGATGGCAGCTCGATCGGGCTCAGTTCGTCGATGGGCGCAGCGGGCAGCCAGCTCCAAGGCTTTGCGGCATTGCTCGGCAGCGCGAAGA
>NZ_CAXAQH010000252.1:0-500 GCF_963970905.1 Pseudomonas sp. EL_65y_Pfl2_R96 | reverse complement strand
CGTGAAACCACGCAACAACCACGCGAGGGCGACGCTAGCGCAAAATGTTTCCTGGGGCGGCCGCTTCACAGCGGAGCTGTTGCGCGATTCCGATACGAACGACACATCGCCAACGAAAAAGCCCGGCAAGATGCCGGGCTTCGAATGAGGTGACGATGATGTCGTGAGGCGATCGAGCCGATCCGCCGCAAGCACCCGGCGGACTCGCCGCCGGTGGTGCTGCCTTACTTGGCGAGCTTGGCGATCTGCGCGGTGAGCCGCGAAACTTTGCGGCTGGCGTTGTTCTTGTGAATGATGTTGCGCTGAGCGGCGCGCATCAGGGCAGGCTCGGCGCTCGCCAGTGCCTTCACGGCGGCGGCGCGATCGCCGGACTTGATGGCTTCCTCGACATTGCGCACCGCACCGCGCATCTGGGTGCGGCGCGACTTGTTGACGGCGGTGCGGCGGGCGATCTTGCGCGTCGCTTTCTTGGCGGAAGAAGTGTTGGCCATGGTCTCAAT
>NZ_CAXAQH010000251.1:0-500 GCF_963970905.1 Pseudomonas sp. EL_65y_Pfl2_R96 | reverse complement strand
CCACGGGCGAGTTCGTATGGAACCTCGCCACGCGCGATCTTGCAGAGGCGATGAATGCGAGCGCGGCGACGGTCGCGGCGGATATAGATGAATTCGACCTCGCCGGTCTGGCGATCGCACCCTCCCGCATCGTCGCGCCGCCACGGGTCGCGGCAAGCCCCGCCGCGTTCGAATGCCGCCATACCCAGACGCTGCGGCTGGCATCGGCAGATGGCACGACCCTCGACACCTGGCTGGTGCTGGGCGAGGTCGTCGGCATCCACATCGCGCCGCATCTGATCGCGGACGGTGCCTATCGCACCGCCGCCGCGCACCCGATCCTGCGGGGAGGCGGGGCAGCCGACTATTTCGAGATAGGCGAGGCCGCGCGCTTCGCGATGCGGCGGCCGGACTAGCCGCCCTTACCGTGTCGGCACCGGCTCCGCGCCGGTATAATCGTAAAAGCCGCGCTTGGTCTTGCGGCCGAACCAGCCGGCCTCGACATATTTCACCAGCAGCGG
>NZ_CAXAQH010000250.1:0-501 GCF_963970905.1 Pseudomonas sp. EL_65y_Pfl2_R96 | reverse complement strand
TCCAGATCCTGCGGCGACGGGTCGACATCGAAACCGTCGCGCCCGGCCTCGGGACCGCTATGGACGGCGAGATGCTTGGGCGTGGCGATCACCTTGGGGTGCGCCGGGTCCGGCCCCTGCAGCCCGGTGATGAAGGCGACACCGAGATGGCCGGTGAGATACGGGTCTTCGCCATAGGTCTCTTGCCCACGGCCCCAGCGTGGATCACGGAAGATGTTGATGTTGGGCGACCAGATCGTCAGCCCCTGCTAGATCTTGCGATCGGCCGAGACCGGTTGCGCGTTGAACTTGGCGCGCGCTTCGGTGGCGACGACATCGCCGATGCGGTTGAGCAACGGCGCGTCCCACGTCGCCGCCATGGCGATCGCCTGCGGGAACACCGTGGCATACCCATCGCGCGCGAGACCGTGCAGGCCTTCATTCCACCAGTCATACGCCGGCAGGCCGGCGGCGGGATCGGCGGGCGCGCTGCTTTGCAGCTGGGCGGCCTTTTGTTCGGTA
>NZ_CAXAQH010000249.1:0-501 GCF_963970905.1 Pseudomonas sp. EL_65y_Pfl2_R96 | reverse complement strand
ATCTACATGATGCTGATGGTGCCCACCGTGACGATCAAGGTCACGGACCGGATCAATCCGGGGCTGGCGCCGGCCGTGGTCGACAACGTGCCTCTGGGCCTCGGTGTCATGGCGTCGTTTACCAGCCAGGCAGGCGACTGGCTGACTCGCTCGGCCGAGACAGTTTTCGTCATGCCGAACGCGCTCGCGCTCTCAACCAACGGGATGATCTACGGCGCGCGGTTGATGGATAAGGCGCGCACCTTCGAGCTGACTAACAGCGTGTTCCGCGCAAACATCGACGAGCACCTGAAGCAATGCACGTTCTACGACGTGCTCCTGGGCTTCAAGTCGATGAACCAGCTTACGAAATCGAACAATCTCTGGGAGGCCATAGGACCGGGATCGCCGGCGCGCAGCCAGCGCTGGATTACCTCGACCGGCCCCGACACGACGGAGAACTCGATCATTCCATGCAACGAGGCCTACTCGCGGATGAACAATCAGTGGAAGGCCGAGTAC
>NZ_CAXAQH010000248.1:0-502 GCF_963970905.1 Pseudomonas sp. EL_65y_Pfl2_R96 | reverse complement strand
ATCTCGCCGCGCTTGAGGGAGAGATCGCGCGCGTTGGCAGTATGCTCCGCGCGCCGGTCGGATCTGTGCATTTCGGCGGCGGCAGCCCCAATGCCATGTCGCCAACCGCCTTTCTCGCGCTCAGCGCGACCTTGCGGCGGCATTTCGCGATCGCCGCCGATGCCGAATGGGCGGTCGAGATCGACCCCCGGCACTTCACACAAGAAACGGCGCAGAGCTATGCAGCGGCGGGGGTGTCGCGCCTCAGCATCGGCGCGCAGACCTTTTCGCCCCAGGTCCAGGCCAGGATCGGGCGGCTGCAGCCATGGCGTCAGATTGCCCAGACAATGGCCGACGCGCGCCGTGCAGGGATCGCCCGGTTCAACCTCGATCTGATGTACGGCCTGCCCGGCCAGACGCTCGACGATATCGCGGCAACGCTCTCTGCTGCCTTTCTGCTCGCGCCCGATCGGGTGGCGATGTTCGGTTACGCGCATATGCCGCAGCTCCTGCCGCGACAGCG
>NZ_CAXAQH010000247.1:0-502 GCF_963970905.1 Pseudomonas sp. EL_65y_Pfl2_R96 | reverse complement strand
GTCAGGCAGCGGCGGCCTTTCTTTTTACCTGAGTCCGATATGCGCAGATCCAGGCCTAGAAAAGCGATGAAAGCGTCGGCGTTTCTGAAGTCCCCACGCTGAAAGGATGCGAGCAAGCGGGCACCGGTCAACGTACCTATGCCTTCTACTTTCATGCAACGCTTGAGCTGAGCGCCTAAACCGGCTTCGTCTATCTGCGTCAGGATCGTTTTCTCCAGCAGGATTTCCAGTCTTTGCATGGCGTTTATCTGATTTTTGAAAGCGGTTTTGAGCAACGGCTCATTCTCCCAGCTCTGCTTGAGGCTGACACGAGCCTGGACCAAAGCCGCACGACGCCGGAAAAGACTGATAAGTCGGCAATACAAGGGCGGCGGCGGTGTCCAGGGGCGTAAGTGGTCCCCTTCGTTTGTCAGATAACGGGCCAGTAATCGGGCATCCAGCGCATCAGTTTTAGCGCGAACGTTCACGCCTTTGCGGTAATGGCTGAGCTCATAACCGCCAA
>NZ_CAXAQH010000246.1:0-504 GCF_963970905.1 Pseudomonas sp. EL_65y_Pfl2_R96 | reverse complement strand
CGCTTCATGTCCCACCACGCGTCATTGTCATAGACGACGGGCGTGAAGGCGAAGTTGTAGTCCGGCGGCGGCGACGAGGTCGACCACTCCAGCGTGCGCCCGCCCCAGGGGTCGCCGCTCGGGTCGCGCAGCTGTTCGCGCCGAACGAAGCTGACGACGAACTGGATCAGCGTGCAGGCGATGCCCGCGCCGATCAGCAGCGCGCCGGCGGCGGCGATCTGGAACCAGATCTGCAGCGACGGGTCGTCGAACTGGCTCAGGCGGCGCGTCACGCCCATCAGGCCGAGCGCATAGACTGGCGCGAAGGCGAACCAGAAGCCCAGTACCCACAGCCAGAACTGGCGCTTGCCCCAGACGCGGTCGAGCTTGAAACCGAACGCCTTGGGCCACCAGTAATTGATGCCTGCGAACATCCCGAACACCACGCCACCGATGATGACGTTGTGGAAGTGGGCGACGAGGAACAGCGAGTTGTGCAGCACGAAATCGGCCGGGGGCACGGCG
>NZ_CAXAQH010000245.1:0-504 GCF_963970905.1 Pseudomonas sp. EL_65y_Pfl2_R96 | reverse complement strand
CGTGCTCGCCTACCGCGACTGGCAGCAGTTGCTTGCCCAAGGCCTGAGCCGCCGTGCCCTCACGGAATTCCATTCGCGCTACAAATATCAGCTGATGGCCCACAACCCTCTGCAATACAAGGCACTGGGGCAGTTGTTAGGCAACATGGCGCAGAGCGACCCTGCGCAACTGGGCCCACGCTACTTCAGCGAACTGATGGCGGCGCTTAAAAAATGCGCCACCCGTGGCACGCACAGCAACGTCCTGTTACACATCAGCGGGTATCTGAAACAGGCGATCAGCGCCGAAGACAAACAAGAGATGCAACATGTCATCGGCCAGTACCGCCTCGGCATCGTGCCGCTGGTCGTGCCGTTGACCCTGCTCAAGCATCACTTTCGCCTCAATCCGGACCCGTACATTGCGCAGCAGGTTTATCTGCAACCGCATCCTGTAAATCTCAGCTTGCGAAACGCCATCTAATGACTGAAAAAACCGATAGCAGCGCCCAGGAAGACTTGGGC
>NZ_CAXAQH010000244.1:0-504 GCF_963970905.1 Pseudomonas sp. EL_65y_Pfl2_R96 | reverse complement strand
GTATTTACGTTACTCGATCGCAACGCCAGCCAGCGCGAGATCCACAGGCTGACGGGGGTCGACCGCAAGACGATCCGGCGTTACCGGGCGCTGCGGGCTGATGCGGAGGCAAATTCCCCCGGGGAAGTGACCACCGGCCCGGTGAGCGTAGATGACCTGCCCCTGCCGATTTCCTCCAGTTGAAGTTAGAGTCCGGCCTTCTGAAGGACGGACAGATGAAGCGAGCCAGGTTTACGGAAGAGCAGATTATTGGCGTGCTGCGTGAGCATGAGGCCGGTGCGAAGACTGCCGATTTGGCGCGGAAGCATGGCGTCTCTGAAGCGACGCTGTACAATTGGAAGGCGAAGTTCGGCGGAATGGACGTCTCCGAGGCCAAGCGGTTGCGGCAACTCGAGGTCGAGAACGCCAAGCTGAAGAAGCTGCTGGCCGAGCAGATGCTGGATGCTGCGGCGCTACGCGAGCTTTTGTCAAAAAAATGGTAGGGCCCGTCGCCAAGCGCGAAGC
>NZ_CAXAQH010000243.1:0-504 GCF_963970905.1 Pseudomonas sp. EL_65y_Pfl2_R96 | reverse complement strand
CCCGCTGCGGTCTTGCGCCGTTCCTCCAGATACTCGACGACGGGCAATCCGATTGGACGAATGGACTCACCTTCCTTGCTGTCCACCAGGCGCATGCAGCTCGCGTCGGTGTCAGCTTCGATCCACATTAGCGAGATCATTTCCGAGCGGCGGCAGCCGGTGAGCGCGATCTGCCGGATGATGTCCACGGTCATGGCGTATTTTTCGTTCGCCGCGGCATCGCGAAGCATTTGCCCGAGGGTGCGATACTCCGCCTCGGTCAGCCTACGATTCCGAACATTGTCCTTGGGCTTCTTGATGCCGTGCGCCGGATTGACCTCTATAATCCCAGCATCGACAGCGTAGGTGAGGATTCCGCCCAATAGGCCGACGGTGCGCGTGGCGGTGCCCGCGCCACCACGAACAATGGCCTTTCCTCGCAGCTTTTTCGTCTTGACGGCGACGCGCGTCTTGCCGGCCATTATGTCCTTCAAGACCTTGTTGATGTCGGCCTTGGTGAGATCC
>NZ_CAXAQH010000242.1:0-504 GCF_963970905.1 Pseudomonas sp. EL_65y_Pfl2_R96 | reverse complement strand
GCCAAGTCGAGGTGACGATCAAAGATGCCGCCGGCGGCAACTTTGAAAACCTGGCGACCAATCCGGCAGCGGCGGCCACCGACGTCACCGACACCACCGACACCTCGACGGTGAACCTGACCGCGACGTCCACCGTCGCCGAAGGCGGCACCGTGGTTTACACCGCATCCGTCTCGGCACCGGTCACCGGTTCGCCAGTGGTTGTGACCCTGTCGAATGGCCAGACCATCACCATTCCGGTCGGCGCCAGCAGCGGTTCTGTCAACTTCGTTGCGCCAAATGATGCACTGGCCGGTGGCGGCTCCCTGAGCGTCAAGATCGACGATGCCAAGGGCGGTAACTACGAGAAACTGGAAGTCGACGGCAAGTCGGCGGACACCTCGATCACTGATACAGCAGACACCACCACCCTCAGCCTGAGCGCAGCCGACTCCGTGGCCGAAGGCGGTTCCATCGTTTATACCGCCACCCTGAGCAATGCGGCCGGTACGCCGGTCACCGTGA
>NZ_CAXAQH010000241.1:0-505 GCF_963970905.1 Pseudomonas sp. EL_65y_Pfl2_R96 | reverse complement strand
GAGGTCGATGTCGGTTCGCCCGGCAAGGGCGAAGGCGGTGCGATAGCGCGCACTGAGCGCTGGATCGCCGATCATCGTGATCGTGCCGTGCGCTGCCCCCATCATCGCGCCGAGCTCGGCCCCGATCAGCAGGCCCGACAGATACGCCGCAACCTCCCGCGTAGAAAGCTTCCCCAGCAGCACCTCCGCACGCGCCGAGAATAGCAGCATCGACACCGCCGGATCTGCCAGCGCGCGGTTCACGCCACGGGCAAAGGCACCCGCGGTGTCATGCTCGCCCGGATCCTCCGCCAAACGACCCAGCAACGAATGTCGCAGCAATACGGCGTAAAGCTCGCCGGTCATCGCCGTACGAAAGCCCGTTACGCGCCCGGCGTCCAGCATCGCCCATTTGCTGTGCGTTCCGGGCAGCACGACCACCCCGTCGCGCACGCCCGCACCCAGAATCTGCGTTTCCTCTCCGCGCATCACGTCGCCCAGTCGAACCGGCTGATCGACCGAGAGC
>NZ_CAXAQH010000240.1:0-505 GCF_963970905.1 Pseudomonas sp. EL_65y_Pfl2_R96 | reverse complement strand
CCCGATCCCCCGGATCGGAAGCGCCGGATAGACCACCGCCCCCAACCGGTGTCTGTCCGGCGCTACTTTTATGCATCATGCGCCTCCCGCTCATCGCCGCGCACCAGCCACGGTGGCGGGAGAAGGTGTCAGCTTGGCATCGGCGGATCGCAAACGAGCGGGGGCAGAAATTGTCGGTCACAACACCCGGACGGTTGCGCGCCGGTCAATGGGCCGGATGGTCCGTTTCATGCCCGGTTTTGCCGGGCGATGCGGTGGACGCTGTGCCCCATTCGCGTCGGAAACGGGATGTGTTGCGATCGTTCAAGTAAAGCAACACCGTGCAATACGCCCCCACAGGGGTCGTGCACTCCTCGGGCCATGACACAGCCACCGCCAGAACGTCCCCGTTCATCGCCACGCCGGGTTTCTCGGCCAGCGCTCACTTGCGCGGAGTAGCATTAGGACACGCTAATCCTGTCGCGGCTCCAGTTCGCGTTCACCATGGGATATCACATTCTGTGGC
>NZ_CAXAQH010000239.1:0-506 GCF_963970905.1 Pseudomonas sp. EL_65y_Pfl2_R96 | reverse complement strand
ATCTCGAAAAACACATTTTTCAGGCGCATGGAATCGATGCTGCAGGCAAAGCGGTCCTTCGTAAGAAGCTCCGCCGTTCAGAGTTGATTGCATTCTTTGCCAAGCTTCCGCCCTGCGTGGTTGGCATGGAAGCTTGCGGCACGGCCCATTATTGGGGCCGAGAGCTGACCGCACTGGGCCATCAGGTCAAGTTGATGCCTGCGGCTTACGTGAAACCCTATGTTAAGCGCGGCAAGAACGACGAGGTCGATGCCGAAGCCATCTGCGAAGCCGTCACCAGGCCGACGATGCGGTTTGTGCCGATCAAGAGCGCCGAGCAGCAATCGATCCTGATGCTCCATCGTACCCGAGATCTGTTCGTGCGACAGCGTACTATGTTGGTCAACTCGCTGCGCGGTCAGCTTGCCGAGTTTGGCCTGATCGCTCCCAAAGGGGTATGGCGTGTTCCAGAGCTCGAGGCTCTTGCCCAGGACGGCGAGCTTCCGGAGCCGGCTCGAGCCTGCGCC
>NZ_CAXAQH010000238.1:0-507 GCF_963970905.1 Pseudomonas sp. EL_65y_Pfl2_R96 | reverse complement strand
CCGAGCGTCACAACCGTGGATCGATGCTAGTCGAACGGCAGCTGCTGCTCGACAACGTACGCCGCCACAACCTCATTCAGTTCCGGAAGGAGTGCGCCGATCACGATCCTCCCTACGACCCAAATATGGTCGCCAAAGCCCCGATCATCGACCGCGTCGACGACGGAATCCACGTTCCATACTCCATCGCAGGGATCCCCTATCCGTGGCGCCTCGAGCAGAGCCACACGATGCTGATCGGCACGACCGGGACGGGCAAGACGACGCAGTTGCGCAGCCACGTTTCCCAGATTCGCAAACTCGGTCACAGAGCCGTTATTTTCGATCTCACCGGCACGTTCGTAGAGACGTTTTTCGACCCCGAAACCGACGTAATCCTTAACCCAATGGACGAACGCTGCGCCCCTTGGACGCTGTTCGATGAGTGCCGCAACTATGCCGATTTCGTATCGGCAGCAGCGGCACTGATCCCGTCGCATCCCGACGACAAGGAGCCGTTTTGGCAGA
>NZ_CAXAQH010000237.1:0-507 GCF_963970905.1 Pseudomonas sp. EL_65y_Pfl2_R96 | reverse complement strand
TGTCGAACGGCCAGACCATCACCATCCCGGTCGGCTCGAGCAGTGCCAGTGTCAACTTCACCGCGCCGAACGATGCCCTGACCGGTGGTGGCTCCCTGAGCGTCAAAATCGACGATGCCAAGGGCGGTAACTACGAAAAGCTGGAAGTCGATGGCAAGTCAGCCGACACCTCGGTTACCGACACGGCAGACACCACCACCCTCAGCCTGAGCGCTACTGACTCCGTGGCTGAGGGCGGCTCCATCGTTTACACCGCCACCCTGACCAACGTCGCCGGCACACCGGTCACCGTGACCTTGTCGAACGGTGCCGTGATCACCATCGCCGCCGGCGCAACCAGTGGCTCCGTGACCGTCGACGCGCCGAAAGACGACGTCTATAAAGACGCCGGCCAAGTCGAAGTGACCATTAAGGACGCTGCGGGCGGAAACTTCGAAAATCTGGCCACCAATCCAGCGGCGGCAGTTACCGAAGTCACCGACACCGTCGACACTTCGACGGTCAACC
>NZ_CAXAQH010000236.1:0-508 GCF_963970905.1 Pseudomonas sp. EL_65y_Pfl2_R96 | reverse complement strand
ATGGCGGTGGCCGGCGGCAATGAACGTCGATTCGTTCTTGGCCACCAGCGTCGTGCCGGAGCCATTATTGGTGACCTTGGCCATGCCTTCGACCACCACCCAGTGCTCGTTGCGGTGATGGTGCATTTGCAGGGACAGCTTGCCGCCGGGTTTGACCACGATGCGTTTGATCTTGAAGCGCGGGCCTTCCTCGAGGACGGTGTAGGTGCCCCACGGACGGCTGACCGTACGGTGCAGGCGATAGGCTTCGTGGGATTTGTCCTTGAGCTGCTTGGCGACGCGCCGCACATCCTGTGCACGGTCGGCGTGGGCGATCAGCACGGCATCGGCGGTGTCGACCACAATAAGGTTATCCACCCCCACGGCGGCGACCAGTCGGCCCTCGCTCTGGACGAAGTTGTTGTGGCTGTCGATGAAGATTGCCTCGCCGCTGGCGCGGTTGTTGTCGGCATCGGCCGGGACCAGCGCCGCGACGGCGCCCCACGAACCGATGTCGCTCCAGTCGAAA
>NZ_CAXAQH010000235.1:0-509 GCF_963970905.1 Pseudomonas sp. EL_65y_Pfl2_R96 | reverse complement strand
AAAACACACTGATGAAGGCCCAACAAAACGCCCCGACTTGTTCGGGGCGTTTGTTTTTGTGCGGGCAACAGACGAAAAAAGGGCGTTTCAGCCCATCAACGCCATCAACTGACGTGCGCCGAGCACGCTAATCGCTCGCTTGAGGTTGTAAGCGTTCACCGCCAAGGCCATTTCCGCTTTTGCTCCCTCCAACTGACGCAGCAGGAAGCGACCATTCCCAAACAGCCATTGCTTGAGATTGCCGAAAGGGTGCTCAACGATGGATCTTCGGCTGGCCATCATCTGCGGATGAGCCAGCATCCGCTGCTCCATTCGCTCAAAGGCCTCCTCATGGGCATGGCGTGAGACATAGCGGCGCTGGGCGCCAGTGCATTGGGATTTGAGCGGGCAGGCAGCGCAGTCGCTGACATCTGCCTGATAGATCCGATCACCCTTATTTCGCTGCTTGAGCGTCAGCCAATTGCCCGCCGGGCACTGATAACGATCGCGTTCGGCTTCATAGGTAAAAT
>NZ_CAXAQH010000234.1:0-509 GCF_963970905.1 Pseudomonas sp. EL_65y_Pfl2_R96 | reverse complement strand
GCTGTTCGTGCGCGACAAGAGCGGCATTCTCGGCGTTGAACTGGACGTGCGTTGGCGTACCGATCGCGATGATGAAAAGGGCGCCGATAAGGTGATTGCCTGGAGCCTGCTCGCCGGCCGTCAGGAGATCAACTACCCGGCAGCCGAAGAGCCGAATCTGCGCTGGAGGGTTGGCCAGCCTATTCGCCTGACCCTGCGCTGGGCGCGTAACGGCAAGGAACGTCCGGTCAACGATCCGCTGCAACCGAACCTGGTGGTGCGCGATCTGGAGGCAGGCTGGGAGTACGGCGGGCCGTGGTCGCTGCTGCGCCTGATGCGTGCGCATTTCTCGGTGCAGCGCCAGCCGAGCATGGATTACACCGATTTCCCGCTGGCCCTGCGTTTGCCGGTGACCGGGGCGCCCGACAGCGTTACCAGTGAATTCGCACGGATGTACGTGCGCCTGTCGTTGATGAGTCAGGGCTCGAAACTGCCGCTGTCGATTGCACCGTTGCCCACGCGCGCACCGC
>NZ_CAXAQH010000233.1:0-511 GCF_963970905.1 Pseudomonas sp. EL_65y_Pfl2_R96 | reverse complement strand
CACGTAACTGGAAGCTGGCAGATGCGGTGTATTTAAACCCAGAGCGCCCTGAAATTAAGGACGCAACGGGCTAACAACTGGAGGACCAAGGCGACAGGTACCTTGACACGTACCGAACGCCCCAAAAAGTAACCAAAAGGTCTCGCCCCAAGCGTCCGGCCCCTCGCTAAGGCTCGGCGTTCCTTCGCTCCGGTATCCATCTGGGGGCATCGCCCTACGGTTGGCTTCGCTTCAACCTACATGCGATGGGTTCGACTGCGTCGAACGGCGCTGCGCGCCAATCCCCAGATGAACACCTCCACTCAGCCTCCCGAAGGGGCGGACAGATCAAAAGCTCGCGAGGCGAGCTAACGCTCGACCTCGTGGTTTGGCTCACCGAATTTCCCCGTAGGAGGGTCCGCCCCGTCTTCGACGCCGCGCTGTCGCGCAGCAAACTGGGGGGATCTAAAGTTGAGAGCGCGCGCGGGGCAGAGACCGTCATTAGCACTGGTGTGTCCGCACCCGAGTAGGA
>NZ_CAXAQH010000232.1:0-512 GCF_963970905.1 Pseudomonas sp. EL_65y_Pfl2_R96 | reverse complement strand
CGCGCAGGCACGGCGGATGCCATTTGCTTGGCCGCGCCTATGCGACGAAATCAGCTTCAGGGGAATGCCGTGACGACCGTTACAGTCCAGGAAATGGCAGGCCGGATCGGCACCGAACAGGTGTCCGACTGGGTCGAGGTCAGCCAGGAAATGATCGACAAGTTCGCCGATGCGACTGGCGACCACCAGCTCATCCACGTCAACCCGGCAATGGCGGCGATGACCCCGTTCGGCGGCACCATCGCGCACGGCTTCCTCACGCTGTCGCTGATGCCGCTACTGTCGTCCAAGATCATCGACGGCGTCGAGATCGAAGGCGTCAAGATGGGCGTCAATTACGGGGGCAACAAGGTCCGCTTCCTGCAGCCCGTCCGCTCGGGCAAGCGCGTGCGCGGTCGTTTCAAGCTCTTGAGCTTCGACGAAAAGCGCCCCGGCCAGTGGCAGCAGACCAACGAATTCACGGTCGAGATCGAAGGCGAGGACAAGCCCGCAATGATCGCCGAATGGATCAG
>NZ_CAXAQH010000231.1:0-512 GCF_963970905.1 Pseudomonas sp. EL_65y_Pfl2_R96 | reverse complement strand
CTGGTCTTGGGGCTTTTCGGGTGCTCAGGTCAGACGACCTCCGAAAATGCTTCTCCGGAACCGCTCGCTCGCGCAATGACAGGTCTGGCATTGCCACAACAAGAATCAGGTATTTCGGCGGCGCAGCCCGCGATATTCAAAGTGGTCGACGCGCCGGGAGGCGAGTTGAATGTCGATACCCTCGGCACAGAGGCCACTGTTCAGGTGAATTATCCGAGTCAGGCGCCTAGGGACACCGTCGGTGTGCGCCTGACCGGTGTGGCGTTGCGTGATGCGCCAATCCAGACCGTGTCCACCGTGGGCACGCTGACCTTCAAGTTGCCCAAAGCCTGGATCACTGAAAACAAGGCACGTACGGTCAACCTGACTTACACCTATAAAGTGGGCGGTGTCGGGAATCTTATCACTTCATCTCCCTTGCCGATCAAGGTGACAGGTGTTGCCGCTCCGGGCGACGGCCCACGGGTTGCAAATGAGTTGAACGTACAATATTCGACGACCAGTAATACCTG
>NZ_CAXAQH010000230.1:0-512 GCF_963970905.1 Pseudomonas sp. EL_65y_Pfl2_R96 | reverse complement strand
CAAGACCAACGCGGAGACGGCGTGATGACCGAAAAGCTCGAACTCGATATTCCCGTCCTTCTGCCCGAGGTTCCCGACGCGGTCGATGCCTGTGTCGGGCGCCTCGTCTCGACGTTGAGCGCCAAGCGCGGCGTCGAGCGCGCGCATGTCCTGCCCGCCGACGGCGATACGGCGGCAAAGCTCTGCATCCATTTCGACGGCGAAGCGCTGCCGCTGTCACGCGTGCGCGACATGGTGCGGGCGGCAGGCGCCGAGATCAGCGGGCGATACGGTCATGTGACATGGCAGGTCGAAGGGATCGGCCACGAACGCCGCGCCCGTACCGTCGGGGAAACCCTGTCCCAGGTGCCCGGCGTATTGCAGGCCGATGCCAGCGCCTCGGGCAGCGTCCGTGTCGAATATGACAAAGAACGCGTCGACGAAGCGGCGATCCTCGCGGCACTGGGCAGGCTCAAGGTCAAACCCGGCAAGCGGACTGGCTCCGATCAGGCCGGTGATCATGCCGGACACGA
>NZ_CAXAQH010000229.1:0-512 GCF_963970905.1 Pseudomonas sp. EL_65y_Pfl2_R96 | reverse complement strand
GTCTGCTCCGAAGTTTTCGGTTCGGCCAAGGTTGACTTCGACAAGATCGACAGCGCCCCAGAAGAAAAAGCTCGTGGTATCACCATCAACACCGCTCACGTTGAATACGATTCGGCCGTGCGTCACTACGCACACGTTGACTGCCCAGGTCACGCCGACTACGTAAAAAACATGATCACCGGTGCTGCTCAGATGGACGGCGCTATCCTGGTTTGCTCGGCCGCTGATGGTCCGATGCCGCAAACCCGTGAGCACATCCTGCTGTCCCGTCAGGTAGGCGTTCCGTACATCGTTGTCTTCCTGAACAAGGCTGACATGGTAGACGACGCTGAGCTGCTGGAACTGGTTGAGATGGAAGTGCGCGATCTGCTGAGCACTTACGACTTCCCGGGCGACGACACTCCGATCATCATCGGTTCGGCGCTGATGGCTCTGAACGGTCAAGACGACAACGAGATGGGCACCACTGCCGTCAAGAAGTTGGTTGAGACTCTGGACAGCTACATCCCAGA
>NZ_CAXAQH010000228.1:0-514 GCF_963970905.1 Pseudomonas sp. EL_65y_Pfl2_R96 | reverse complement strand
CACCCACAACCGGCGATTCTGCACAAACACGTCCTCCACCCGCATTCCCAGCGCAGCGCCGATGCGAGCGAACGAATAGACCATCAACCCGATTAGCGCCCGATCGCGTAAGCCCGCCGGGGTCGTCACATCGATCGTGTCGAGCAACCGCCGCGCCTCATCAGGCGCGAGGACTGGCGTCTTGCCGCGCCGGACGCTGTGCGCCGGACCGCGCACCGATGCGGCCGGGTTCACCGACACGACCTGGCCCGTCACCAGCCAGTCGAACAGGTGGCGCACACCCGCAAGCCGCTGCTTGACGGTCGGCGCGCTCACGTCGTGCCCCAGCATTTCGATCCAGGCCGCGACGTGAAGCGGCTGCACCTCGGCAATCGACGCCACGCAACGCGCATCGCACCAGGCCAAGAACTCGCCCGCTGCACGCGCATAAGCGCGACGTGTGTGCGGATTGCGGATGGTGACGGCGAAGAACTCCAGGAAGCGGAGCTGCGCGCGATCGTCGGCCGACGCAATC
>NZ_CAXAQH010000227.1:0-518 GCF_963970905.1 Pseudomonas sp. EL_65y_Pfl2_R96 | reverse complement strand
GCCATCGAAGCTGTCGAAGAACTGCGGTTCAGTCGGGGAGTTTGCCAATAGCTTTCATCCAGCGCTCGACCGACGACGGATTATCCGCCACCCGCGTCGTCGGCAGGTCCTTAGTGTCGAGCCACGCCTCATGCCAAGTCTCGAGCGAGAAATGATGCGTCGGCCGGAAGCGATAGGGATCGTCAAAACTGCCGACAGTGAGGTCCATAGTCTCGCCGGGTTCGAGAAATTCGAAGGTCAGAGGCGTGCCGCACGCAGCGCAAAAACCGCGCTGCGCGATTGGCGAGCTTTGATAGCGATCGGGTTCGCGCTCCCAAGTGACATTGGCGATCTTGACGCCCTTAAAGGCAATCGACACGCCGCCGGTCGCGCGCTGGCACATCCGGCAATGGCACAGATACGTATCGTCATTGTCGATCGCGACGCTGTAGCGGATCCGACCACATTGGCAGCCGCCGGTGACGGTTTCGGTCATCCCAACCTCCCAGTCTACGCGGCCATGCCTCATCGGCTAATGA
>NZ_CAXAQH010000226.1:0-519 GCF_963970905.1 Pseudomonas sp. EL_65y_Pfl2_R96 | reverse complement strand
CGGCAAGCAGGTGTTCATCGAATTCCCCCGCGGCATCGGACAGGGCGAGATGCTGCCCTTGTTCGTGGTCGGACCGGAGGGCGACACCTCCGAGCTGGTGAACTATCGCGTGCGCGGCAACTACATGATCGTCGATCGACTGTTCGCCGCCGCCGAACTGCGGTTCGGCGCGGGCAAGAACCAGAAGCGTGTCCGCATCTCCCGCACCGACGGGAGGCCGGCATCGTGAGCGACGAACGCGATCCCGAAAAGGAGGAAGGCCGGACGCCCGGTTCGGCGCCCCAGCCTCAGCCGACCGACGACGACGCTCGGCCGCTGACCGGCGAGCCGGCCGCGACCATGCGGCTGCGCGCCGAGCCGCCGCGTGTGACCCGCCTGTCCCGCAAGGTGCTGGCCGGTCTGGGTCTTGCGGCAAGCCTCGGTGTCGGTGGGGCGCTGATCTATGCGCTCCAGACTGGTCACAGCGGCCAGGGTCAGGAGCTTTACTCTACGGACAACCGCTCGACACCGGACGGTCTG
>NZ_CAXAQH010000225.1:0-519 GCF_963970905.1 Pseudomonas sp. EL_65y_Pfl2_R96 | reverse complement strand
ATGCACATCCAGCGCCAGCAGATGAACGACATCTGCCGGCGCGCCCACGAGTTTGATCTGCCGGTGGCGCTCGGTGGTCCCTCCGTCAGCGCCTGCCCCGACTATTATCCGTCCTTCGACTATCTCCATGTCGGCGAACTCGGTGACGCCACCAACGAGCTGATCGCGATCCTGTCGCGCGACGTGTCACGCCCGGCGGAGCAGGTGGTGCTGACCACCAAAGATCGCGTGCCGATGACGGAGTTTCCGATCCCGGCCTATGAACTCGCCGAGATGAAGAAATATTTCCTCGGCAGCATCCAGTATTCCAGCGGCTGCCCCTACCAGTGCGAGTTCTGCGACATCCCCGGTCTCTACGGCCGCAACCCGCGCCTCAAGACGCCTGAGCAGATCATCGCCGAGCTCGACCGCCTGCGCGAATGCGGCATGACCGACACGGTCTATTTCGTCGATGACAATTTCATCGGCAACCGCAAGGCGGCGATGGACCTTCTGCCGCATCTGATCGAATGGCAGAAG
>NZ_CAXAQH010000224.1:0-521 GCF_963970905.1 Pseudomonas sp. EL_65y_Pfl2_R96 | reverse complement strand
CGATTGACGATGGGCAATGTCGTTCCCCGGACGCCGACCAATGGCCCTGCCCGAAAGAGCGGCAGGGTCAAGGTCTGGGATCCGATCGTCCGCATCTTTCATTGGACGGTCGCAGCTGGCGTTATCGCCAATCTCACTGTCCTGAAGCATGAAGAAACGCCACATATCTACGTCGGTTACGTCGTCGTGACCGCATTGGCGATCCGGCTTGTGTGGGGTGTCATCGGCCGCCGCCATGCTCGTTTTGCCAGCTTCGTGACAGGTCCCGTCGGGCTGCTGCGCTATTTTCGCGCGATGATCGCTCGTCGGGAGCCTCGCTATATCGGGCATAATCCAGCTGGTGCGGCGATGATCGTCGTGTTGATGCTGTTGTTGGCGATAGTCGGCTCCACAGGTTGGATGATGGGGCTAGACCGCTTCTGGGGCGTCGGTTGGGTCGAAACCGCGCACGAGGTAGCCGCCAATATTCTGATCGGAGCGGTCGCGCTTCATGTCATTGGCGCCATCGTCGAAAGTATGCG
>NZ_CAXAQH010000223.1:0-521 GCF_963970905.1 Pseudomonas sp. EL_65y_Pfl2_R96 | reverse complement strand
CCTGGGTATCAGTGATCGAGGTGTCGGCTGACTTGCCATCGACTTCCAGCTTCTCGTAATTGCCGCCCTTGGCATCGTCGATCTTGACGCTCAGGGAACCGCCGCCGGCCAACGCATCGTTCGGCGCAGTGAAATTGACGCTGGCGCTGCTCGAACCGACCGGGATGGTGATGGTCTGGCCATTCGACAGGGTCACAACCACTGGCGAGCCGGTGACCGGTGCCGAGACGGATGCGGTGTAAACCACCGTGCCGCCTTCAGCCACAGTGCTGGTCGCGGTGAGGTTGACCGTCGAAGTGTCGATGGTGTCGGTCACATCGGTGACCGCCGCTGCCGGATTGGTCGCCAGATTTTCGAAGTTGCCGCCGGCGGCATCTTTGATCGTCACTTCGATTTGGCCGGCATCTTTGTAGACGTCGTCCTTCGGCGCGTCGACGGTCACGGAACCGCTGGTGGCGCCGGCGGCGATGGTGATCACCGCGCCGTTCGACAGTGTCACGGTGACCGGCGTACCGGCCGCA
>NZ_CAXAQH010000222.1:0-525 GCF_963970905.1 Pseudomonas sp. EL_65y_Pfl2_R96 | reverse complement strand
ATCGGATATGTGAGGGTGTCCAAGGCTGACGGATCGCAGACGCTGGCACCACAGCGCGATGCGCTGCTCGCCGCCGGCGTCGATCCCTCACGCATTTATGAGGATCTCGCTTCGGGTCGCCATGATGCGCGCCCCGGCCTGACCGCCTGCCTCAAGGCGTTGCAGCCCGGTAATACACTGGTCCTCTGGAAACTTGACCGCCTCGGGCGCGACCTTCGGCATCTGGTCATCACCGCCGAGGCGCTGCGTGAGCGCGGCATTGGGTTGAAGGTACTGACCGGCGCCGGCGCGCAGATTGACACCACCACCGCCAACGGCCGCCTAGCCTTTGGCATCTTCGCCGCTTTTGCAGAGTTCGAGCGCGAGTTGATCGCCGAGCGCACACAGGCCGGCCTTGCCGCGGCACGCGCGCGGGGGCGCATGGGAGGGCGACCCCGCAAGATGGACAAGGCAACGCTGGCGATGGCGATGGCCGCCATGTCCGATCGCAACGCGATCGCAGCCGATGTCGCGCGCCGTCTCGGG
>NZ_CAXAQH010000221.1:0-528 GCF_963970905.1 Pseudomonas sp. EL_65y_Pfl2_R96 | reverse complement strand
GACCCCGTCATCGAGATGACGATCGTCGAGCCTGTGTCGGCACGGCTCACCGGCGCTGCGGCGACCAGCGTCCTGACCGACGGCCTGTCATCATGACCGGCACCATCACCCCCGGCGCGTACCTAAAGCGCTGCCGCCAGCGCGCCGGGCTCAGCATCGCCGATGTCGCCGCGCGCCTCTCGACCGAGCCGCAGACGTCCGAGCATCTGCGCGGCGAATGGCTCGAGCTGATCGAAGCCGACGCCACGCCCGCCACCTTCACCACCATCGTCGCGCTGCGGCTCGCCTATCGCTTTGATTTGACCGTGCTCGCCCAGCTCGAAGCGATCGCCCAGGGCGCGGATCTTCCCGCGCCGATCCTGTGCCGCATTTGCGCGTGCAGTGATGGCGATGCCTGCATGGACGCGCTCGGCTGGGCGTGTTTCTGGTCCGAGCCCGATCTGTGCTCAGCCTGCGCCACGCCGCCTGCGGCGAGCGTCGTCCAATGAGCGCCGACGGTAACCGCCGCCCCCGGCGCGCACGCCTGGC
>NZ_CAXAQH010000220.1:0-529 GCF_963970905.1 Pseudomonas sp. EL_65y_Pfl2_R96 | reverse complement strand
AGATTGCCGATGCCGTGCTCGGTTTCGAAGCCGAGGACCAACGCGAGATCGACCACACGATGATCGAGCTCGACGGCACCGAAAACAAGAGCCACCTGGGTGCCAACGCCATCCTCGGCGTCAGCCTCGCGGTGGCCAAGGCAGCGGCCGATGCGCGCACGCTGCCGCTCTATCGCTATGTCGGCGGCGTCGCGGCGCATGTGCTGCCGGTGCCGATGATGAACATCATCAATGGCGGCGAACATGCCGATAATCCGATCGATTTCCAGGAATTCATGATCGTGCCGGTCGGCGCGAGCTCGATGATCGAGGCGGTGCGCTGCGGTTCGGAGATTTTCCACACGCTGAAGAAGGCGCTGCACGAAAAGGGTCTGGCGACCTCGGTCGGCGACGAAGGCGGCTTCGCGCCAAACATTGCGTCCACCAACGAAGCGATCGAATTCATCCTGCGCTCGATCGAGACGGCAGGGTACACCCCCGGTGACGACGTGATGCTGGCGCTCGATTGCGCCGCGACCGAATTCTACAA
>NZ_CAXAQH010000219.1:0-530 GCF_963970905.1 Pseudomonas sp. EL_65y_Pfl2_R96 | reverse complement strand
CAGGGTGTTCGGTCCGCATACATCCGTGCGAGAATGCCCGCCGCTCCTGCTCGAACAGCCCCTTTGACGGCGTGTCGTGCAGGAAGATGCTATAGGCGTTGGGCATCTCGATCTTGACTTGGCCAAGCGCGTTGAGCGGCCCCGGTCGCTGCCGCACTTGCAATCGACCGCCCGCGCCGCGCGTGGCGACATAGCCAAGCCGTGCGGCCTGGGCCGGGCGATTGCGCACCATCGCACCCACGCTTTCCGACACGATGCTGCTCGGCACATTCCACCACGGATTGGCGGTCACCCCGGTCACCAACGTGGCAAACACGGGGGTCGGCGTGGTCGGCTTGCCAACGATAATGCGGTGGCTCTGGATGACGCGGTCCCCCTCGATCAGATCGAGTCGATACGCTGCCGGATTGGCCCAAAGGTAGTGGGCACCCAGCGCGCGCGGCAACCAGCGCCAGCGTTCGAGGTTGACCTTCAATGTCGTGCAATGCGCCGGGGTGTCGCAAGCCGGCAGCGCGGCGCGCAATGCGGCA
>NZ_CAXAQH010000218.1:0-531 GCF_963970905.1 Pseudomonas sp. EL_65y_Pfl2_R96 | reverse complement strand
AAAGGAAATTAATTATTATACAATAGACAAGCTATTGCATAAGTAACACTAACTTTTATCAAAGAAGTGTTACTTTATAATTAATGTTTTTATTAGAGCGTCTACATGCGGTTTTAAAGCATCATCGTCTATACCGCCAAAGCCTAATATAAATTTAGGGGTTTTCTTATAGTCTTGGTCATCATCAAAATTATAAACTTGTAATTTTAACTTTACTTTATTTGCTCTATCAAGACACTCTTGTAATGTTAATCCATTTTTTACTGTAATTGTAAAATGCATACCTGTTTCAGCACCTTGAATATCAAGTTGCTCTTTGTATGGCTTCAATCTTTTTAAAATATAGGTTAGTTTTCTACGATAAATTCGTCTCATTTTATTTAAATGCCTTTCAAAACCACCGGAAGATATAAACGTTGCAATAAGGTTTTGCATATGAACAGGTACAGTGTTGCCTTCAATGTGATTTTGAGAATGATATTTTTTCATTATAGAATAGGGTAACACCATATATGCAACACGACAGCTAGG
>NZ_CAXAQH010000217.1:0-534 GCF_963970905.1 Pseudomonas sp. EL_65y_Pfl2_R96 | reverse complement strand
ATGATCTGGTCGACATCGCGCGCAAGCACGGCTTTGCCGACATCGAGGTCATCGACGACGATCTCGGGCGATCCGCGAGCGGAACGGTGGCACGGCCCGGCTTCGACCGTCTGGTCTCGTGGCTCTGTGCGGGCAAGGTCGGGGCCGTCCTGTGTTTCGACGCGTCGAGGCTCGCGCGCAACGGGCGCGACTGGCATCATCTACTTGAACTGTGCGGACTTGTCGAAGCCAGGGTGATCGATCACGATGGCGTTTACAACCCTTGTCTTCCCAATGATCGTCTGCTTTTGGGCATGAAGGGCAGCATCAGCGAGTTCGAATTGGGCGTGATCCGGGCACGGATGCTTGACGCTGCCAAGGCGAAGGCCCGCCGCGGTGAACTGCGCCTATCAGTGCCGTTCGGTTATGTCTGGCATCGCGAAGCCGGTCTGGGCCTGGATGCCGATCTGCGTCTGCAAGAGGTGATCCGGCTTATCTTCGCCCGCTTTCGCGAACTCGGTAGCGCCCGCCAAGTGCTGTTGTCGATGAAGGCTG
>NZ_CAXAQH010000216.1:0-535 GCF_963970905.1 Pseudomonas sp. EL_65y_Pfl2_R96 | reverse complement strand
CCACCCCTGCAGGTCAACCTTTCTGGATCACCAGATCAGGCCAGCCGCAACATGCAAGAAACCGCAAAACGCGCTGTGCCAGGTTTCTCGACTACGCTCGAAACGAACGGACGGAGAGCTACGGACAGGGAGCTACGGACAGGGCAGGGAGAGGATGCGACCAAGAGTCATTACGCTCCACCAGTGGAAGGCTTGTGGGAGGGCGCAACGCCCCCTCACCGCCCCAGCATATGCTCCACAAAGCTGGCCAGCGTGCCGAATCCGCTCAACTTCAACCCGCTCTTGTCGTCCGTCACCGCCGCGGGCAGCAGCGCGCGTTCGAAGCCGAGCTTGCCCGCCTCCTTCAAGCGCAGCGGACCGTGCGCGACCGGGCGGATTTCTGCGGACAAGGCCAGTTCGCCGAACACCACCGCATCGGCGGGCACCGGGCGTTCCGACAGCGCCGAGATGAGTGCCGCCGCCACCGCCAGATCGGCAGCCGGGTCCTGCACGCGGTAGCCACCCGCAATGTTGAGATAGACTTCGCTCGAGGAGA
>NZ_CAXAQH010000215.1:0-535 GCF_963970905.1 Pseudomonas sp. EL_65y_Pfl2_R96 | reverse complement strand
CAGCGGATCGTAGAAGCGCGTTGAAATTCCCATCCGCTTGAGCAGGCCGGTGCCCATCGATCGGGTCGGGTCGTAGGCCGAATCGGGCAGCAGCAGCTCGTCCCCGGGCGAGAGCACCGACAACAAGGCCGCTGCGATCGCGGCGACCCCTGAGGGGTATAGGAACGTGCCCTCCGCGCCGGGTTCCAGTTCGTTCAGCGCGTCGGCGAGGCTCCACTGCGTCGGCGTGCCCTTGCGCCCGTAGAACAGCCGATGGTGCGTATTGCTGGTACCGGCGGCGCGGAGATCGGCAACGCTATCGTAGAGGATCGTCGAGGCGCGCCACACCGGCGTGTTGACGATCCCCTGCGTCCATTCCTTGCGCCGCCCCGCTGCTACGACACGGGTGGCATCGCCCTTCGGGCAGTCGCGATCGTCGTTCACGCCGCGCCGGTCGCCTTGGGTGTGGTGCGGTCTGCGCCCCATTCGGACCAGCTGCCGTCATAGACCGCAGCTTCATTGCCGAGCAAATGCGCGCCGAACGCCAGCGCCGAGG
>NZ_CAXAQH010000214.1:0-535 GCF_963970905.1 Pseudomonas sp. EL_65y_Pfl2_R96 | reverse complement strand
CGATGCGGCAAGATCGTGTCGCAAGGCCTCGGGCAATGCCGCCAGCGCGCGGCGATAGTCAGCCAGCGGCCAGGTCAAAGTGTCGGAGCGAAGCCCCTCGGCAAGGTCGTCGCGCGTCTCTGCGTCATATCCCGCGCTTGCCAGATCGGCCAAAATCGCCTCGGCCGATGCCAGCGCATCCAGTCCGACGGCATGGGCCATCTGATAGGTCTTGCCGGGATAGGTGGACAGGACCAGCGCCACTTGCCGTTCGCCGACGGCTTTGGCCGCCAACCTAGTCCAACCAGCGACCCGGTCCGCGATCGCCGTGATCCGCTCGGGCTCGGCCCGATGCGCGGTCCGGGCAAATTCGAGCAGCGGATCGCGCGTGCCCGCTTCCTTGAAACTGGCGACCCCGGCGAATAGCCGACCGTCAATCTCGGGCAATACGACATGCATGGCGAGATCGGCAGGTGACAGGCCGCGCGTGCCGTCTGCCCAGGCGGCGCGTCCCGACGTTGCCAGCGCCACTTGAAACACCGGTACCCCCGCCGCG
>NZ_CAXAQH010000213.1:0-536 GCF_963970905.1 Pseudomonas sp. EL_65y_Pfl2_R96 | reverse complement strand
TTGATATTGTACCCGCGAGTGCCTGGCGATCGTGGCGGACACCACGCTCTCCGGCATCCCATGAGGGCGATCGCCCACAACGCCGCCACTTAGGCTATCGGCGGCTGTATGTGCTGCTCAGGCGGGGCTCTTCCGGCTCACCGGGAAGAGAAGCTGACAGTGCGCCGCCGTGGCGGCCGCAAGCGGGCGCTCGGCACGCGGGCGCCGATGGCGATCCCGCAGGAACCCAACCAGCGCTGGTCGCTCGACTTCGTATCTGACTCGTTGGCCTGCGGCCGGCGGTTCCGTATGCTCAACGTGATCGACGATTACAGCCGGGAATGCCTGGCGTGCATCGTCGATACCTCGCTGTCAGGTCGGCGCGTCGTCCGCGAGCTGAGCGCCATCGCCGAACGTCGCGGACTGCCGTGCATGGTGGTCAGCGACAATGGCACCGAGCTCACCAGTCACGCCGTTCTCGCCTGGTGCCAGGAGACCGGGGTCGAGTGGCATTACATCGCGCCGGGCAAGCCGCAGCAGAACGGCTTCGTCGAAAG
>NZ_CAXAQH010000212.1:0-537 GCF_963970905.1 Pseudomonas sp. EL_65y_Pfl2_R96 | reverse complement strand
AGGTATGACCACCTGCGATCAGCGCGACGGTTTCCTCGTCGTTCATGCCCATGTTGCCGATCGTGGCGCGGATTTCCTTGGCGGCTGCCAGCGGATCGGGGGTCCCGTTAGGTCCTTCCGGATTAACGTAGATGAGTCCCATTTGCGATGCGGCGAGCGGCTTCTTGATGACACCCGGCGCGGTATGGCGCTGATCGGCCAACATCTTGGTTTCAGGTCCCCAATAGGTTTTATCCGCTTCCCATTCGTCGCGGCGTCCAAAGGCAAAGCCGAGCGTCTTGAAGCCCATCTGCTCCAAGGCGACGTTGCCCGTCAGCTCCATGAGGTCCGACCAACTGATCTTTGAGCCGTACTTCTGCTTGACCGGCCATAGCAGGCGACGAGCCTTGTCGAGATTGACGTTATCCGGCCAGCTGTTCAGCGGTTCGAACCGCTGCTGCGCGCCGCCAGCGCCGCCTCGGCCATCAGCCTGCCGGTACGTTCCCGCACTATGCCAGGCCATCCGGATGAAGAACGGCCCATAGTTTCCGTAATCGG
>NZ_CAXAQH010000211.1:0-538 GCF_963970905.1 Pseudomonas sp. EL_65y_Pfl2_R96 | reverse complement strand
GCTTGCTGGGAACGAACGACCTGGTAGCCGAACCTCCACCCGCTCTCCTGGGGATGCTGTCGGACACCCGACCCGGCCGAACCGCCAAGATCGACCTGGACGACGCCGGGGAGATCAGGAGCTTCGCGCTCACCACGGGGGACCTGGCGCTGTCAGGCCGAATGCTGCGAATCGGCGCGCTGATCGACATCGATACCGAGTTGAAGGCGGCGGAGGCGGCCGCTTTGCGCGAGCTCGTCCAAGTGCTGAGCCACGAGATCGTCAACGCGCTAACTCCGATCGCGTCGCTCGCCGCGACGGCGGTGGCGATGCTCGATGATCCCGTGCCACCGCTGCCCGAGTTGCGCGAGGCGATCGAAACGGTCGCACGGCGAGCGGCGAGCCTGCATCGCTTCGGGGAGAGTTACCGCGCGCTGGCACGCCTGCCCACCCCCGCCCTGCGGCGCACCGCGCTTGCCGGTTTTGCAAATGATCTCGCCATGCTCTTCACGTCGCGCTGGCCCGCGATCGAACTGGCGGTGGAAAAGCACGAGGCCCC
>NZ_CAXAQH010000210.1:0-538 GCF_963970905.1 Pseudomonas sp. EL_65y_Pfl2_R96 | reverse complement strand
GTGAACCTGACCGCGACGTCCACCGTCGCCGAAGGCGGCACCGTGGTTTACACCGCGTCCGTGTCCGCTCCAGTCACCGGTTCGCCGGTGGTCGTGACCCTGTCGAACGGCCAGACCATCACCATCCCGGTCGGCTCGAGCAGTGCCAGTGTCAACTTCACCGCACCGAACGATGCCCTGACCGGTGGTGGCTCCCTGAGCGTCAAAATCGACGATGCCAAGGGCGGTAACTACGAGAAGCTGGAAGTCGATGGCAAGTCAGCCGACACCTCGGTTACCGACACGGCAGACACTACCACCCTCAGCCTGAGCGCTACTGACTCCGTGGCAGAAGGCGGCTCCATTGTTTACACCGCCACCCTGAGCAATGCGGCCGGTACGCCGGTCACTGTGACCTTGTCGAACGGCGCGGTGATCACCATCGCCGCCGGTGCCACCAGCGGCTCCGTGACCGTCGATGCACCGAAGGACGACGTCTACAAAGACGCCGGCCAAGTCGAGGTGACGATCAAAGATGCCGCCGGCGGCAACTTTGAAA
>NZ_CAXAQH010000209.1:0-539 GCF_963970905.1 Pseudomonas sp. EL_65y_Pfl2_R96 | reverse complement strand
CGATGAGGCAACGAGGAAAGGATTTGCCGATGCTGGCTGTTGTCTTCAGATGCGCGCTGGCTGTGGCCATGCTCGCCATCGGCTCGCTCGCGGCGCTGGCGCAGAGCGCGGTCCCGACCGACAATTGGTCGGTCAACATCACGACCGGCAACACCTTCCAGCTGGTGCAGGGCGCGACCAACACCCGCCGCTCTCTCACCATCCAGAACAACAATGCCTCCGACAATTGCTATCTCAATGTCGACGGCACGGTGCAGGCGGGCCAGACGACCGCGAGCACGGTCACGACGGACGGCACCAAGGTCACTCTGACGACGGTGAAGGCCTCGATCCTGCTTCTGCCCGGCGCGGCCTATACCCGCTATTACCCCTATGTGCCGGCGGACGCGATCGTCGTGACCTGCGCCTCGAGCGGCGACAGCGTCTATGTGGACATGCAATGAGGCCGCTCCTGGGGCTCTTCGCCATTGCGCTGGCGATGGGGGCGGCGACCGCCGGCAGCCTGACGCCGCAGATCGGCGGCGGCATCAGCCAGTTCG
>NZ_CAXAQH010000208.1:0-539 GCF_963970905.1 Pseudomonas sp. EL_65y_Pfl2_R96 | reverse complement strand
ATCTGGTGATCGAAGCGGTGTACGAAAACCTTGAACTCAAGCAGAAGATCTTTCGCGAACTCGATGGCCTGCTCAAGCCCGAGGCGCTGCTGGCGAGTAATACGTCGGCGCTGGATATCGATGCGATTGCTGCCGCCACCCGACGCCCTGAGCAAGTTCTGGGCCTTCATTTCTTCAGCCCGGCGCACATCATGAAACTGCTTGAAATTGTCCGTGGCGCGAAGACATCACCGGCCGTGGTGCACGCCGCGCTGGCGCTGGGCGAGCGCATGGGCAAGGTCAGTGTGGTATCGGGCAACTGCCACGGTTTTATCGGCAATCGCATGCTCCATCCGTATGTGCTTGAAGCACGCAAGATGCTGCTGGAAGGGGCTTACCCACAGCAGGTCGACGCAGCCTTGCAGGGCTTTGGTTTTGCCATGGGGCCGTTTCGCATGTACGACGTGGTCGGCATCGATCTGGAGTGGCGTGCGCGTGAGTTGGCCGGCAAGGGCCAGGAGGCTCCAGAAGTTCAGGTGGACAACCGCTTGTGCGAGATG
>NZ_CAXAQH010000207.1:0-540 GCF_963970905.1 Pseudomonas sp. EL_65y_Pfl2_R96 | reverse complement strand
CTACGATCCGCTGACCGGCGAAGGTTTCATCACTGCGCAATGGCTTGCCGATCGTGCGCAGATGTTGGCCCGGTTGATTGCCCGAACCCAGGGCTCGTTTGGAGAGCACTCGCTGCAGAAGTTATCCTACTCCGATCTCGCCTCAGCCAAACAGGCGCCGATGACCACCGGTGTGTTGAATCCGCTGGTCATGTTCGGCGATGACGGTGCACGGTCTTTCGCGGGCGGTGCGAACACTGACCATCTGTATGGCGGCGCGGGCAATGACACGATCAACGGACTGGCAGGTCACGATGTCATCGAGGGTGGACGCGGCAACGACTTGCTTGGTGGAGGCGACGGCAATGATGCGTTGCACGGAATGGCCGGTGATGATGTTCTGGTCGGAGGAAAGGGTAACGACTCTTTGAGCGGTGGCGAAGGCAGCGATGGTTTCACGAGGAACGATCATAAACCGGTATCCAGACAAAAGAGACAGATAGAAAAACGCACCACTAGGGGGCGTTATGAGTGGTTATCCACAGTGTAAATAAGGCAGCT
>NZ_CAXAQH010000206.1:0-541 GCF_963970905.1 Pseudomonas sp. EL_65y_Pfl2_R96 | reverse complement strand
GGCGATGGCGCTCACCGTGCTGGAAAATGATCGGCGCAAAGCGCTCGTCGCTGAACCTTGCCATCAGATCAGCGCGGAAACTGGCCT
This sequence comes from Pseudomonas sp. EL_65y_Pfl2_R96, assembly GCF_963970905.1. Lineage (NCBI taxonomy): Bacteria > Pseudomonadati > Pseudomonadota > Gammaproteobacteria > Pseudomonadales > Pseudomonadaceae > Pseudomonas > Pseudomonas sp. EL_65y_Pfl2_R96. The sequence continues at coordinate 454 of NZ_CAXAQH010000206.1, read as the reverse complement.
GATGCAGCTCATCGTCCCGGAGTAGCGCGCGTGCTTCTGAAAAAGACTGGACTGGGCAACCGCGACCCATGGGCTGCGATGGAATGCTTTTTCGATCATCACGGAGATCGTCGACCCCGCTGGACGGTTCGCGCGATAGCGTGGAATACGAACTCATCGCTTTGCTCCTTTACTCCAAGGTCCGCTATATATGATCTACTGTGGCTCATAAAAGGGGCAATAGCGAAAAGGGCGTGGACGCTCGTGTTACGCGAACCCGTTCGCTGCTGCGCGACGCGATGCTGGCGCTGTTGCAAGACGGCGACGCGCATTCGATCACGGCGCAACGTATCGTCGCTCAGGCCGGAGTCGGCTACGCGACCTTCTTTCGCCATTATCCCGGCGTCGACACGCTGTTGCTCGACGTGGCGGATGAGTTGATGGGACGGTTGGTTAAGCAGGTGGCCCCGGCTCT
>NZ_CAXAQH010000205.1:0-541 GCF_963970905.1 Pseudomonas sp. EL_65y_Pfl2_R96 | reverse complement strand
TCCCCGTTTAGGTGCCGATTACCGGGTCAGGTGGTCCCCAATCTCACGCCGAAACACAGCAGGGATAACCCTTTAACCAGTCGCGATATGAAATATGCGGCCTACGCCTGCCGTGATCGCCATCGCCAACGATCCGAAAATAACCACGCGGGTCACGGCCACGGCCAGCGGTGCGCCTCCCGCTTTCGCTCCAGCAGCACCTAGAACAGCCAGCGCTGCGATAGCTACGGCGACAATGGCCCAGATAGCGCTAGCTCCTGCGACAAAGAGAGCCGCCAAGAGGGGAATGATGCCTCCCGCCACGAACGCGGCTGCAGAGGCTATAGCGGCCTGCGTTGGCCGAGCGATACTGTGCTCGGAAATGCCCAGTTCGTCACGCAGATGCGCCGCAAGAGCATCAGTTTCCGATAAAGCATGGGCAACTTGTTCCGCCAACGCGATCGGGAGGCCGCGATCGACATAGATCCCAATGAGTTCGCGTTTTTCATGCTCGGGATCGGCAAGATGCTCGAGACGTTCCCGCTCCACATCCGATTTTTCC
>NZ_CAXAQH010000204.1:0-542 GCF_963970905.1 Pseudomonas sp. EL_65y_Pfl2_R96 | reverse complement strand
CAATCTGGCGCGCGCGTTCGACCAGCGCGTCGGCCTCACCGGCATCGTGCTGACCCGCGTCGACGGCGATGGCCGCGGCGGCGCCGCGCTGTCGATGCGCGCGGTCACCGGCAAGCCGATCAAGCTGCTCGGCACCGGCGAAAAGACCGATGCGCTGGAGGATTTCCACCCCGACCGTATCGCCGGTCGCATTCTCGGCATGGGCGACGTGGTGTCGCTGGTCGAACGTGCCGCCGCCAATATCGACGCCGAGAAGGCCGCGCGCACCGCCGAGCGCATGCGCAAGGGTCAGTTCGACCTCAACGACATGCGCGAGCAGCTGTCGCAGATGGCGAACATGGGCGGCATCAGCGGGCTGATGGGCATGATGCCCGGCATCTCCAAGATGAAGAACCAGATCGCGGCGGCCGGCATCGACGACAAGATCCTGAAGCGCCAGGTCGCGATCATCGATTCCATGACGCGCGACGAGCGGCGTCATCCCGACCTGCTCAAGGCCAGCCGCAAGAAACGCATCGCCGCCGGCTCGGGCCAGAGCGTCG
>NZ_CAXAQH010000203.1:0-543 GCF_963970905.1 Pseudomonas sp. EL_65y_Pfl2_R96 | reverse complement strand
CGGTGTTCTCCGACATCAGTGCGATCAAGCACTCCGAGCATGAACTCAAGCACCTCGCTCACCACGATCCGCTGACCGATCTGCCCAATCGCCTGCTGTTCAGCGACCGCGCCGAGCAGGCGCTGGCCTCGGCGCAGCTCCAAAAACGCGGCTGCGCCCTGCTGATGCTCGATCTGGATCACTTCAAGATGATCAACGACAGCCTCGGTCACAACGTCGGTGATCGACTGCTCAAGTCCGTGGCTGCGCGGTTGCAGGACTTGTTCGGTCCCGGCATCACTCTGGCGCGACTCGGAGGCGATGAATTCGCGGTGCTGGCCGAGTGTTGTCCACAACTGGTGCAGGCAGCGGCGTTGGCCCGGCGCATTCTCGACGCGCTCAAAGAGCCGTTTTGTATCGAAGGTCATGAGTTGTTCATCAACGCCAGTGTCGGCATCAGCATGTTTCCCAGCGATGCGCTGAGCGCCGAACAACTGCTGCGCAATGCCGATGCTGCGCTGTTCAAGGCCAAGAGCAACGGGCGCAACGGTTACGCCTTGTACA
>NZ_CAXAQH010000202.1:0-543 GCF_963970905.1 Pseudomonas sp. EL_65y_Pfl2_R96 | reverse complement strand
GCCCCCGTTCTAAAAACGACTGCGGCCTGGCTGCTAGAGGGCAAAGGGCAGCCAACCCTAGCTGACGGAGAGACTGTGCGCCTTGTCGGGTATGTCGGCGCCGGAGCAGAGGCGCACTGCTATGCCGTCGCACAAGGCGACTTAGATGAGATTCCCGCCCCGGCTGGCGCGACAGCACATACCGTTGCCGTCGAGATCAGAGGGGAAAGCCTGGGCCCGCTCTTTGATCGGTGGCTCGTTTTCTACGATGACGTGCGACGCCCGGTCACGCAGGACCTGTACGGGAGACTTTGCGTAGTCGGGCTGCCAGACGACCGGATCCTGATTAAAAAACTTAGACCGGGAACCGCCAAGGGGAAGTACCGCCTCCTGTCAGCGACCGAACCGCCGATAGAGAACGGCGAGGTGGATTGGGCCGCGCCAGTCAAGATCATGGTGCCACGCTGAGGGCGACGCTTGCGGCAGCGGTTGCGTGCGCGATTCTTTTACCTGGCGCGGCAGGGCAACCAGTAACAAATCTCTCTCGCCTGAGTGATTTGTCCC
>NZ_CAXAQH010000201.1:0-543 GCF_963970905.1 Pseudomonas sp. EL_65y_Pfl2_R96 | reverse complement strand
ACACCGGGTTCGTTGCCGTTGCGGGCGTTGATGTCGCTGATCGCGGCACCACGCCCACCTGCGTGGAATTGCTGCCCGTCGCTCGATGAGCTGATGCCGCTGCCCCATAATCCGGCGAGCGGTGTTGCGCGATGCGCCTCGATGAGTCGCCCCAGCGCCTCGCCATAGGCGGCTTCGCTGATGTGCCAGTCATGCAGATGGGCGAGCTGGCGTAAGCTGGCGCCTCGGCAACTGTCCGCCATGCGCGTCAGCCCAAGATTGATGCCGTCGGCGAGTATGACAGTCAGCAACGCATTGCGGTCGTCGGCCGGACGGCCCGAGCGCCGATGGGTGAAGCAGTCGCCGAAGCCGGTCCATGCATCCACATCGAGCAGGATATCCGTGATCTTCACGCGGGGGAGACGGTCATAGGCAGTGCGGCGCGCGGCTTCGGCTACGGGCGGCGTAATCGCCTTCAGCGGCGAGATCATCAAACCGTTTTCGTCGAGCCGGACCTGGGGCAGTTCGCCTTGCCGGGCCAGCACTGAGACCCGCTCGATTGCA
>NZ_CAXAQH010000200.1:0-544 GCF_963970905.1 Pseudomonas sp. EL_65y_Pfl2_R96 | reverse complement strand
GCCGAGCGCCAGGCCCAGCGCATCGAGCAGGATCGATTTGCCCGCACCGGTCTCACCGGTCAGCACGCCCAGGCCCTGCCCGAAGTGCAGGTCCAGCGCCTCGATCAGCACGACGTCACGGATGGCGAGAGAGATCAGCATGGGTCTGCCGCCCGCTTTACCCGAACAATCGATGTTCCGGTATCGTTCTTTTCGCCGCGCGCGGTCAGCTACCCGGGTTCGGATTGCCTGGGTTGGTCGACGAACCGCCCGAGGTCGGCAAAGCGCGCGCGTCGCGCTTCGGCTCGTGGGTTTTGAGCGGCTTGTCGGGAAGCGATTTGTCGGGCAGCGGCACGATCAACTGGCCCGGCGCGATCGCCGCGACCGCGACGGGCGGGTGTTCCTCCGACAATTTGTAGGCGCGGCTATACCATTGCGTGCCGGGATAATTGGCCCCCAGCACGGCCGCCGCCTTGCGAGCCTCATCGGGCACGCCGAGCGCGAGATAGGTTTCGGTCAGCCGCATCAGCGCCTCGGGTGCGTGCGTGGTCGTCTGATAATCGTC
>NZ_CAXAQH010000199.1:0-546 GCF_963970905.1 Pseudomonas sp. EL_65y_Pfl2_R96 | reverse complement strand
CCCCTCCCTTCCAGGGAGGGGAGGAAGAAGGGGAGGAGCAAGCCCCCCACACACGCAAAACGCCGACACCCCTGCGGAGGTGCCGGCGTCCGACGTCTTTTAAAAGCGATCCAGGAGGGATCAGGCCTTCATGTGGCCTGCCAGGTGCTTGTTCATTTCGAACATCGTCACCTTGTCCTTGCCGAAAACCTTCTTCAGCTTTTCGTCGGCGACGATCTCGCGCTTGTTCTCCGGGTTCTGGAGATTGTGCGCCTTGATATAGGCCCACACCTTGCTGATGACTTCGCTACGCGGCAGCTTGTCGGTGCCGACGATCGCGCCGAGCTCGGCCGAGGGGGTGATGGGCGCGAAGATGCCGCCGGTCTTGGGCGCATCGCTCTTCGCGGTTGGGGTCTTGGCCATTATGTGTCCTTCCTGAGTGTCGTTACAACCGACATCGGTTTCACGCCTTGAATAGCGCTGCGCTCCTTGTGCGCTGCCTTTTTGCCCTTGTCACGCCTTACAATGCCCTGAAATGCGTCGGTTTGGGGGTTGTAACGCAAGACC
>NZ_CAXAQH010000198.1:0-548 GCF_963970905.1 Pseudomonas sp. EL_65y_Pfl2_R96 | reverse complement strand
CGAAGGCAGCTTCGACATTCCGGCGAGCGTCGTGCCGCAGGATCGCGCCTACACCGTCACCGTAGGGGTGCGCTACACGGCGGCTGTCGTCACCTTGCCGCCAGAGCTGAAATCCCAGACCGGTACATCGCAGGGGGTGCGCCAGCGGATCGTGCGCCTGGCGCTGCGGCTGATCGAAACGGCGGGCCTGAAAATCGGCGTGCAGGGGGGCAAGCTCGACAATCTGATCGATCGCCCCAGCGCGGGCTATATGGATGCGCCCGTGCCGCTCTTTACCGGCGATACCGAGCGGCCGGTGAGCGGCGGGTGGGATCGCAGCGGCCGCGCGACCTTTAGATCCTCCGAGCCCTTGCCCGCCGTGATCGTGGCGGCGCTCCCCAAAATCGAGGTGACCGGATGACGGTGTCTTTTCGCCCGATGCGCGGGATCGACGCGATGACAATCGAACGCCAGCCGTCGCAACGCGTGCAGCTCGGCCTTGATCGCGTGATGACGATCGAGATGGCCAACGACCTGGCCCAAGGCGGCGAGGCATGGACGGCCTGGCG
>NZ_CAXAQH010000197.1:0-548 GCF_963970905.1 Pseudomonas sp. EL_65y_Pfl2_R96 | reverse complement strand
CCTTCGCATTGTCCAGATGCAGTCGTTCCGGAATGCCCCGCACTGGCCACACCGCATCGATGCGTCGTTCGGCAAGCCAACTGTCCTTGGCGAGCGCGCCGTGGCTCAGACACAGCGCAACCGACGTTGCAGACGGAGGTTCCAGCGAAAGATGGAAACCGGCAACGCAGCGGGTACAAACGTCGATCGCCAACGTCAGCCACGGACGCTGGATCGACGTACGGGTTTCGCTGTCAACCACAATCACATCGACCAGCGTATGGTCGATCTGGATCAGCGACAGCGGCCAGTGGGCTTCGAGCGAACCGATCGCTGGAACGTAACGATCGCGCGCCGCCTTGCGGCCTTCGCGTTTGGCGACGATCTCCCGTGCCGGACGCTTCCGTACTCTCGCAGTGACCGCCTTCCGGCCAGGCTTCGCCAGACCGCGGGCGACGCATTGGCGATGCACTTCGGCGACCAAATCCACGATTTTGAGGCGCTGCCGCGTCAGATACACGGCGTCAATTGCTTCCTCAATCACGGCATTCACTTCCGCTTTGAGCTTC
>NZ_CAXAQH010000196.1:0-548 GCF_963970905.1 Pseudomonas sp. EL_65y_Pfl2_R96 | reverse complement strand
CGTTGATAGGCCAGGTTGACACCGAAATCAGAGCGCCGACCGGCGTCGGCCACACGCACATCGGCATCCGCCTGGTCGGCCTGGGCATCGATCATCTCGATGGTGGGATGGTGATCAAGGCCGGCACGCAGCTTGGCGGCATCGACCGGGAATTCAGGGATTGGTCCAGCGATCTCAGGCGCGGGATCGCCTGTCCAGCGGGTCAGCGTCGCGCGGGCGCGCGCCACGTTGGAGACCAGTTCGCTGCGGCGATCCTGCATCGCCGCGACCGCCTGCTGACCGGCAAGCGTCTGCGCCGGCCGTGCGTTGCCCGAGGCGACAGCCCCCGGCGTCGTTCCCACCACGCGCTCGAGCCGGGAGAGAACATCGTCGAGAGCTGCAAGCCGGCGTTCGGCGTAGGCGAGATTGATCCAGGCAAGCGCGGTGCCCACCTCGACGGTGCGCGCCTCGACCGCGGTATCGGCCTCGGCCACCTTGATGTCGCTATCGGCGCGCGCCTGCTGGGCATGGCGCTTGGCGAGGTTGGGAATGTCCTGGGACACGCCGAC
>NZ_CAXAQH010000195.1:0-548 GCF_963970905.1 Pseudomonas sp. EL_65y_Pfl2_R96 | reverse complement strand
GCCTATGTCGCTATTTCTAGCATGCTCTTATGTAGAGATGTTACTACATTGTTGACACCGCGCAACACAAGGCAAGATGTTGCGGAAAAAACGCGGCGTCGACCCGCTACGGTGTTGCACACATCGGAATAAGCGCGCTTTTCTAAACGTTGCGACGGCGGGGACGCAGCTGCGCGAGACGATGGGGAGAGTGCATGTTTGAACTGTTGACCAGCGCGTGGCACGCGCTGACGGGGGTCCTAGGTCCGCACGGTCCGGCGGTGAATGCCGCAAAGAGCTATGTACCTGGCGACTTCAGCATCCACTTTTTCCTGCAGCTCGCCGTCATCATTTTCACCTGTCGCGTGGTCGGATGGCTGGGCAAGAAACTGCTGCACCAGCTGCAAGTCGTCGGTGAAATGATCGCCGGCGTGATCCTTGGGCCTTCGCTGTTCGGGCTGCTGCTTCCCGATCTGCAGCTCACTGTCTTCCCCAAGGAAACGCGCAACGTGTTGTACGTGGGCGCACAGCTGGGCGTCGGCCTGTATATGTTCATCGTCGGGCTGACG
>NZ_CAXAQH010000194.1:0-549 GCF_963970905.1 Pseudomonas sp. EL_65y_Pfl2_R96 | reverse complement strand
CGGGCCAGAAGGCGTGGATGGATGCCATGGCCTCGCGTGGCTGGACCGTGCCCGATTGGCCGACGGCTTATGGCGGCGGCGGCCTGTCGCCTGCCGAAACCAAGATCCTGCGCGAAGAAATGGCCGCAATAAAGGCGCGCAATCCGCTCAATTCGTTCGGTATTTCCATGCTCGGACCAGCGCTGCTCAAATATGGCACCGAGGAGCAAAAGCTCGATTCTCTCCCCAAGCTCGCACGCGGCGAACTCCGTTGGGGCCAGGGCTATAGCGAACCCAATGCCGGCTCCGATCTCGCCTCGCTGCAGACCCGCGCCGAGAGCGATGGCGAGGATTTCATCATCAACGGCCAGAAGATCTGGACCAGCCGCGCCGAGCATTCCGACCTGATGGTGCTGCTGGCGCGCACCACGCCGAAGGAGCAGGCCAAGAAGCGCACCGACGGGCTCTCGGTGTTCCTCGTCGACATGCGCGCCGCCAAGGGTAACGGCCTCGAGATCCGCCCGTTCCGCACCATGATGAACCATGCCACCACCGAAGTGTTCTTCACCG
>NZ_CAXAQH010000193.1:0-549 GCF_963970905.1 Pseudomonas sp. EL_65y_Pfl2_R96 | reverse complement strand
ACGCTGATCCGCACGCGCACCAACTGCGGATCGGGCTTCCACAGCTTGATTTCCTTGACCTGGCCCGACGGCACGCCCGAAAAGGCGACCGCCGACCCCACGGCCAGGCCATCGACCGATTGCTTGAAGAAGATATCATATTCCTTGTCGGTGGCGGTGCCCCAGCGTGCGATCCACACCAGGAACAACAACATCACCGCGATCAGGATCAGCACGACGGTGCCGACCAGAACATGGTTCGAGCGGGTTTCCATCAGCTACTGCCTTTCGCTTGCGCGCGTTCTTCATTGTTGTGGACTGTGGCGATCGCGGCGCGCCCGCGCGGCCCCTTGAAATATTCCTGGATCCAAGGGTGGTCGAGCGCCAGCAGTTCGTCGATCGTGCCCACCGCAATCACCTTCTTGTCGGCCAGCACGGCGACGCGGTCGCAAATCGCGTAGAGCGTATCGAGATCGTGCGTGATGAGGAACACCGTCAGCCCCAGCGTCTTTTGCAGCGAGGCGGTGAGTTCGTCGAACGCAGCCGCACCGATCGGATCGAGCCCTGCGG
>NZ_CAXAQH010000192.1:0-550 GCF_963970905.1 Pseudomonas sp. EL_65y_Pfl2_R96 | reverse complement strand
CAGCCCCGCTGCGATCGCACCGTCATAATCGGAATGCAGCGTCCGGGTAACGGCCTTCAGGCGGTAGGCCTGGGCCCTGTCGATAGGTTCTGCCGCATGGATCAGTAACGCGTCGATCCCGTGCTCGGCCCGCTCTACAGCACCAATCTGCAAAAGGTTCTCGGCTCTGCGAAAGTTGATTTCGAACGCCAACCGATAATGGCTTTCCCACCACGCTTCGGAAAATAGGGCATTTGCCCCTTCAATATACCGTGTGACCTGGTCCACGGCTGCCGTTTGGAGAGCGCGCGCCGCCGCGTCGAGCAGGGTCCGCGCGAAGAGCGGTCTGTCGGTGGACGGAATCTCGCTTGCCATCGCCGCAACCACATGGTCGGCAATGTCAAAGTCGCTGACTGAGGCGGTGCCACGCAAACGCAGCAGCAGCCGGGCGAGCTCGACATGACGTACCGGTCGCTCGGCTTCCGGCGTCAACGCAATCGCGACCTCCATGATGCGGTCATGCGCGAACGCATATCGTGTCGCATCCCGATGGAGAAAACCGCCTTCGACG
>NZ_CAXAQH010000191.1:0-552 GCF_963970905.1 Pseudomonas sp. EL_65y_Pfl2_R96 | reverse complement strand
CAAGAGCCAGATGAAAGACCAAGCTGGGCACGTCGATGCTGCTGATAGCGGCCGCCTTTGCCGCCGCCGGCATCATTTTGATGATGCGATCGGTGCTTGCCACTATGCGGTCGTGAAGGACACGGTCCGCATCAACGAATCCCATATTTGCCGGACGAACCATTCGATCATTCCTGTTGAGTCAGTTCCATATAGGCTGAAATCGACACAATTTCAACCGAGCGCTTCGTAAGCTGGTCTCGGCGGCGCGGATCGCCGCTTGAAAAGCACTGGCCGCATCTCTTCGAGGCATTCTCGAGCTGCAAGGAGGGAAGGCAAAAATGCCCAGCCCGAGGGGCTTCATTCGAGCATTCGTAGGGACATAAGCACGATCTGTCGCGCTTCGATAAACCCGATAGCTGGCAAGAGGCCATTGCGAACAAACTTCGAACACTGTACAAAATCGGTGTCCGGAGCTTTCGACATGTACGACCTGAGAACCTACCTCGCAACGAAGGACCTCCCTGGCGGTCCGGTCTACATCGAAGAGCAGTTCACAGCAGAATATCAGCT
>NZ_CAXAQH010000190.1:0-554 GCF_963970905.1 Pseudomonas sp. EL_65y_Pfl2_R96 | reverse complement strand
TGATCCGCGCCGTGGCGAACTGCCTCCTTGCCAATCGCATCAATGGCATCGAAGCGTGCCTCGGTAAGTGCGGCGCGGACCTCCGGCTCAAACCGCCCATAAGGCTTTCCGAGCTGCCAGTCGGCTGTGTGAATGAGCTTCATCGTGGCTTCGCAGATCGGTGTGTCATCGCAATCCCATCGCACGGGCCCAGGCATCGACCTGACCAAAGGCATCCTGCTGCCACTCGTCCGGCGTTCGGCCGTCCAGGATATCGGAGCCTTCGACGAAATTGCGCACGCACGTCGGCCCGTAGCCGTCCGGATCGTCGAATTTCGCCACGACATGCGCGAAGCCGTCCCGGCCACTCTGATGCTCCAACAGCGGGCGGCAATCGTCCGCAAGCGCATCGATCCCGCCGGGATAATTCCGGATCGAGTAGTAGACGTCATAGGCGTCTTTTTGTTTGTATCGGCCGTCGAGCGCGAAGCCTTTCATGGCGAGAAGCGCCGGAATCGAGGCGACAGCGATCATCACCTTGTTGGTCCCGCCCTTGGGCATATCGCCTTCGATCG
>NZ_CAXAQH010000189.1:0-555 GCF_963970905.1 Pseudomonas sp. EL_65y_Pfl2_R96 | reverse complement strand
ATGGCTGTTGCTCGCGATCAGATTGGGGTTGCCACCCGAAACCGTCGTCACGACGGCATTCACGCCGCGCACATAATCGAAGACCGGCACATTAGGCGTCACCACTTGCGGGTTGCCGAGTTGCTGCGCGGTTGGTGCGGTGTCGCGATCGGTGACCGACGCGATGATCCGCAATGGCACCACCGGCGACCAATTGAGCCCATAACCAAGTGTCGTCAGCGTGCCGAAGTCCGACAGTTGATCGACCGCGACATTGCCGTTGACCGACAGGCTGCCAATCACCGGCAGCACATTCTTGGCGCGGCTGGTCAGTGGCACGTCGATATTGAGCTGGCCGTTGGCGGTATTGCGCGACACACTTCCGGGCGAAATCAGTCCTGCTCGATACGACGTGCTGCTGAAATCGCTGATATCGCCGCCGAGGTGCACGCTGGTCGAGACTTCGCCCGCCGGCAGCTTGAACAAAGCGCCGTTGACCAGAAGGTCCACTTGTCCCTCGTCCGAGGTCGAATAGCCGCGATTGACCGGTGCCAAAGCGGCGGCGGACCCGAGCCC
>NZ_CAXAQH010000188.1:0-556 GCF_963970905.1 Pseudomonas sp. EL_65y_Pfl2_R96 | reverse complement strand
CGCTGACGCCGGCCCGCGCCGTTGCTTTTCTCCTGCATCTGCGCACCACGCCGGCACGCGGCAGACACCCTGCCGGCACGGCGCAGGCCGCCGATAGCCGTTTGGCGCCGGCCAGCGTCAACCGCGCGCTGGCGTGCGTGTCGTCGTTCTATGATTGGGCGCTGCTGGCCGGATGCACCAGCGGCACCAACCCGATCGTCAAGGTCGAGGCGCGCGCCGTGCTACGCTCGGTCGATCGGCACCGACCGTTCCTGCAGGGCATCGCATCGGGCGCACCACTCCGCCAGGCGCTCGCCGTCAAGATGGTGCGCCGGGTGCCGCGGCCGCTGTCGGACGAGCAGGTAGCGACGATCGTAACCCTGCTGCGCTGCCGTCGTGACGTAGCGCTTGTCCGCCTCATGCTTGATGGTGGCCTGCGGCCGGGCGAAGCGCTTGCGCTCAAGCTCGAGGACGTCGCCTACGGCCGCAGGCGGATCGTGGTGCGCCAGCGCGACGACCATCCGCGCGGCGTGCGCGCCAAGGGCTGGCGCGAGCGCGTCGTCGACCTGCATGAGCC
>NZ_CAXAQH010000187.1:0-560 GCF_963970905.1 Pseudomonas sp. EL_65y_Pfl2_R96 | reverse complement strand
AAAACAAATCGCGGCTCCGGATCGCAAGGTCGATGCAGCCGAACTTGGAGCGACAGTTACAGCGTCCGCGACTAAAGCCGCAACAAATGCGACATCGGAAGATCGCACAGCGCTGTACAACTTTGTTTTCACCCCGCTGGGCCTGAAGATCCGCCAACTCAACCCGGAAATGCTCAAGATCGCGGCAGATTGGAGCAACGAGCGGGATGCTCTATCCGAAAAGCGCGTCACTGAAGCAGTCGGTGCGGCGCTTGCCCCCTTCTTAGCAGATACCGCCGCGAAAAAGGCCAAGCCATGACGATGGAATCCGAACGCCTCCGCCTCGCCGAACACGGCATGTACCGCCCCGAATTCGAGGGTGACGCTGGTGGCGTCGGTCTCGTCGCGGCGACCGATGGCACGCCGTCGCGCCGTGTCGTCCAATCCGCGATCGATGCGCTGAAAGCCGTGTGGCATCGCGGCGCGGTCGATGCCGATGGCAAGACTGGCGATGGCGCTGGCCTGCATATCGACCTGCCGCTCAAATTCTTCGACGATGCGATCGCTGCCTCGGGCCACCG
>NZ_CAXAQH010000186.1:0-561 GCF_963970905.1 Pseudomonas sp. EL_65y_Pfl2_R96 | reverse complement strand
CGCACGATGATAGGCGCCCACATCGTCGCGGGTCGCAGCCCACACGGTCTTGCCGCAGGCATCGAGAAAGCGAAGCCAGACCGCGACGTCATAGGCATAGGCGCGAAGCGAATGCCGTGAGCGGACACCCGACAGCGGTAGGTCGAGAAAGAAGCGATCCAGATCGGGATCGTAGAGCGCGTCGCCGCGCAGGATCAGCGGAACATGCGCATCGAGACCCTTGGCCTCGCGGCGCTCGCAGACAGTAATGATCGACACCAGCGCGAAGCCCTCCCCCCGGACCCCCCACCCGGAAGCTGACCTCACACCGATGCGCTCTATGGCCCGGCTGTTATCAGGCTGGCCTCCGCCAGCTCTTGGGTCAGCGCTACGGCCAGCCTGATAACTGCCTACCGTGGGCGTCCATCGCCGACCCTACTGCAATGTTGGGGACGGCTCAGACTGTCCAGATAAGGCGACGAGTTCCTCGAAACTATAAGCCTTGTCACCGAAGCGCTTGCCGAAGGTGCGCGCCAATCGCTTCGTGCCGCCAGTCCAATGCGTGGTCTCGTGCGCCCGCAC
>NZ_CAXAQH010000185.1:0-561 GCF_963970905.1 Pseudomonas sp. EL_65y_Pfl2_R96 | reverse complement strand
GCCAATTCAGCTCGACCGACATCGACCACGATGCCACCGCCAGCTGGTCCATCAATGGCTCGCCAACTGGAATCTACGGCTCGATCGCCGTGGACAGCACTGGCCAATGGACCTACACCCTGGCCAATGGCACTGATGGTGTCGCCAGTGCCGTGCAGTCACTGAAGGCCGGCGAGAGTCACGATGAGGTGTTCAGCGTCCAGGTCAGCGATGGTCTCGGCGGTGCCGACACTCAGCTGGTGACCGTCACCGTCAGTGGTAGCAACGACGCGCCGGTGCTCAGCTTCGCCACCGGCAACGATGCCGGCGCGGTGCAGGAAGACAGCACGCTCAGCGTCAGCGGCCAGTTCAGCTCGGCCGACATCGATCACGCTGCCACCGCCACCTGGAGCATTGCCGGAACCAATACCGGCGCCTATGGTTCGATCGCCGTCGACAGCAGCGGCCAATGGACCTACACCCTGGCCAACGGCAGCGATGGTATCGCCAGTGCCGTGCAATCACTGAAGGCCGGCGAGAGTCATGACGAGGTGTTCAGCGTGCAGGTCAGCGATGGCCTCG
>NZ_CAXAQH010000184.1:0-561 GCF_963970905.1 Pseudomonas sp. EL_65y_Pfl2_R96 | reverse complement strand
TTTCAAAGTTGCCGCCGGCGGCATCTTTGATCGTCACCTCGACTTGGCCGGCGTCTTTGTAGACGTCGTCCTTCGGTGCATCGACGGTCACGGAGCCGCTGGTGGCACCGGCGGCGATGGTGATCACGGCACCGTTCGACAAGGTCACGGTGACCGGAGTCCCAGCGGCGTTGGTCAGGGTCGCCGTATAGGTTATCTGGCCGCCTTCATCCACAGCGCCGGTGGCGGTCAGCGACAGGCTGGTGGTGTCCGCAGTATCGGTCACCGAGGTGTCGGCTGACTTGCCGTCGACTTCCAGTTTCTCGTAGTTACCGCCCTTGGCATCGTCGATTTTCACGCTCAGGGAACCGCCGCCGGCCAACGCATCGTTCGGCGCGGTGAAGTTGACGCTGGCACTGCTCGAGCCGACCGGGATGGTGATGGTCTGGCCGTTGGACAGGGTCACAACCACTGGCGAACCGGTGACTGGAGCGGACACGGACGCGGTGTAAACCACGGTGCCGCCTTCGGCCACACTCGAAGTCGCGGTCAGGTTCACGGTCGAGGTGTCGGTGGTGTCGG
>NZ_CAXAQH010000183.1:0-563 GCF_963970905.1 Pseudomonas sp. EL_65y_Pfl2_R96 | reverse complement strand
GCGCCACCCGCGAACTCGGGCAAAAGCTCAAGGAGATCGCGGCACAGGCGCTCGAAGCCGGCGTCGGCGACCTCGAAATCGCGAGCGGCGTCGTGCGCATCGCCGGCACCGACCGCTCGATCTCGTTCGCCGACGTCGCCAAGCGCGCCGGCGATCCCGCCAAGCTGAACGGAAGCGCGACCTTCGCCAGCGCCGACGGCACCTATCCCAACGGCACCCATGTTGCGGAGGTCGAGATCGATCCGGCCACCGGCATCATCAAGATCGTCAACTACGTGATCGTCGATGATTTCGGCAAGACGCTGAACCCGCTGCTGCTGGCCGGCCAGGTGCATGGCGGCGCCATGCAGGGCATCGGACAGGCCGTGATGGAGCAGGTGGTCTATGGTGCGGGCGATGGCCAGCTCATCACCGCGACCTTCATGGATTATGCGCTGCCGCGCGCGGCGGACGGGCCGTCCTTCGTGTTCGAGACCCACAACATCCCCTGCAAGACCAACCCGCTCGGGGTGAAGGGCGCCGGCGAGGCCGGTGCGATCGGGTCCTGCCCGGCCATCGTCAAT
>NZ_CAXAQH010000182.1:0-563 GCF_963970905.1 Pseudomonas sp. EL_65y_Pfl2_R96 | reverse complement strand
CCCCCCCCCCCCCCCCCCGCCTTTTTTTTTCAACCAGATCACGGCATAGGAGCTGTTCTACCGTGACTCGAGTTCAGACGTGCGCCCATCCGATCTCTGGGGGACTTCCTGATCGCGGATCCGACAACGCCGATCGAGGCGATCAACCGCGCGCTCGCCGGCGGCGGCCACCTGTTGCTCACGCCGGGGGTATACCGGCTACGCGAGCCGATCCGCGTGCCCCGGGCCGACACCGTCGTGCTGGGGCTGGGGCTGGCAACGCTGCTGAGCGAAGCGGGCAATGCGGCGATGCTGATCGCCGACGTGCCCGGCGTGTCCGTTGCCGGCCTGCTGATCGACGCCGGGCCGCAACTATCGCCGGTTCTCATGGAAGTGGGGCCGAAGGGCGCAAATCGCGATCATCGGGCCAATCCCACGCTGCTGGCAGATGTGTTTTTCCGCGTCGGCGGGGCGGCAGTCGGCAATGTCGGGTCGTGTCTCGAGATCAATAGCGGGCACGTCATCTGCGATCACCTGTGGATCTGGCGCGCCGATCATGGTGACAGCGATAGCGGCCAGGTCCA
>NZ_CAXAQH010000181.1:0-565 GCF_963970905.1 Pseudomonas sp. EL_65y_Pfl2_R96 | reverse complement strand
CTTCGGCGGATTGACGACACGGTGCATCGTCGAAACCAACTCGTAATTGGTCCATTGTGCCATCAAGTCGCCGAGATTGATAATGAAGGCGCCAGGCACGATCGGCACCGGCTCCCAGCGGCCGTCCGAGGTCTTGACCTCCAGGCCGCCCGGCTTGTCTTCGGTCTTGAGAATGGTGAGACCACCATAATCGGTATGGGCACCCGCCCGCAGCTTGCCCGACTCGAGCTCTTCCGGCTGGTCCGGATAGTTGCTGACCACCATGTTGGTGATGTGCTTGTCGATCTTGTCGGCGAACCAGTCAGGCGACAGGTGAAGCGCACGAGCGCACAGCTCCATTAGCAGCGATGCCAGTTTCTCCATTTCGTGGTAATAGTCGACGAAGGCAGGCTTGAAGCCCGGCACGTCGGCATCCGGCCAGATATTTGGATGGAACAGCCGGTTGGCTGTTGGCGTCGAGAAATAGGGGTCGCCTTCGTCGATGTCGAAACGGCCGATGTTAAAATATTCGCGGTGGTCGGGTTTCGCCTCCTTCTCGCCGATCGTGCTGGCCAGGTTACCAGAC
>NZ_CAXAQH010000180.1:0-565 GCF_963970905.1 Pseudomonas sp. EL_65y_Pfl2_R96 | reverse complement strand
AAAGCTTAGAAATGAGCATTCCATCGTGATGATGGTGAATGTTGATTTCTAGTCTTTGGCTAGATCGTTCTTTAAAAATTTGGGTATGTGATAGAAAGATAGACTGAACGTTACTTTCACTGGTAACGGATCAGGCTAAGGTAAAATTTGTGAGTTTAATCGCGAATTTTCGGCGAATGTCGTCTTCACAGTATAACCAGATTGCTTGGGGTTATATGGTCAAGTGAAGAAGCGCATACGGTGGATGCCTTGGCAGTCAGAGGCGATGAAAGACGTGGTAGCCTGCGAAAAGCTTCGGGGAGTCGGCAAACAGACTTTGATCCGGAGATGTCTGAATGGGGGAACCCACCTAACATAAGTTAGGTATCTTAAGCTGAATACATAGGCTTAAGAAGCGAACCAGGGGAACTGAAACATCTAAGTACCCTGAGGAAAAGAAATCAACCGAGATTCCCTTAGTAGTGGCGAGCGAACGGGGACTAGCCCTTAAGTGGCTTTGAGATTAGCGGAACGCTCTGGAAAGTGCGGCCATAGTGGGTGATAGCCCTGTACGCGAAAATCTCTT
>NZ_CAXAQH010000179.1:0-566 GCF_963970905.1 Pseudomonas sp. EL_65y_Pfl2_R96 | reverse complement strand
GTCACGAGCCCGCCGATCACCGCCGTCGCCAGCGGCCGCTGGACTTCAGCACCGGTGCCGGTCGCCAGCGCCATCGGCACGAAGCCCAAGCTCGCGACCAATGCCGTCATCAGCACGGGCCGCACTCGTTCCATGGCACCTTCGATGATCGCATCTTCGTCAGCGGCACCATCCTCGCGGTGTGTGCGGATCGCGCTCATCATCACGAGACCGTTGAGCACTGCGACGCCGGACAGCGCGATGAACCCGACGGCTGCGGTGATCGAGAACGGTATGCCACGCAGCAATAGCGCGAACACGCCGCCTGCGAGCGCCATCGGGACCGCGCTGAAGACGATGGCCGCCGGAATGAACCCGCCGAGTGCCAGATAAAGCAATGCATAGATGGCGACGAAGCAGATGGGCACAACGATCAGCAAGCGCAGCCGCGCTGATTGCAGACTCTCGAACGTCCCGCCCCAGGCGGTGTACATACCGGGCGGAAGATCGAGCTTGCCGATCTTGTCCTGCGCCTCGGTCACGAACCCGCCGAGATCGCGGCCGCGCACATTGACCTGCACCACGAC
>NZ_CAXAQH010000178.1:0-570 GCF_963970905.1 Pseudomonas sp. EL_65y_Pfl2_R96 | reverse complement strand
CGTGTACATGGACAAGATCGCCTGCGGCCCGGGCTATCCCGAGGGCATTATCGATCTCGACAAATCGCCGACGGAGAATGTCCGCGCGCTCGCCGCTGCCAAGGGGGTGGAACCGCGCGAGATCATCGCCTGCGTGCTCGATCGCCCGCGCCACCAGAAACTGATCGCCGAACTGCGCGAAGTCGGCTGCGGCATCATGCTGATCGGCGATGGCGACGTCGCGGGCGTGATCGCGACCACCAACCCCGACACCACCATCGACATCTATATGGGTGCGGGTGGCGCGCCCGAGGGCGTGCTGGCGGCAGCGGCGCTGCGCTGCGTCGGCGGGCAGTTCAAGGGCCGACTGCTGTTCCGCAACGATGATGAGCGCGCCCGCGCCGCCAAATGGGGCGTGACCGAACTCGATAAGCAATATGATCTGACCGAGCTCGCGCGCGGTGATTGCATCTTCGCCGCAACCGGCGTCACCGATGGGTCGCTGCTCGCAGGCGTCAAGCGCAAGGGCCATGTGATGACCACCGAAAGCGTGGTGATGCGCGCCAGCTCGGGCACGGTGCGCTGGGTCAA
>NZ_CAXAQH010000177.1:0-572 GCF_963970905.1 Pseudomonas sp. EL_65y_Pfl2_R96 | reverse complement strand
AGTTGTACGAAATACTTTGAGGCTTTCACCTCGTAAAACTGTCGGAAGATACGATTGTACGGATTTCAGCCGAGGCGGGCGGTGGCCTGAAGGCGGTCGATCAGCGCAAACGCAGAGGTGTCGGCCGCAGGGTCGATCACGCCATCCAGCAGCAACTGGCCGATGCCGGTCATGGCAATCGCCTGCGCGGACAGCAGATCGAATGGTGCCTCGCCATCGACCAACCGGTTGAGGCGCACGAGGTAATTCTCGCCGCGGCGACGACGCATGTCCGCCGCGAACGGTTTGAGGCTCGGAATGCGCGCCGCCACCAGAGCGATAGCGAAGGTGGCGCGCGCAATCTCGATACTGTTCAGTTCATGCTCGGGTTCGCTCATCCTTTGCGCGTCGACCGTCCCCTGCACGCGGACGATGATGTCGTTGATCCCGGCCTTCAGCAAATCGTCCTGCCGAGGGAAGTGATAGGCGAGCGTGGAATTGGCATAGCCCGCGCGCGCGGCGACGGCGCGATGCGTTACCGCGTCAGCGCCTTCCTCGACGATCAGCGCGGAGATGTGGCGCGCGGCCTTGGT
>NZ_CAXAQH010000176.1:0-572 GCF_963970905.1 Pseudomonas sp. EL_65y_Pfl2_R96 | reverse complement strand
GTGACTGTCTGCCAGGGCGAATATTTTGCTCGCTGTTCTGCCATCGAACCTTTGCCGCCAGATGCCGACGTGCGGCAAACCGGCCCGTTCATCTCGGCGCTGAGACTCGATACCTCGTCTGCTTTGTTCAAGCGTCTTGAGATGAGCGCCATCGACCTTGAAGCTCAGAGGCAGGCTCTTCTCGGCGTCGTAGTGAAAATGCGCGTGCCACAACGGCGTGTTATCGGCGCTGTCGCTGATCGAATAAACATCCAGAAACGACCTTTTCTGGCCTTTTCCCGATTGTTTGCGATCAACGATCTTGCTTGCCTTGAGCTCGTTACGATCCAGCAGATAGTTCAGGCGCATGATGTCCAGCACGTCTTTGTTCTTGTACATCCGCACCAGCGTTTTCTGGCCTAGTTCTGTCAACGAAACGGCGGCGGCCCGCAACTGTCCGGCCAGGTTGATGATCACTCGATCTTCAACATCTGTATCGTGGTTTTCCAGTTGCCTTGCCTGTTGATTGAGCAGATCGGTTTCCTTGCCCAGATCTTCGACGATCTTTGTCGGGTTAGTGTTTTGGGCTTCTT
>NZ_CAXAQH010000175.1:0-573 GCF_963970905.1 Pseudomonas sp. EL_65y_Pfl2_R96 | reverse complement strand
CCGGCCGATTGCAGCCGGATCGCCAGCGCAAGCCCGCCAAACCCGGCGCCGATGACGATCGCGGTGCGTGGCGTACCGCGCGGTGCCGCCGAACTCATGCCGGCTTTCCCACAACGACTGCGCGCAGCGCCCGCGCGATCGGGACGGGGGGCTTCCCGGTCAAAATCCGTGCCTTGTCATCATCGTCGATTGTCCTGCGTAGAAGCGCCGCACAAGCTGCGGATCGAGCCGGTAAAACCGTTCGAGAATGCGGTAGCGCTCATCGGGGTCGGCGGCGCGGAACAGCATCCGGTCGAGCATACGATAGAAGCCGCGCGCCTGCCACGTTCGTTTTGCCACATCGTGCGTCAAGCGGTGCAACGCGCTGCCCGAAAGGTCGCTCGCCCGCGCGATTGCGGTGGCAAGGCGTACGGCATCGGGCAGCGAATAGCCCGTGGTCGGGTGGAACAGCCCGGCGCGCATCCCGGCCTTGGCCACCTTGTTGCCGCCCGATTGCCAATAGGCCTCGAAATCGCCGCCCATCGCCACCGGCAGCACGCCCCATTCCTCGCGCATGACGGTGCGCGTGTCCCA
>NZ_CAXAQH010000174.1:0-575 GCF_963970905.1 Pseudomonas sp. EL_65y_Pfl2_R96 | reverse complement strand
AACCACGTCGGACGAATCCTGCGCGTGCGCAAACCTTGATAAACCACTTCGCGCAGCATCGACAGCAGCGGCGTAATGCCGACCCCGGCCGCCAACAGCACCAGCGGCCGGCGTTCCAGCGGCGCCACGGTGAAATGCCCTTGCGGCGCTCGCGCCTCCAACACGTCACACACCTGGATCTGCTCATGCAAATGGCTCGACACGCGGCCTTCGCGCTTCACACTGATCCGGTAAAAACCATCCGATGGCGCACTCGACAGGCTGTAAGTGCGGATGTGCACCTCGCCATCGAGAGTAAAACGCAGCGGTAGATGCTGACCCGCGAGAAACACCGGCAAACCGGCGCCATCGTCCGGCTCCAGGTAAATGGAGCGGATGTTGCGACTTTCTGCCTCGATCTTCGCCACCCGCAGCGGCCGCCAACGGTTACCCAACGCCTGTGCCTGCAAACGGGCATCGGCCTCGGCCCAGTTGCCGGTCAGCAGACTGGTGGGCGACATGCCATCGAAGCGCCAGCGCAAGGCCAGCGCTGCCGGGCGCCGCACCAGTTTTTCCACATCAAATGTCCACAGCCG
>NZ_CAXAQH010000173.1:0-577 GCF_963970905.1 Pseudomonas sp. EL_65y_Pfl2_R96 | reverse complement strand
CCTTCCTGACGTTGCGCTTTTCTCATCCGCTGAAGCGTGCCTCCCAAGATCACGTCGAGCCGGTTGACCGGCAATGAGGCACAATCGTCCCGCAGACACGCGCATGAAATGGCGAGTGCCGAAGAGTGGTGGGCAATCCGAGCCGGTGTCCGCGCTCCCGAGCGGCGACCGTCGTTCACGCTTGGTGCGCTGGGCTTCTCTGCTCGAACGCGATCCGCACCGGCTTATCGCGCTGCTGCGTCCGTCATGGGCAGCGGGCGACGACATCGCCCCGATGGCGGCGAGCCCAAGTGCCATCGACCCGGCTTGGGCCGACCCGGTGTTTCGCGTGACGGGTCTCGCGGGACGCTCTCGGGGCGACGTGAAAGCGTTTTTCCAGCTTTCGGATGCCGAGCTGGACCGGATCGCGGCGGGGTCTTGGCGCGTCCCGCAGCGGCCTGCCTGGCAGGTCGCTGCGCGCATACGCAACGTCGCCGATCCGCGCCCTGAGAAGCTGATCCTGGTCGGCGTCATGGTCATGATCGCCGCTGTCGTCGGAGCTGCCCAATGGCTTGGATGAATGAGGTCTTCCCGGGAG
>NZ_CAXAQH010000172.1:0-577 GCF_963970905.1 Pseudomonas sp. EL_65y_Pfl2_R96 | reverse complement strand
ACGTCGTCTTCAACATCGAGGCCCATTGCCCGCGCGATGCGGACCCGCCAGGAATCAGGCAAGCGATCGAAGATGTCCTGCTCCAGCCCGCGCTCGTTGATCTCGTCGCGCAACCGCCGCGGCATCTGATCGAATACCGACATGAGCGCGACCGGGTCGTGACGCACGCCTCACCCCCGCGCCAGCATCTTGTCGAGTTGCTTGTCCGAAATCCGGCCCTTGGCGTAGAGCGCTTCGGCTTCGCGCTGCTGCTTCGACTTCGGCTTGTCCTTGCCCAGCACCTGCTCCAGCTGCTCACGCGCGATGTCGAGCGCGTCCAGAGGCTTGTCGAGAAGATGGCCCTCGACCTTGTCGGCAACCGCCTTGCAATTGGCGATGGCTTCATCGGGCGTATCGCCATAGGCGACGACGGCGCCGATCTCGGCACAGCCCGTCCATTGCGGGATCACGTAATACTCGCCCTCGATGCGGCAGAAATTGCGCAGCTTGACGAAGTCGGCCACGCTCTTGTCGATCGCAACATGCATCCAATTCTGGTCGGCCCATTCGGAGATCAGGAGCACTTCGGCGCCCCATT
>NZ_CAXAQH010000171.1:0-578 GCF_963970905.1 Pseudomonas sp. EL_65y_Pfl2_R96 | reverse complement strand
GGCGCCCGGTGACGACAATGTCGGTTTGGTCGGCTGTGTCAGCCGGTGCGCTGACCGCAGGTAGCGCTGTCGGCGAAGGGACGTCCTGGGCGGCAGCGGGGCTGGCCAGTGCGATCGCCAGCGCGACCCCCGAAACGGCGACCAAAGAGCGATTGCGCGAAACTTTCATCTTCCTCTCCCTCACGCCGCATTCCTGCTCGGGAACCGGCTATGACAGGAGGGATACACGTCTATGAATTGCATTTCAATGGTTTGTTACAGTTCGCGGAATGTTGAAAAATATAGCGGAAAAACAATCGCATAAGGCGCTAGTGGTGCCGCTCGACCTGCCGGGACCGGGGTTTGGCGGGGCAAACCCAAACGGCAGCTTGCCCGCTTCGTGAGAAGCACGTGTTGCATCACCTTCCCGTCCATGCGTATTTCATCGCATTCAGGCGGGGTGGGCAGTTTCACCGTCTATCGGGAATCCGTTTCAACGACCGCCTGCCTGCCCGGGAAAAGAGGAGCCCAGTCTTGCGTCGACGCGCCATGGATTTGAACATGGGGGACATTGCCAGCTTGCGAACGTCTCAAAGCCA
>NZ_CAXAQH010000170.1:0-579 GCF_963970905.1 Pseudomonas sp. EL_65y_Pfl2_R96 | reverse complement strand
TGGTGTTGGCTGGCAGCACCGTCACCTATCACTCCGACCAACCCGGCCCGGACAAACTCGCCTGGCAGCAAGCCGTCGAACAAGCCAACGCTGGCCAGCGCTACGACGCAATCCTGCTCCATGCCTATCCCCGCGCCAGCCTCAGCCGCTGGGACAACCCGGTCGCTTCCTGCGAAGCACTGCCCGCCGCGCAAGACTGGCTGCAAAAACAGCGACGCGGCTGGCGTCAGAAGCTTGAAAGCGAAACCGGCTACAACGAAGTCAGCACGTTCGCCGTGTGCAAACTCGCGTTCGGCCGCCCCTTTGTCGAACGCGAACGCCAGCGCATCTATGTGCGCGGCGTACTGACCTTGCAAGACCGCCTCGACCTGACCCACGAATATCTGCACCTGGCCTTTGAAGCGCATCCCAACGGCCAGGATGAAACCTACATCGAAGGGCTCGCCCGTCACCTTTTGCTGGAATAGACCATGACACTCCGTTATCCACAGGTCTTGTTGCTGCTCTGCACGCTGACCGCGTTATCGCCGACTAGGGCCGCCGACAGCATCAAACTCGACACCCCGGTCGGGGGCTGGC
>NZ_CAXAQH010000169.1:0-579 GCF_963970905.1 Pseudomonas sp. EL_65y_Pfl2_R96 | reverse complement strand
CCAGAGCGTGCTATCGACAAGCCGTTCCTGATGCCAATCGAAGACGTATTCTCGATCTCGGGTCGCGGTACTGTTGTGACTGGTCGTGTTGAGCGTGGCATCGTCCGCATCCAGGAAGAAGTTGAGATCGTTGGTCTGCGCGATACTCAGAAAACTACCTGCACCGGCGTTGAAATGTTCCGCAAGCTGCTCGACGAAGGTCGTGCTGGCGAGAACTGCGGTGTACTGCTGCGCGGCACCAAGCGTGACGACGTTGAGCGTGGCCAGGTTCTGGTCAAGCCAGGCACCGTCAAGCCGCACACCAAGTTCACCGCAGAAGTTTACGTTCTGAGCAAGGAAGAAGGCGGTCGTCATACTCCGTTCTTCAAAGGCTACCGTCCACAGTTCTACTTCCGTACGACTGACGTGACCGGTAACTGCGAATTGCCAGAAGGCGTTGAAATGGTAATGCCAGGTGACAACATCCAGATGACTGTCACTCTGATCAAAACCATCGCGATGGAAGATGGTCTGCGTTTCGCTATCCGTGAAGGCGGTCGTACCGTCGGCGCTGGCGTCGTAGCCAAAGTCATCGAGTAA
>NZ_CAXAQH010000168.1:0-580 GCF_963970905.1 Pseudomonas sp. EL_65y_Pfl2_R96 | reverse complement strand
CTGCGAGGATCAGGCGCAGCGCGACCGGATCATGCTGGCGAGCAATGCAACGGTTCCGTTCAGTCATGATTGCCTCAACCCGGTCGCGGGCACAGCACCAGACTCGATAGCAGGTCGGGTCTGCCGGCACTTCGGCGGCTGCTTGCGCTGCCCAGGGCTGGTCATACCGATCAATGTGGAACACATGGCGCGCATCCTTCAGGCGATCGGCGAACTGGAGCGGGCGCGTGAACGCATTGATCCGCGTCGCTTCGAGCTCTTGTATGCGCCGAGCCTGCGCATCTTGGTCGACGACATCCTGCCGGACTTCCCGCAAACACTGCGAGGTGATGCCGAACAACGAATGCTGGCTCTCGCACTGCTTCCGGCGCTGGAGTGAGCGATGACGGCTTCCACGGCACCCAATCTTGTCGCCGCCGTCAGGCCGGCCCTTCGGATATCGGCACGGTCCGTATGGTCCGATCAGGTCTGGCATCTCGACGGTCATCGCCCTGGCAGCAACCGCAGCGACTTCTCGCTTGACTGGGGTTTTGTTCTTGCTGACGACAGCCGGTTCAGTGATCCGCGATGGGCTGACTGG
>NZ_CAXAQH010000167.1:0-581 GCF_963970905.1 Pseudomonas sp. EL_65y_Pfl2_R96 | reverse complement strand
CGTCGAGCATCTCGCCGCGGCGGATGGCCTCGCTCACGGTCAGGGCCTGATTGTAGTCGCACATCAGCGTGACGTCGTCGCCGACCGCCTTGCGCACCGCGCGCACCACCGCGAGGTCTTCCCTGGCATCGGGCCGGCCGACGCGGATCTTGGCGGCGTGAAACCCCTCGGCGAGCAGCCGGTGCGCCTCGTCGACGGCCGCCGCCGCCGGCATGATGCCGAGCCCCTTGGAATTGTAGGCCTTCAGCGGCTTCGGCGCGCCGCCGAGCAGCCGCGCCAGCGGCAGCCCGCGGGCGCGGGCCAGCGCATCCCAGGCCGCCATGTCGATGCCGGATTGCGCCAGCCGCTGCAGGCCTGCCAGCCCGAGCAGCGTGAAGCGCTGGGTCAGCTTGCGCTCGATCTCGAAGGGCAGCAGGTCGTCGCCGGCGAGCAGTTGTGACATTTCCGTGACCATTGCGGTCAGCGGCTTCAGCGCCATTGGCGTGTTCGCGAACAGATAGGCGTGCCCGCGCACGCCCCGGTCGGTCTCGCAATCGATCAACACCAGCGGCGCCCTGGCGACGGCACCGGTCGAGGTCTGC
>NZ_CAXAQH010000166.1:0-582 GCF_963970905.1 Pseudomonas sp. EL_65y_Pfl2_R96 | reverse complement strand
TAAACATGTCCAGTCCAGCCTCTTCACTGGCCCATGCCATCGCCGCCGAAGTACTGCGCCGCTTGCCCGATCTCGACGCGCTGATCGATTCGGCGACCAAGACGCGGCTGCCCGATGATGCCAAGGCGCGCTTTGCGCTGCGCATCGCGCTCGTCCAGGCCTTGTCGCTCGGCACGCCGCCGCACGCCGCGATCTCGACCGTGCTGCCGCTGGTCGATGGCGGCCCGCGCAAGCTCGTCCACGGCGTGTTCGGCACGTTGATGCGCGGCGGCGACCAGCTTCCCGAACAGCCGACCCTGCCCGATCCGGTGGCGATCCGGTGGCATGCCGCCTGGGGCGATGACGGGATCGAGGCGGCCGAGCGCGCAATGGCAGCCCCGCCACCGCTCGACCTGACGCTGGCCGATCCGGCCACTACGGCTGCGATGGCGGAGGCGCTGGGCGGCGTGTCGCTGCTGCCCGGCCATGTGCGCCTGCCCTCGGCGCATGTGCCCGAATTGCCGGGATTCGAGGACGGAAGTTGGTGGGTACAGGATATCGCCGCTTCGCTGCCCGCACGCTTGCTCGGGCGTGGCCCCGGCG
>NZ_CAXAQH010000165.1:0-584 GCF_963970905.1 Pseudomonas sp. EL_65y_Pfl2_R96 | reverse complement strand
CATAGACCGTAAGGTAGAACAGCACTGCCGCCACGCCGTCCTGCGTACCGGCGGCAAGACCGATCAGCACGAAGCCGACATTGTTGATCGACGAATAGGCCAGCAGGCGCTTGACGTTGGTCTGCCCGATCGCCGCAACCGCACCGAAGATGATCGAGGCAAGCGCCGCGAAGATCACGATTTGCCGCCATTGGTCGGTCGCAGGGCCCATTGCCTCGACCGCAACGCGCACCGCCAGCCCGATCGCCGCTACCTTGGGGGCCGAGGCGAAGAACGCCGTCACCGGCGTCGGCGCGCCTTCGTACACGTCGGGGGTCCACATGTGGAACGGCACCGCGCTCATCTTGAACGCCAGCCCGGCAAACACGAACACGAGACCGAAGGTCAATCCAAGCGACTGGCCAGCGCCATAAGCGGTGGCAATCGACGAGAACAACGTGGTCCCGCTGAAGCCATAGACCAGGCTGATGCCGTAAAGCAGGATGCCGCTCGCCAGCGCGCCCAGCACGAAATACTTCAAACCCGCTTCGGCCGAGCGCACATCGCGCCGCATGAAGCTTGCCAGCACATAGGCCGCAAGGCTC
>NZ_CAXAQH010000164.1:0-584 GCF_963970905.1 Pseudomonas sp. EL_65y_Pfl2_R96 | reverse complement strand
ACATGGAGCGCATGAGAGATGAGCGGCGGGCTATGTGTCGCGCGCCATGGAAAACTGCCCCCTCGGCGTCATGAGGAATTGCCCCCTCCTTGGATAGCCGAGGAGAGAGCGAATGAACGAGGAACGAATCACGGAAGGCTCATCGTGGAGTGATCCACGGGGGCAGGTGATGAAGACGCCGGATGACGTGGCGGAGATGTTGCGCCTGAGGGCGTGCGGGTGGGGTCTGAAGCGGATTGCGCGCGAGCTGGGCTGCAGCCATCACACGGTAAAGGACTACGTGGCGGCGGGCGGCGTGAAGCCGTTCAAATCGCCTGAGCGGCCGAAACGGCTTGATGGCCTTGAGGGTTGGCTGCGCGAGAGGCTCATTCGGCATCGCGGCAATGCCGACGTGGTGCGCCAGGACCTGTTGGCCGAGAAAGGCGTGGCGGTCAGCCGGCGAACGCTGCAACGCGCCGTGCAGCCCTATCGCCAGGCGCTGAAGGCCGAGGCGCTGGCGACGACGCGGTTCGAGACGCCCCCGGGCCGGCAGCTGCAGATCGATTTTGGCGAGCGTCTGGTCGAGATCGGCGGGGTGAAGATCA
>NZ_CAXAQH010000163.1:0-584 GCF_963970905.1 Pseudomonas sp. EL_65y_Pfl2_R96 | reverse complement strand
AATATTAAAAATCGTGCGAGCACATCATTTCATGGTGCACCGCACAAAATACGCAAATTGCGCACAAAATTTCGTATCAAGGTCTATTGCTCTTGCCCCCGCAGGCTAATTGGCAGCATTATTGCGCGCCGCGGTGTATCGCGCGGCTTCAAACAGCGTCGCATACCTTTGTTTCTTGTCCTGTATACTCTTAACAAATCAAGGAGAATCAGTATGTCCGACCCTTTTATCGGCCAGATCATCCAGGTCGGCTTCAGCTACGCTCCGGACGGATGGTTGCAGTGTAGTGGGCAGACTATACCGCTTTCGCAAAACCAGGCGCTGTTTGCGTTGCTCGGTACGAATTTCGGTGGTGACGGCGTAAGCACGTTTGGCATTCCCGATGCGCTCGGTCGTGTGCTGGTGGGCACGGGCCAGGGGCCTGGCTTGTCCAACTATGCCCTGGGGGCAAAGAGCGGAACCGAAGCCAACCAGCTGACCCAAAGCAACATGCCGCTGCACATCCACCAGGCGACGTTCCAGGGTTTGCCAGGGATGACGTCCGCCTCGGGCAGCCTGTCTGCGCTGACTGCGGCTACATCGAC
>NZ_CAXAQH010000162.1:0-584 GCF_963970905.1 Pseudomonas sp. EL_65y_Pfl2_R96 | reverse complement strand
GCAAGCCCGCTTGTGTCTTGCGCAGGACTTAGACTGAGGGTGAGAGCGGTGAGTGGCAAGCTGAATGCCCGGAGTGCTTAAAGCACGTGTGGGAGCCCATGCTGCCATTCACCTCTCCGCTCTGGTTATTGAGCCCGAACAGTTGAACGAGCCGACCTCGAACATTACAAGCGTGGTGCCCAGCCAGAGCGCTCTCACCTTTGAGTGTAAGAGGGTTCGGCTATGTTTTCCTGCGCAGGCATCGATGTTTCCAAAGACACCCTTGAGATTCGGATTAACCCGCAAGACGTTGGGGCGAATTACCTCAATACCGCCAGTGACTTCCTTGCGCTGATTGATTGGTTGAAGCGCTACCAGGTCAGCCGCGTATTGCTGGAAGCCACCGGCGGCTATGAGCGAGAGGTCATGAAAGCGCTTCAGGCTGCCGGCTTCGAAGTCTTGCGGATCAACCCTCGGCGAGCCAGGGACTTTGCCAAGGCCATGGGGCAGCACGCTAAAACCGACCCGATAGATGCGCGGCTGCTCGCGCAGTTTGCCGAAGTCATAAAGTCGCCAAGCAACCGCATCACCAGCCCTGAACAGGA
>NZ_CAXAQH010000161.1:0-585 GCF_963970905.1 Pseudomonas sp. EL_65y_Pfl2_R96 | reverse complement strand
TTGAGGTATCGCTCGATCAAACCGCCGACTAACCCTTCCTGGTGGCCTGGACCGTCGGGCAAAGCGGCAAGATCATTGCCGAAAACAACGCCATCATCACGCCGGGAACTGCGGGGACCGTCAGCAATCTGTGGGGCATTTCGGTCAGCGCCGCGCGCACCAGCGGGTGCATCACCACGGGCTATACCGCCGACGATTGCGCGTCGACCTTTGCCGATTCGGGCACGCAGTTGAACGGCGTTACCGTCGATGTCACCACCCCGCTGCGCGCCTCCAACGCTGCCGTTACCGCCAGCACCTGGTCGCCCGCCGCCAATTACAGCTATGTGCTCAAGCCGACCACCGGTCTGATCGGCACCGTTATCGCCAATGCGGGTGCCGGCAAACTCTGACAGCGGCACGATTCACCACCGGGCGCGTGCGTAGTTTCCGAAGCTACCGCGCGCCCACCGCCGACGGATAGTGGCAGGATGCACGCCCCCGCCCCCGGCTCCCCCACCGCGCCGTTTTGGACGCGCAGCGCCGACGCAGTATCGATTGAGCTTGATTGCGGCCATGACGGGCTGACCACAGCGCAGGCCGACG
>NZ_CAXAQH010000160.1:0-588 GCF_963970905.1 Pseudomonas sp. EL_65y_Pfl2_R96 | reverse complement strand
GTTGGGTCGCGAGATTGGCGCGGCTTGCTTCGTCGGCGGAACAGGCCTTCACCGTCACCTGGCTGCGGATCTTGCGCACGCTGTCCATCTCGGCCGCACCCAGAAAATAGCGGGTGGTGACATAGCTGAGCGTCGCCGGGTCGAACTGCAAGATCGATACGGTCTGTTCCTCGGCGGGAACGAGGATGCGGTCCCACTTGCTGCCGTTTTCGGCATATTGGACGCCCCCGTTCATGCAGCCGGCCTTGCCCCAGTCGAGCGTTAGATCGGTGGTGGACGAGGAAATGACGCGGCTCCGCTCGGGTACGAAACGGCACTGCAATTTGCCGAGCGGCGTGGTGGAGGACACGGTCGGGGCGAGCGGCACGACCGCCGCCGGTGTCGCGGCGGGAAGCGAGACGGTGCCGGTTGGGCGCAGCACGAACACGACCACTGCGCCAACCATCACCAGACCACCGATTGCCCAGGCCCAGATCGCCTTGCGCCGCATCGCTTGCGCGTCGAGCAGGCCCCCTGCGCCAATGGCCATCGCGCCCAGTACCAGCATCAAGGTTGCGATCGCCATGACGTTCTCGCGGTGGCGGTCAG
>NZ_CAXAQH010000159.1:0-588 GCF_963970905.1 Pseudomonas sp. EL_65y_Pfl2_R96 | reverse complement strand
ACGCCCTCGCGGCTCCCGCGGTGCGCGCGCCCGCCGGCCTCGCCGACCGCATCGTCGCCGCCGCGGCGAGACTGAAGCGCGACACCGCCGAGCCCAGCACCGAAGGCGAGACGGCAGAGAGCTGAGCCCGCGCGTTCCGGGCGTCATGCAACATCATCGCAGGCATCACGCGCGGCAGAATTTGCCGTGTCGAAAGCCGTTTGAGCGGCGGCAAATCCCCGCCTGATTTCCCGGCACGCCACGTTTCATCAGCACACAGATTTCAAGCGCGGCTTCGTCTCGCAACGAACCAGCCGCGCTGAAGGACCGGAGTTTCTGATGACCGTTTCGGCGACGAGTTCCGTCTCGACTGCGACCACCAGCACATCGTCATCGACTGCATCCTCGTCGAGCTCGACGATGACGTCCACCGATTTTCTCTCCCTGCTGATCAGCGAGCTGCAAAACCAGGATCCGCTGAACGCGACGTCGACCACCGATCTCACCAACCAGCTGATGCAGTATTCGAACTACATCGGGCAGCAGACCACCAACGACAATCTGTCGTCTCTCGCCAGCTCGTTCTCGAGCCTCGTGACGCTCAATTCG
>NZ_CAXAQH010000158.1:0-588 GCF_963970905.1 Pseudomonas sp. EL_65y_Pfl2_R96 | reverse complement strand
CATCGAAGATGCTGGCGAGCGCGGAAGGTTTCTTCGCCATTATGCCGCTTCGCTTACTGGCTTAGTCGTAAAGCCGCTTAGTCGCTTAGCCTCGTCATACGCGGCGCGCAGCTCGGCTGCGGCCTTGCTGTCCGGCTCCGTCTCGGCTGCGGTGCGTCCAAGCGGCGTCGCCTTGTAGTAGTCCTTGCGGAAGTGAAGCCGATTGTTGAACATCGTCACGCCCTTGGCCGCGAACCCGGCATGGGCCTCCTGCCCCTCCCCGCCTTGGTGCGGAACCTGGGTTAAGATGACGGCGAAAGGGGTGCCGGCCTGCTGCACCTGTTTGACGGTCTGCAGCACCGAATGAACGTCCAACCCGCGCGGCGCGACGGGGATGATGACGAAATCCGCCTGCTCGGCCGCGAGCATGGCAATGTCTTTGGAGTTCGCGGGCGTGTCGATGATGATAAGGTCGATCTTGCCGCTGGTGCGACCGCGCGAGACGTGAAGCGGCAAGCCCGCGACGCTGCTGTCTTTCACCATCACGTCGTCGTCGTTGCGGCGCTCCGACCAATAAAGCGCCGACCCCTGCCGATCGTCTGCATCGAG
>NZ_CAXAQH010000157.1:0-591 GCF_963970905.1 Pseudomonas sp. EL_65y_Pfl2_R96 | reverse complement strand
TGACGATGCCAGTCGTCTGCCGCGTTCATAAGAGCGCAGTGTAGACAGTCGCTAGCGCGGTCGTCGGGCGGCGCCTTCGCGCTTGGGGTGTCTGTGATCCTCACGTCCTGCTCCTCTCCGCAATCGCCACCATCGCCACGGCCCGCATCGCGACGAGATCGCCGCGCCTGGCGTAGAGCCGTTCGCAGACCAGCAGCGGGTTGATGCCGAGCGCCTGCCAGAACGCGTCCTCGCCGCGCCTGTGCTGGGCATGGCGGGCATTGAGGTGATCGTCCCGGCAGAGCGGCAGCGCCCAACGGTCCTCGGGCTTCTTCTGCAGGCCGCTCGACTTGCCGAAGGCGGCGGAGGCGAGACGCACATGCGCGGCCTCGCCGCAGGGATCGACGCCGCAATACAGGCACGGGCATTGCCGCACGAGCGCCAGATAATCCGGATCGTCGGCCGGCTCGGCGCGGAAGCGCGGCTGTGCCGGCGTGCCGACGGTCTTGAGCAGGGCGCCTGGCGCGGCCGGCGGGGTGATGCGCTGGGGGCGGAGAATGGTCATGACTTCCCCACCTGCATCATGGCATCGGCAAACTCATAGGCGAGACG
>NZ_CAXAQH010000156.1:0-592 GCF_963970905.1 Pseudomonas sp. EL_65y_Pfl2_R96 | reverse complement strand
TGCTGGCGAATTCCAGCGCGCGTTCGACCTGCTGCTCGACCAGCACGATCGTCATCTCGCCTTTCGCCACCAGCCTGGCGAGCAGCTCCATCAGTTCGTCGCAGATCACCGGCGCGAGGCCCTCGAGCGGCTCGTCGAGCAACAGGATCGACGGCTTGCCGAGCAACGTGCGCGCCATCGACAGCATCTGCTGCTCGCCGCCGGAGAGCGATCCGGCGCGCTGCGACAGGCGCTGGCCGAGCTTGGGGAACAGCGTCAGCATCCTGTCGAGATCCTGCGCCACCGCCTCGCGATCGGTGCGGACGAAGGCGCCCATCAGGATGTTCTCGCGGACGCTCATGTCCGAAAACAGCCGCCGCGCCTCCGGCACCGAGCCGATGCCGCGGCGAACGATCTGCGGCGTGGTGAGCCCGAGCAGCGAGGCGCCGTCGAAGACGACGTCGCCCGCGCGCGGCTTCACGAGGCCGAGGATGATCTTCATCGTCGTCGACTTGCCGCTGGCATTGCCGCCGAGCAGGCAGACGATGCGGCCGCGGCCGACCGTGATCGACAGGTCGAAATGCACCTGGGCCTGGCCGTAGAAGGTGTTGAC
>NZ_CAXAQH010000155.1:0-592 GCF_963970905.1 Pseudomonas sp. EL_65y_Pfl2_R96 | reverse complement strand
GCCCTACAGGAACACCGCGACCCGTTTAGGCCAAGGGTTCTTTCCACTCCGTTCGGTCTCGGATCATGGCGTTCAGCCGTATCAGCAACACGCGCATACAGGCAATGAGCGCTACTTTTGCGCATTTGCCCTTATGACGCAGGGCGTCATACCGCGCTTTAAACTCCGGCTGTCGCTGAATCACAACCCAGCACGCCATGTACATCGCCCGACGCGCAGCAAACCTGCCGCCGCTAATGTGGCGGGGGCCTCCATGCTTACCGCTGTCGTCGTTGTACGGGGCTATGCCTGCCAGCGCCGCAATCTCGTGCCGTCCAACCTCGCCCAGCTCAGGCAAATAGGCCATCAAGCTGGCTGCCGTCACGAGCCCTATGCCCTTGACCGAGCACAAACGGGCCGTCTTATCACTGTCCAGGTCTTTAGCCGTTTGACGGATCAGCCTTTCTATCGACTTTATGGCTTGGCATAAATAGTCGATATGACTGCGCAGACAGGGTTTTACCGTGTCAGCAGAGGCTGTTTTGAGGCGCCGTAAATCGTCGCCTTGCTGCTGAACAAAGTTTTCACGCTGCTGTACCAGCGCACGTAAATT
>NZ_CAXAQH010000154.1:0-594 GCF_963970905.1 Pseudomonas sp. EL_65y_Pfl2_R96 | reverse complement strand
GGATGGTGATGGTCTGGCCGTTCGACAGGGTCACGACCACCGGCGAACCGGTGACTGGAGCGGACACGGACGCGGTGTAAACCACGGTGCCGCCTTCGGCGACGGTGGACGTCGCGGTCAGGTTCACCGTCGAGGTGTCGGTGGTGTCGGTGACGTCAGTGGCCGCCGCTGCCGGATTGGTCGCCAGGTTTTCGAAGTTACCGCCGGCCGCGTCTTTGATCGTTGCTTCAACGGTACCGGCGTCTTTGTAGACGTCGTCCTTCGGTGCATCGACGGTCACGGAGCCGCTGGTGGCGCCGGCGGCGATGGTGATCACGGCACCGTTCGACAAGGTCACAGTGACCGGCGTACCGGCCGCATTGCTCAGGGTGGCGGTGTAAACAATGGAGCCGCCTTCTGCCACCGAATCGGTCGCACTCAGGCTGAGGGTGGTGGTGTCCGCTGTGTCAGTGATCGAGGTGTCCGCCGACTTGCCGTCGACTTCCAGTTTCTCGTAGTTACCGCCCTTGGCATCGTCGATTTTCACGCTCAGGGAACCGCCGCCGGCCAACGCATCGTTCGGCGCGGTGAAGTTGACGCTGGCACTGCTCGAGC
>NZ_CAXAQH010000153.1:0-595 GCF_963970905.1 Pseudomonas sp. EL_65y_Pfl2_R96 | reverse complement strand
CGAGCAGCCGACGCGAGACTGTCATACAGCGCGCTTAGGGCCAGTCGCAGTGGGATCGGGCCGGGGTACACAGGTGGAAAGTCGTTTTCGACGCGCTCTGGGGCAGGCCCATCCTGCGGTGTTCACGGCGGTCACCGGAACTGCGGGTTTCTGCGCCTATTTCGCGATGTACGCCTTTCGCAAGCCCTTCACGGCGGCGACCTTCGAGCTGGTGCCGGGCTGGCATTGGATGCTCGATTACAAGATCGCGCTGATCGTCGCACAGGTGGCGGGCTATGCGCTATCGAAGTTCATCGGCATCAAGGTCGTGTCGGAAATCGCGCCGCGCCACCGCGCCGCCGCCATCCTGGGGTTGATCGGTCTGTCTTGGCTCGCGCTGGTCGCCTTTGCGGTCATCCCGGCACCGTGGAACGTCGCGGCCCTGTTCCTCAACGGTGTGCCGCTTGGCATGATCTGGGGGCTGGTCTTTGGTTTCATGGAGGGGCGGCGCGTGTCCGAGGTCCTCGCCTCGATGTTGTGCGCGAGCTTCATCCTGTCTTCGGGTGTGGTCAAATCGGTCGGCACCTGGCTGATGCAAAGCGAACATGTCGACCGC
>NZ_CAXAQH010000152.1:0-595 GCF_963970905.1 Pseudomonas sp. EL_65y_Pfl2_R96 | reverse complement strand
ATGCAGGCCTGTACGGTCGCGTTTGCCGACAAAGCGCGCGAAGGTCTTTCGGCCCTGATGCGTGTTCAGATGCCAAGGCTCACCCTCATGATGCGGCAGAGCGATGAACGGCGCGAACTGGTTGTTCAACCGCGATATGATCGTGGAGACGATGGGCAAATTAATCCGGGCGGCGGGACCAACAAGGCCGTTGCTGGCCATCACCAGAAAGAGTTCGGACCGCCCGCTTTGGGCACGCAAGCGGGCCGACAGCCGTTCCATGACCAGCATGGCACGTTCGACCGGCGGCGGCGCGACCCAGCGATGGACCTCGCCGTGAGCGTCGCGTGCTGTCTTGTAGATCCGGCCGACGAGATAGGCGAAGCGTTCGCTGCCGTCACCTGAGGGATGCTGCTCGATGCAGCCGACCTGAAGACCAAGAATCTCCGAGACCCGCGCGCCGACCAGATAGCTGACCACCACAAAGCAGGCGTCGTAAATGCGATCGGCGAGATAGCGCACCTGCTTGGTGCTGGTGACGGGCGCCTCATGCCAGGCAGTTTCCTCCCCAGGCAGTGTCGCGAAGGTGAACGGCGCGATCGCGTCGGTCACGATG
>NZ_CAXAQH010000151.1:0-595 GCF_963970905.1 Pseudomonas sp. EL_65y_Pfl2_R96 | reverse complement strand
CAGATCCGACGTCTTGCGTGAGCAGCTCGGAGCCGAGCCCGTCGTGCCGACGAGAAGAGAAGGGGGAGGGGGGATCGTGTCCACGAGAGGAGACGAGCCATGCGCATCCAACGGGCGATCGCGATCGCCAAGGCAGACGAGAACCGCCTGATCCGCTTCATTGAGCGACGCGACCGCTTTCTCGACGCGCTCGACTGGGACTCGCTCCCCGAGCAGCTCGCCCGGGAGGCGGCGATGATGGACGAGCTGCTCGCAACCGAACTCGCCGAGGCCGCGTGCTATGTCATATGGCTTGAGGAGTGCATCGGCTTCGGCGTCGAAGACATCGTCGCCGTCCATGATCTGCAGCCGCTCTCCGTGATCCGATCCATCGCCGCGTTGGCCTAACCCACCGGTCGACACCTACCGCCGCGGCTTCCTTCCGCTACCATCCCATGCAACAATCTCCACGGGAGATGAACGATGACTGCTGTCCTGACGGACTTCCTCTTCGGCTCGCCCAACCACCTTTACTGGTCGCTTCTCGGCCTCGCCGTGCTTGTTCTCGCCGGGATCGTAGTGGCCCACCTGATGCACGACTACCGTCGGACCATCA
>NZ_CAXAQH010000150.1:0-596 GCF_963970905.1 Pseudomonas sp. EL_65y_Pfl2_R96 | reverse complement strand
CTTCTTCAAGACCGAGCTCGAACTCGGCCACTGCCTGCGTCTGCCCGAGGAAGGCCCTTGCGAGTGCGACCTATATCTCACCTGCTCGCGGTTCGTCACTACGCCGGCCTATACGCCTCGACTGCGCGAGCGTCGCGCAGTCGAGCTTCGCCTAATCGAAGATGCCCGCGAGCGCGGCTGGGGACGCGAGGTCGAGCGGCACGAGTGTGTCGTCCGCCCGATCGATACGCTGCTCGTCGATCTCACCCGTAGCTCCTCGGGATGCTGATTTTGAGGCGGGTCGTCTTCCGCCTGCGGCGGTTGCGCTCGATGGCATGCGAGGAAACCTCGCATGCCATCGAGCGCCTGAATAGTATCTTATAAATGGCCGGGTGGGATTGATTGTCCAGATAACCACCGATCATGTTTTCGCACTCTGCCACCTACTCGGGTTCCGCTTCGCGCCCCGGCTGCGCGATATTGGCGACCGCAAGCTGGGTTCGATCGCTGCGCCATCGACATACAAGGGCATCGAAAATCTGATTGGCCGCACCATCAAAACGGCAGCGATCGAGGCCGATTGGGATGACATCGTCAGGATTGTCGCCTCAATCAAG
>NZ_CAXAQH010000149.1:0-598 GCF_963970905.1 Pseudomonas sp. EL_65y_Pfl2_R96 | reverse complement strand
CCTGAGCAATTGCACCGCGTCGAAAGCAGCGTCAGCGAACACGCCAGCGAAGGCGCATTGCTGGTGGCGATCGAACTCGACGAGCAACGCCCATGGCCGCCGGCGCTGCCGAAAACCGTGAGCAACGCTGGCATCCTCGACAGCCGCGAGTCACGCAACAAACTGCTCGAACAACTCAGCCGCTTCCCCCCGGCACGTCTGGTTATCGCTTGCGATCCACGGCGCTCGCCGGATCGCGGCAGCCTCGCGCTGATCGCCGAACTGGCGCGCAACGCCAGCGCCACCCGCGTCTGGCTGCTGCAAGCGCCGCCCGGTGAAGCGCTGGACGCCGAACGCCTCGGCGACTGGCACATCGCACTGCAACAGTTGGAACTACCCTTTGCTGATTGCGCACCGTTGAACTGGCTGGAGAGCGGTCATGACTGATGCCTTCAAAGCGCCGCTGAAACTCGCCGTGGTCGGCCACACCAACGTTGGCAAGACTTCGCTGTTGCGCACGCTGACCCGCGATGTCGGTTTCGGCGAAGTCTCGCATCGACCGAGTACCACCCGGCATGTCGAGGGCGCGCGGCTGTCGGTGGACGGCGAGCCGTTGCTC
>NZ_CAXAQH010000148.1:0-602 GCF_963970905.1 Pseudomonas sp. EL_65y_Pfl2_R96 | reverse complement strand
GGTAGCGAGATGATCGGTAAGCGCGTCGAGCTCGCTGCCTGCAATATTGGTACGCACCAGCTTGGCTACAATCTCCACGCGATCTTCACCGCGCGCGACCACATCAAGCTCGGCCACCGGGAGCTGCGCCGCTTCCAAATGCTCGGTCAGCAAATCGCCCATCGGCCCGGCTTCCTCAGCGTCGGTGGTGATCGTCACCGTGTAGGTCGCCTCGACGCTGCGCCCCTCGATCGGGATGCGGTTGATCGCATCGACCAGCGGGCGCAGCATCGTGTTGGCGAGGATGACGAAGCCGGTCAGCAGCACCGCCTCGGCGATCAGATCGCTCCCCGCAATCGCGCCCACCGCCGCCGAGCACCACAAGGTCGCCGCAGTGTTGAGCCCGCGGACGTTCATCCCCTCCTTCATGATCACGCCCGCGCCGAGAAAGCCGATGCCGCTGATGACATAGGCGATGGTGCGGGCGAGGCCCTCATTGCCATAGGCTCTGGCGCCCACATCGGCGAAGGCCGCCGCGCCCAGGGTGACGAGGACGATGGTGCGCAGGCCCGCGCTGCGCTGGCGGTACTGCCGCTCGGCGCCGATAGCCACGCCAAGCACGA
>NZ_CAXAQH010000147.1:0-602 GCF_963970905.1 Pseudomonas sp. EL_65y_Pfl2_R96 | reverse complement strand
GGCCCTGTTCAATGAGGCGGAAAGCGTCGTCGAGCCCATTGATGAAGCGGCAGAAGAAGAGGCTGTTGCGCCGACCCAGCGGCGTGGCAAACGCAAACCGCTGCCGGCCGATCTCCCCCGCATCGAAGTCATCCACGAACTGCCCGAACATGAACTGACCTGTGCCTGCGGCTGCCGCAAACACGCCATCGGCGAGGAGCTCAGCGAGCAGCTTGAAATCGTGCCGATGCAAATCCGCGTGATCAAACACGTCCGTAAGGTCTACGGTTGCCGTGCCTGTGAAACGGCACCGGTCACTGCGGACAAGCCCGCTCAACTGATTGAAAAAAGCATGGCCAGCCCAAGCGTGCTGGCGATGCTGCTGACCACCAAATACGTGGACGGTTTGCCGCTTCACCGTTTTGAAAAAGTGCTGGGCCGCCATGGCATCGATATCCCGCGCCAGACCTTGGCCCGCTGGGTTATCCAGTGCGGTGAACACTTGCAACCACTGCTGAATTTAATGCGCGACCAGTTATTGGAAAGCCGCGTCATCCACTGCGATGAAACCCGCGTGCAGGTGTTGAAAGAGCAGGATCGGGAGCCCAGCAGCCAGTCCTGGA
>NZ_CAXAQH010000146.1:0-608 GCF_963970905.1 Pseudomonas sp. EL_65y_Pfl2_R96 | reverse complement strand
CCTTCCTCGACGTACCGTTCAAGTTTGTTCCAGTTGCTCGCCAGGTAGCTGATGGCTTTGCCCAGGGCGTTTTGAGCGGTGACCTGGGGTTGGGTCTTTTCCATCCAGCTTTTCAACTGAGCCAGCACCGGCAGGCTGTGCGCGTGACGACCGGTTTTTCGTTCGCCGTCGTTGCCGGCCTGTAGGTCGCGTTCGATGCCATAAAGCTTGTTGATCAGGTTCAGCGCGATGTCGGCACGTCCCGTCTTGCCTTTGGGCTGCACTTTTTGCGCTTCGACGAATTTGCGCCGTGCATGCGCCCAGCAGCCTAAACGCTCCACTCCTTCCTGCGCGCCCAGCGCGTTGTAACCGGCGTAATCATCGGTCATCACGTAGCCGCGATAGCCATCAAGCAGGCGCGTCGGCACCTCCTGAGCCCGGCTGGTGGAGTAGTCGAAAAGGATCACTGGTTTGTCGGGTGGGCCGCCGGTTTGCACCCACATCCAGGACTGGCTGCTGGGCTCCCGATCCTGCTCTTTCAACACCTGCACGCGGGTTTCATCGCAGTGGATGACGCGGCTTTCCAATAACTGGTCGCGCATTAAATTCAGCAGTGGTTGCAAGTGTTC
>NZ_CAXAQH010000145.1:0-610 GCF_963970905.1 Pseudomonas sp. EL_65y_Pfl2_R96 | reverse complement strand
AGACCTGTTCCTCAACGCCCTGCGCCGCACCAAAACCCCGATCACGATGTTCCTCGTGAAGGGCGTCAAGCTGCAGGGCATCGTCACCTGGTTCGACAATTTCTCGGTGCTGCTGCGCCGGGATGGGCAGTCGCAGCTGATCTACAAGCATGCCATTTCGACGATCATGCCGGCCAACACGGTCGACATCGACGCGATCGTCAACGCGATCGGCGAGGCGCAGAAGAAGCAGCCGCTGCTGCAGGAAATCTTCCTCAACGCGGTGCGCAAGTCCGAAGACAATGTCACCATGTTCCTGGTGAATGGCGTAATGTTGCAGGGGCAGATCGCGGCGTTCGACCTGTTCTGCATGCTGCTCCAGCGCGATGGCATGGCGCAGCTCGTCTACAAGCATGCGGTCTCCACCATTCAGCCCGCCCATCCCCTTAATTTGGCTGATGAAACAGCAGGTTCGGACAACGATTGACCACAGGTTTTGAACGGGACCGCGACGATGTCGCGCGGGGTGCCAAGGCCGTTGTCGTCTATCCCGACACCGGTATTTCGTCGCGGGATGCCGATGCCCGGCTGGCCGAAACCGCCGGGCTCGCCATGGCGATCCATGTCGAAG
>NZ_CAXAQH010000144.1:0-614 GCF_963970905.1 Pseudomonas sp. EL_65y_Pfl2_R96 | reverse complement strand
ACCTGCTCGACGACCGCTACCTGCAGGTCATGGGGCTGCTCTGCGCGATGCCGATGACGATGGCCAACGGCCTGTCGAAGGACCTCGAGCGCATGAAGCGGATGCGAACGCTGCTCACCACGACGGCGGCCAATCTGGCACCGATTCAGGGCGAATATCTGGGCGGCCAGATACCCCATTTGCTGTTGATCGGCCGGCGTGGCCAGCCCTTCTTCTGGAGCCCGTTCGAGAATGCCGCCGGCACCCACAATGTCGCGGTCTTCGGCAAGTCTCGTTCAGGCAAGTCGGTCGCGCTCCAGGAGCTGCGGTTCGCTCTGCGGCGCCGGTGCGAAGGTGGTCGTGATCGACGACGGCCGCTCGTTCGAGCACTCGGCAAAGCTGCAGGGCGGCGCCTTCGTCGAATTCACAATGAGCTCGGGCTTCTGCCTCAATCCCTTCTCGATGATCGACCAGGCTCAGGCTGCTGAGGACGAAGACTATCTCCTCGACTGCATGGCGATGCTCAAAGCGATCATCAATCAGATGTCGCGCCACATCAACGTGCTCGATGACACCGAGCGAGGCCTGATCGACGGTGCGGTCAACCAAGTCTGGGAGGAGCATGGCAGCAAGGG
>NZ_CAXAQH010000143.1:0-614 GCF_963970905.1 Pseudomonas sp. EL_65y_Pfl2_R96 | reverse complement strand
CGTCGTGGGCAAATTGTGATCGGGCACCGCCAGCGTCAGATCGGGGCGTCGCACCGTGCGCCCGTTGGCGCGAAGGCCCGAAAAGGCCTGCGGGCTGGTAACCTCATGGACGAGGTGACGATCGATGTAGATCAGGCAGGTGCCATCGTCGCGGCGTTCCACGACGTGATCTGCCCAGATCTTTTCGTACAATGTGAGGGGACGGCTAGCCATTGGAGGTCTTTAACCGAAAGATGCGCCGTTTCAAGGATTAGGTAACAGAATGTTACGTCACCGTCAGCGCGTGCGCGGACAGTCCCTCCGCGACACCGCTAGCGGATATAATGGGCTGTGGTTTTGGCAGCGATCTCTTCGGGGGTAACTCCGGGAGCCGTTTCGATCAGTTTGAACGGCGATTGATGATCGGGGCGCTGGAACACCGCCAGGTCGGTAACGATCATGTCGACGACGTTCTTGCCGGTTAACGGCAGCGTGCAGGCGGGAATGAACTTCGGGTCCCCGTTCTTGGACGTATGTTCCATCACCACGATGATCTTCTTGACGCCCGCGACGAGATCCATCGCCCCGCCCATGCCCTTGATCATCTTGCCCGGGATCATCCAGTTGGCGATGTC
>NZ_CAXAQH010000142.1:0-615 GCF_963970905.1 Pseudomonas sp. EL_65y_Pfl2_R96 | reverse complement strand
CAAATCGAGAGCCGATCGCGGATACAAGCCGACGCCGGTCGTCACGAGCGACCAGTTGAAAGCCTATCTCGATCACAACCCGTTCATCGTTCTCATCAAGGAGAAGGCGATCATGACCGACGAAATCCAGACCGATGCCGCCGCCGGCCTTGCGGCGCAGACTGCCGCCGTGATCGCCGATGCCTCGCCCCCAACGCTCGAAGACGTCGAGGCCCGCCGCAACGCGGAGAACCTGGAGAAGGCCAAGGCCGGCGGCTATGTCGAGCCGGCGGAGCCCTCGATCTCCGAGCGCGTCGCCATGCTGGTCGCCGGCGTGCAGCACGCGATCGACCACAACTCGCCGATCAGCCGCGAGCATTTCGCGGAGCTGAAGGCGTTGCTGGGCTACCGCAATTCGGCCGAGCCGCCGGAGGGCGTGCAGACGGCGTGATCGATCCTGAGGACGACGACCTCGACGCGATCGAGGTCGAGCCTGACGACCCCGACGCCTGGCGCGACTATTGCGACGACGCTTACGGAGACGAAGTCGATGCCGAAAGCGCTGCGCTGGTCTGATCTCCTCCTCGGCCTGTTCGGCCTCGCGCTGATGGCGGCGTTCTGGCCGGGCATCGCGGG
>NZ_CAXAQH010000141.1:0-627 GCF_963970905.1 Pseudomonas sp. EL_65y_Pfl2_R96 | reverse complement strand
CGTCGCCACGCGATCCCTATGGCGATCATATCGCCGAGGCTTCGCGGCGCTTCGGCGTTCCGATCGCATGGATCAGGGCGGTGATGCGTGCCGAAAGTGCAGGCGATCCACGCGCCCTTTCGCCGAAGGGCGCGATGGGCCTGATGCAGATCATGCCGCCCACTTGGGCAGGCTTGCGCCTTCGCCACCGTCTCGGCGCTGATCCTTATGATCCGCATGACAACATCATCGCCGGCGCCGGCTACATCCGCGAGCTGTTCGATCGCTACGGATCGCCCGGCTGGATCGCGGCCTACAATGCCGGTCCTGGTCGTTACGAGGACTCGCTGAAGGGCCGGGCGCTGCCCGCGGAAACGCGCGCCTATGTCGCCATCGTCGCGCCGTCGGTGACCAGCGGCGATGCGACTTGGCCGATCGTGGCCGCCGCGGCCGATGCACTCGCCTGGACACGCGCGCCGCTGTTCATCGCGCAAGCTGAGCGCATATCGATACCCGTTCCCGTACCGGCCGAGCGCGCTTCCGATGCCGCGATGACGACATCGTCCGTGCGCGATGTTTCCGCCATCGAGCCGCAGTCGGGCGGGCTGTTTGTCCCGCGTTCGGGCCAAAGGAATGCGCCATGAGCAG
>NZ_CAXAQH010000140.1:0-629 GCF_963970905.1 Pseudomonas sp. EL_65y_Pfl2_R96 | reverse complement strand
CGTCGTTCGGCGCGGCGGTGGTCACGGTACCGGTGGTTTTACCGACGTCGATGGTGATCGTCTGGCCGTTGGCCAGGGACACGGTAACCGGGCTGCCAGTCACCGGTGCACCGACGGTCGCGGTGTAGGTGACGGTGCCACCTTCAGCTGCCGAAGCGGTGGCGTTCAGGGTGACGGTCGAGGTGTCGATAGTGTCGGTGACGCTGGTGACTGCCGGGGCAGTGCTAGGGACCAGGTTCTCGAAGTTGCCACCGGTGGCGGTGGAGATGGTCGCCTGAACGGTGCCGGCGTCTTTGTAAACGTCATCGGATGGTGCCGGGACGGTTACGGTGCCGGTGGTTTTACCGGCGTCGATGGTGATCACGGAGCCGTTGCTCAACGTCACGGTCACCGGGGTGCCGGCGGCGTTGGTCAGGGTCGCGGTGTAGGTGATCTGGCCACCTTCGGCCACCGAGTTGGTCGCGCTCAGGCTGAGATGGGTGGTGTCGACGGTGTCGGTGATCGAGGTGTCGGCTGATTTGCCATCGACTTCCAGCTTCTCGTAGTTACCGCCCTTGGCATCGTCGATTTTCACGCTCAGGGAACCGCCGCCGGCCAACGCATCGTTCGGCGCGGTGAAGTTGACGCTG
>NZ_CAXAQH010000139.1:0-633 GCF_963970905.1 Pseudomonas sp. EL_65y_Pfl2_R96 | reverse complement strand
AAGCCAATAGCGCGATTGGCGCGGCGATCGCCGCGCTGGCGCAAGAGGGGTTGCCCGCCGCCGAATTGTCGGCATGGCTCGAGCGTATCCAGAACGATTTGTTCGATCTCGGTGCCGATCTCGCGACACCGAAAGCCGAGAGCGACGGCGACGACTTCGCACCGTCTGAAAGGACGCTGCGGGTGGTGACGGCGCAAGTCGAACGGCTTGAGGCGGAGATCGACCGGATGAACGCTGGTCTGGCACCCTTGACCAGTTTCATCCTGCCGGGCGGAACAGCCGGGGCAGCGGCACTCCACATCGCCCGTGCGATGGTGCGTCGCGCCGAGCGTACTGCGGTCGCGGCGACGCGGACGGAGGCTTTCAATCCGCTCGCGCTCGCCTATCTCAACCGTCTGTCGGATTATCTGTTCGTCGCCGCGCGCATAGTGAACCAAATGGCGGGTGGCGACGTTTTGTGGCGACCGGGAGCGACGCGCTAGCACGGCTGGCGTTTCTGAGGGAAGGGGACATGACGATGCAAAGGCGACCAGTCCCCAAACGCCCGGCAAGCCCGCTGGTGGAGCGTTTTCGAGCCGTCCGCGCGCTGTCGGTCGCGTTGGTCGCACCGCTGTCGGATGCCGATGCCACCGT
>NZ_CAXAQH010000138.1:0-640 GCF_963970905.1 Pseudomonas sp. EL_65y_Pfl2_R96 | reverse complement strand
CCAGATCAACGCCACGCTCGACGCGCTGACCATTCGGCGGCAAGCGGCATCCAGGGCGCGCGGCCTGCGTATCCAGGGCGCGCAAGCCTATTCGGCCGGATCGAACGCGTTGGTCCAGGGCATGTTCGGCGCGGCGGCGCACGGCGTTGATTGGGCGAACAGCAACAAAGGCCAGTCGGGCGGCGGTGCGTCAGGCAATGCCTATGGCGTGTCCGGTTCGGACGGCATTTACTGATGCCGCAGGAACATAATCATACGCTGCTAACAGCGATCACCATAGCCGACAATCTTATCGCACGTGGTCTCCGCTGCCTTTTTCGCATCCTCTGCCGTAGCTTCCGCTTGGGCGGCACTAATCTCAGCACCGGCGGCGGAGCGCTTCGTACTGTCAAGTTCAGCCAGCGTCCGCACCTGCAGTGCTATCATGACAAGAAAGAGCAACGCCATCAGGACATAGCGGTTGCGAGCGAGCCAATCTATCAAGCGAGGCATCAGCGATGAGCCCGCGCTTGACGACGCCGCACGAATGCGCCGACGCCGAAGCCGAGCGTGCAAACAACCAGTCCGTCGAGAAAAGGTATCAAGATCGCAACCGGAAGCATGCGCCAGTTAAGAGCCGCCCCGGCCAGCATCCCGCGCG
>NZ_CAXAQH010000137.1:0-647 GCF_963970905.1 Pseudomonas sp. EL_65y_Pfl2_R96 | reverse complement strand
GGCCTGCGCACCGTCTTCGAGCACACTAAGGCCATGGTGCCGGGCAATATCCCGAATGGGATCGAGATCGGCAGGCTGCCCATAAAGATGGACGGGTAGGATCACGCGAGTGCGCGGCGTTATCGCAGCCGCGATACGCGCGGGATCGATGTTGTAGGTCCGCTCGTCCGGCTCCACTGGCACTGGACGCGCACCGACATGGCTGACTGCCAACCATGTGGCGATATAGGTGTTGGCCGGGACAATCACCTCATCACCAGGGCCAATATCCAGCGCGCGCAAGGCTAGCGTCAGCGCTTCCAGACCATTGGCCACGCCGACACACCGCTGTGTCTCGCAATAAACGGCATAATCACGCTCGAACTGGACGACTTCCTCGCCGAGTACGAACCAGCCTGAATCAATCACCCGCGTCGCGGCCGCGATCAGATCCTCGCGCATCGCGGCTGTGATGCCGCGCATATCAAGAAAAGGGATAGGCATCACCAAGTGCCCGCCTCGACCATGGTCAGAAACTCTCGATAGTCGCGCACATAATCCGCCGGATCATAAGCATGCGACGCCAGTACAACGAGCACCGCGTCCTCGCTGTAGCGATATTGCGTGCCCCAAATACGCGGCGGCATGTAAAGCGCCTTGTGA
Organism: Pseudomonas sp. EL_65y_Pfl2_R96; assembly: GCF_963970905.1. Taxonomy (NCBI): domain Bacteria; kingdom Pseudomonadati; phylum Pseudomonadota; class Gammaproteobacteria; order Pseudomonadales; family Pseudomonadaceae; genus Pseudomonas; species Pseudomonas sp. EL_65y_Pfl2_R96. Next base: position 5 of record NZ_CAXAQH010000137.1, on the reverse strand, counting down.
CTGGC
>NZ_CAXAQH010000136.1:0-650 GCF_963970905.1 Pseudomonas sp. EL_65y_Pfl2_R96 | reverse complement strand
TCGCGCTTGAGCACTTCCTGCACGCGCAGAGCCAGGCTCGGAAAGCCACACCGCATGTCGGTATGGCCCGTCGCCAGCCACACTCGCACGCCCGTCGGGATCGGGATCACCGTAGTGTCTCCAGCCCTCGCATGATCCGTAGCAAAACCGCAACATCGACGTTGCGGTCCACGATCACGCGTCGGCCATTCGCGGTCACGACTTCCAGAGTGCCAGTCGCCGCCGGCGCCGCACGCTCCGTCGTCGACTGGACCTCCGACACAATCTGGGCCGGCACAAATCCACCTACCTGACAGCCGCCAAGCTGTCCTTCGCGATAGGCCTTGCGCCACGAAAACAGAAGCTGTTTCGAAAGCCCATGATGCCGCGCTGTCGCCGACACCAGCCGCGGACCCGAAAAACTCTCCTCGACAATCCGCAGCTTCTCGGCAACCGACCAGCGCCGACGCCGACCAGTCTCCACAATTTCAAGGCGACGCACTTGGCGACTATCAGTAAGGATATCCATACCGACAGTCAGCTACAGATCGGAAAAACCCGCAAGACGGCCGTCCTCGGACGAGTACTTCAATTCAACTGGTTCGGTAAATTCAGGAGTTACGACAGCCCCCTGATAAACGGGGCCTCGGTAAGTGTTCAGTTAGAAGCTT
>NZ_CAXAQH010000135.1:0-652 GCF_963970905.1 Pseudomonas sp. EL_65y_Pfl2_R96 | reverse complement strand
GAAATTCGGTTTTCCGATCGGCACGGCCACCGTCGCCATCGCGCCCGGCATGCACGTCCATTCGCACAATCTGGCGACCGCGCTCGACGGGACGCTCGACTATCACTTCACCCCCAAGCCCCCCGCACCGACGAGCGACGCGCAAGAAGCGGCGAGCTTCCAAGGCTATGTCCGCGCCGACGGGCGCGTGGCCACGCGCAATGAAATCTGGATACTCCCGACCGTCGGCTGCGTCGCGCGCACCGCGACCCGTATCGCCGCGCAGGCCGATGCCGCATTGGTGAACGAGAGCGCCGACGGTGCCGTCGACGGAGTCCACGCCTTCACCCATCCCTTTGGCTGTTCGCAGCTTGGCGACGACCTTGACGGTACGCGCAGCATCCTGGCTGCGCTCGCGTGCCACCCCAATGCCGGCGGCGTGCTGATCGTCGGGCTGGGGTGCGAATCGAACCAGATCGACGCCTTGCTGCGCGAAATCCCGGAGGGACGGCGTTCCGCCATCCGCACGCTCGTCACGCAATTGGCCGGGGACGAGATTGACGAGGGCGTGGCCAAGGTCGCCGAACTGGTCGCGCTCGCACGCAGCAAACGCAGCACCGTCGCGCTCGACCGGCTGGTGCTTGGGGTGAAATGTGGCGGGTCCGATGGCTTG
>NZ_CAXAQH010000134.1:0-652 GCF_963970905.1 Pseudomonas sp. EL_65y_Pfl2_R96 | reverse complement strand
AACTGGGCGGTGCCGACACCCACGGTCGCCGCTCGGGCGTGGTCGATCATGTCGCCGAGAATGATGAGCATGCGCTGACGATCGTGCGCGACATCGTCTCCACGCTTCAGCCGCAAGTCCAGGCGGCGGTGAACCTCAAGGACCCGCGCCCGCCGAAATTCGACGCGGAGGAGCTGTACGGCATCGTGCCCGCCGACGTCCGCGCGCCCTATGACGTGCATGAGATCATCGCGCGGCTGGTCGATGGCAGCGAGTGCCACGAGTTCAAGGCGCTCTACGGTCCGTCGCTCGTCTGCGGTTTCGCGCATATCTGGGGCATCCCCGTGGCGATCCTCGCCAATAACGGCGTGCTGTTCTCCGAGAGCGCGCAGAAGGGCGCGCATTTCATCGAACTCGCCTGCCAGCGGCGCATTCCGTTGCTGTTCCTGCAGAACATTTCGGGCTTCATGGTCGGGGGTAAATATGAGGCCGAGGGCATCGCCAAACATGGCGCAAAGCTCGTCACCGCCGTCGCCACCTCCACCGTGCCCAAGATCACCGTGCTGATCGGCGGCAGCTTTGGGTCTGGCAATTACGGCATGTGCGGGCGCGCCTATAGCCCGCGCTTCCTGTTCAGTTGGCCCAACAGCCGGATCAGCGTGATGGGCGGGGA
>NZ_CAXAQH010000133.1:0-659 GCF_963970905.1 Pseudomonas sp. EL_65y_Pfl2_R96 | reverse complement strand
TCTCCTGGTCGGCGGCGTTGGTGCTAGGGTTGCCGCTCGCACTTTCCTCGACCGCGCAGGTGTTGCCGATGCTGCAATCGGCGGGGCGCCTGCGCACGCCCTTTGGCGAGCGCGCCTTTTCGATCCTGCTGTTCCAGGATTTGTCGATCGTGCCGCTGATCACGCTGGTGACGGTGCTGTCGCGCAATCCGGCGGACGCGCATGGCCCGCCGGGCTGGCAATTGTTCCTGTCGACCGTGCTCGCCGTGGCCGGGCTGGTGCTCGCCGGGCGCTTCCTGCTGCGCCCGCTGTTCCGCATCATCGGCAATCTGGGGGAGCGCGAGATGTTCGTGTTCGCCGCGGTGTTCACGGTGGTGGCCGCGGCGGCGATCATGGAGGCGCTTGGTCTGTCGACAGCACTGGGCGCATTCGTCGCGGGCGTGATGCTGGCGGACAGCCCGTATCGGCATGAGCTGGAGGCCGATGTCGAGCCGTTCCGCTCCATCCTGCTCGGCCTGTTTTTCCTCGCGGTCGGCATGATGCTCGATTTGCACGCGATCGCCGAGCGGCCGTTCTTCGTGATCGGCATGGCGCTGGCGCTGATCGCGACCAAGGCGGTGATCATCTTCGGCATCGGTATGGCCTTTCGCATGAAGTGGCGCGCCGCGCTCGCGCTCGGG
>NZ_CAXAQH010000132.1:0-670 GCF_963970905.1 Pseudomonas sp. EL_65y_Pfl2_R96 | reverse complement strand
ATCGTTTCGCAATCGACCAGATCGCCCGCAACCGCAGCCACGCTCGCGCCCGCATCGACCTGCGAGATCGCCAGGAATGCCGCATCCCACGATGCTTCGGTCAGGCGGCCACCTTTACGGATATACGGCTTGTCGAGGCGGCGGCGGACCAGCCCGTCAACGACATGGCGCGTCTTGTCGCTGGCCCATTCCTCGTTCACGTCCTCGTTGATGCGCGGCAGCGCGCGCAGAACCTGGCGACCGCGTGAATCGAGCCGGATGTTGGTGCCGACCGCGTCCATCACGTCGATGGTCAGCGTCTTCTTCAGCTCCCACGGGCGCGCCTCGAACTGATACGGCTTCGAGGTCAGCGCGCCGACCGGACACAGGTCGACGACATTGCCCGACAGCTCGCTCGTCACGGCATGTTCGAGATACGACACGATCTGCATGTTCTCGCCGCGCCCGATCGCGCCGATTTCCTCGACGCCGGCCACTTCCTCGGCAAAACGGATGCAGCGCGTGCACTGGATGCAGCGGTTCATCGAGGTCTTGACCAGCGCGCCGAGATATTTGTCCTCGACCGCGCGCTTGTTCTCGGCGAAGCGGCTGCTATCGACACCATAGCCCATCGCCTGATCCTGCAGGTCACACTCGCCGCCCTGATCGCAGATCGGGCAGTCCAGCGGAT
>NZ_CAXAQH010000131.1:0-671 GCF_963970905.1 Pseudomonas sp. EL_65y_Pfl2_R96 | reverse complement strand
CGTTTTGCGCATAGACTTCAGAAACCGCACGAAGCTCGGAGTTTGATCCGAACATCAGATCAACTGGAGATGCCGTCCATCGCGACTGACCACTTGCGCGGTCCTTACCTACATACAGCGCGGGATCTTGGACAGATTTAGACCAAACGGTCCTCATATCGAGAAGATTGACAAAGAAGTCGTTGCTCAGGGTCACTGGTCGGTAGGTTAACACGCCGACCGCAGATTTGACGGCGTTTGCGTTAAGTGCTCGCATACCCCCGACCAGCACGGTCATTTCCGGCACCGACAGATCGAGCATGTAGGCACGATCCACTAGTGCTTCGGTCGGGGAAAGGCGATCTTTTGGATTGTAGTAATTTCGAAATCCGTCAGCTTCCGGCTCCATCGCTCTATAGGCTGCGACATCGGTTTGCTCCTGCGTGGCATCGACCCGACCAACGAAAAACGGCACACTAACATTAACGCCGCGCTCATTTGCGGCATGCTCGACTGCCGTGTCGCCTGCCAACACGATCATATCAGCCATGGATACCTGCCGCCCGCTTTTGTGGTTGAAACCATCACGAATGACGCCGAGCCTGCGCAGGACATCGGCGAGCTCCTGCGGCGAATTTGCCAACCAGTGGATCTGTGGTTCCAACCGCACGCGAGCGCCATTCGCACCCCCA
>NZ_CAXAQH010000130.1:0-673 GCF_963970905.1 Pseudomonas sp. EL_65y_Pfl2_R96 | reverse complement strand
AGGCCGGGATTAACGATGCGACATTCTATGCCTGGCGCAAGTGGTCCGAGCCCCGCGATTTCTTCCAGTTTGAGCAAGACGATACCGGTCACGCTAGCTGCGGGGTAACCTTTTGTCTGCACATCGTTTTTTGAGAGATAGACGGCACTGGGTGTAAATAGGCGTCGAACCGGGACCCCCGATCGGCGTCCAAAAGGGACCCCTTTATGGCGCTGGCGGGCGTCGACGTTGGGCGCACCGTTCGCGCTGCTTGCGGCGTAGGGAGGGCGTAGCCCGACCGGAGGCGCAAGCAGCGCGAACCGATCCTTTTCGGGTGGGGTCAGCTGCGGTTCTTGAAGCGCCAGCTGTCGTTACCGGTTTCTACGATGTCGCAGTGGTGAGTGATGCGATCGAGCAGCGCGGTCGTCATCTTTGGATCGCCGAACACGCTGGGCCATTCGCCGAACGTCAGGTTGGTGGTGATGATTACCGAGGTCTGCTCGTAGAGCTTGCTGATCAGGTGGAACAGCAACTGACCACCCGAGCGGGCGAACGGCAGATAGCCAAGCTCGTCGAGCACCACGAGCTCGTGGCGGCGAAGCTGGGCCGCGAGTGCGCCGGCTTTGCCGATCCGTGTCTCCTCCTCGAGCTGCGTCACCAGATCGACGGTGTTGAAGTAGCGACCGCGGGCACC
>NZ_CAXAQH010000129.1:0-689 GCF_963970905.1 Pseudomonas sp. EL_65y_Pfl2_R96 | reverse complement strand
CGCCCTTCAACCTCGAACGCCTCGATGGCGACCGCTATCGCATCACGCTGGCGGTGGCAGGCTTTGGCCGCGATGAGATCGAGATCACCGCGCAGCAGAATCTGTTGCAAGTGAAGGGCCGCAAGGATGAGAAAGAGGCCGCATCCTCCTCGTTCCTCCACATCGGCATTGCCAATCGCAGCTTTGAGCGTCGTTTCGAACTCGCCGATTTCGTGCGGGTCGAAGACGCCCGGCTCAACGACGGCCTGCTCACCATCGACCTGGTCCGCGAAGTGCCCGAGGCGATGAAGCCCAAGACGATCGCGATCAAGACCGGCACCCCGCTGGTTGCGGTCGAGGACAAAGGCGCGGCGCAAGCGGCATAATCCAGAGTTCGTGTTTTTTTTGGGCGTCCGGGTTCTTCCCGGACGCTTTTTTTGGGCGGAGTTCCCCGATCAAATAGTTTGCGCCTCAACCTCTTCGGAGATAGCCTCAGTTGGTACAATGGGGGAGATGATATGGCGCTGACAATTTCAGAGCTTTCGCTGGTTGAGCAGCGCGTAGCCAATGATGGGCCAAGCACCGGTGTCGCATATCTGCTTTGGTTTTTTCTTGGTTGGATTAGCGCCCACCGGTTTTACCTTGGCAGGCCTGCCACCGCCATATTGCAAATCCTATCGTACTTTATCCTGATTGGTTTTATCTGGTTG
>NZ_CAXAQH010000128.1:0-694 GCF_963970905.1 Pseudomonas sp. EL_65y_Pfl2_R96 | reverse complement strand
TGAATGGTCTTGCCGCCAAAGCTGTCCGGCAAGTCATCGGCGGAAACGCCGCCGATCAGGAACTCGGCGATATGACGAGGCTCCAGGCTGCGCAACCACGAACCCACTTCGTTGATGAGGCCGAGGCCGACTGAGTTGGCAGTGACCTTGCGTTCCAGAATCCAGTCGAGGGCTTCAGGGATGGCAACGATGTCGGTCAGCAGGTTGTGCATTTCCAGCACTTCGACGTTGCGTTCGCGCATCTTGGTGACGAAGTCGAAATGGTCGCGTTTAGCCTGTGCGACCCACAACACATCATCAAACAGCAACTCGTCGCAGTTGTTCGGGGTCAGCCGCTGGTGGGCCAGGCCGGGGGAGCAAACCATGACTTTGCGCAGTTTGCCGGCTTCGGAATGGACGCCGTACTTAACTTTTTCCGTGGTCATTACAGTGATCCTCCAGATGACAAATGGGTCAGGTGTTACAGAGTCAGGAAGCCGTCATACAGCCCGTAAGCCGCCACCAGGGCGCCCACGACGACCGCTGTGAAAATCAGCTTCTCGACGTTGGTGAAAACCGGTTTGTTGACTTCAAGCTTGGCTTTGGCGAACAGGATCACGCCGGGCGCATAGAGCAGGGCGGAGAGCAGCAGGTATTTGACGCCGCCGGCATAGATCAGCCAGACCGCGTAGATCAATGCGACGGCGCCGATGAA
>NZ_CAXAQH010000127.1:0-699 GCF_963970905.1 Pseudomonas sp. EL_65y_Pfl2_R96 | reverse complement strand
CGTGCCACGCGTCGAACCCGGCCGCGCGCACCGCCCGCGTGTCATGCGCTTGCGGCAGGCCCCATTTTTCCAGCTTGCCGATCGATGCGCCTGCCGCATTGGCGCGCGTGCGCAACATCTCGAACGTGCGTTCGACCGCATCGGACAATTGCCGCGCGCTCGCCGATCCGCTGTCCTCGCCGAAACGCTCGCGCACGAGCTGCTCCAGCCCGGCCTTGTCACGCACTTCGCCCAGGACGCCCGTGTGATGCTTCGCCAGCACTTCGGACATCATCGCATGGCTGCGCGCCCGGATCGCGCGCCTGCGCCCCTCTACGCTCGAATACACCGCATTCGGGTCGGGCGCGAACATCGCCACCGCTGCCTTGGGGTCGATCGGCCCGCCGCCCCGACCGCCGCCATAGGTCTCCATATTCTTGAGCGCGCCCTTTTGCGCCTGCACCTGGGCAAGCGCCACGCGCCGCTTACGGATCGCCTCTGCCTCAAGCGCTTTCAACGTGGCATCGGTTGCCATCGCCGCCGCCGCCTGGTCGCCAAACTGGCGGCGGAATTGCTGCTCAAGCTCCCCATAGAGCCCAGCCATTTCGCGGCCCTTTTCGGGCGTGATTTCCCCACGCTCGACCATGCCGGGGATGCAGCGGTCCAGGCTCATAGACAGTTCCTCGCCGCCTTGATTGCCGCATCATCCGCGTCGAGTTC
>NZ_CAXAQH010000126.1:0-701 GCF_963970905.1 Pseudomonas sp. EL_65y_Pfl2_R96 | reverse complement strand
CAAGGGTATCGCGCTCGATATCCCGATCCTGTCGTCTGCAATGGACACCGTGACCGAGGCGGACATGGCGATTGTGATGGCGCAATTGGGCGGCATCGGTGTGCTGCATCGCAATCTCGAGATTGACGAACAAGTCGCCGCAGTGCGAGCGGTCAAGCGCTTCGAAAGCGGCATGGTCGTCAACCCGATCACGATCGCGCCCGGTGCGACGCTCGCCGAGGCGCAGGCTTTGATGGTGCGCAACCGCATCAGCGGTATCCCCGTGGTCGAGGCCGATGGCAAACTCGTCGGCATCCTTACCAATCGCGACGTGCGCTTTGCCGAAAACCCGCATCAGCCGGTGTCGGAGCTGATGACCCACGAGAATCTCGCGACCGTCTCGACCGGCGTCGGCAAGGAAGAGGCGCGCCGTCTGCTCCATCAGCGCCGGATCGAGAAGCTGTTGGTGGTGGACGAGCAATATCGCTGCGTTGGCCTGATCACCGTCAAGGATATCGAGAAAGCTGTCACCTATCCCAACGCTACCAAGGATGCTGCCGGGCGCTTGCGCGTCGCCGCCGCAACGACGGTGGGCGACAAGGGGTTTGCCCGCACCGAGGCGCTGGTCGATGCCGAGATGGCGGCCTCGCACGATCGCATCAAGCTGGCCTCGCTGACCGTGATCGCCGGCACCCATGGTCCGCAGCGCGCGACCATGAAGC
>NZ_CAXAQH010000125.1:0-702 GCF_963970905.1 Pseudomonas sp. EL_65y_Pfl2_R96 | reverse complement strand
TCTGGTTGGGTGCCGTCGCCGTAAAATCCTGGTCAATGATGTTCGGCGCGATCGGCCAGCTATGCTCGCTGTCGGTCGTCCGTTTGAATCGACGCTTCTGCCGACCGCGCAGGCCGTTCTCGCGCATCAACCGCGCCGTGCGCCGTCGCCCGATGGCGAAGCCATCATCCTGCAACTCGCGCGTCATGCGCGGACTGCCGTACGTGCCGTTCGACAGCGCAAATGCCGAGCGGACATGCGCCAGCATCACCATGTCATCGCGTTGCCGCCGGCTGGCCGGACGATCCTTCCAGGCGAAATAGCCGCTCTGGCTGACGCCGAGCACCTGGCAGAGGCGGTGTACGGGGAAATCCTTCTTCGCCTGATCGACGAGCGCAAACCTCATCGACTTCCCTCCCGGGCGAAAAAAGCGGTCGCCCGCTTCAGTATGTCGCGTTCTTGTCGAAGGATCTCATTCTCCCGGCGGAGCCGCTTCAACTCGGCTGCCAAATCTGCCTGCGGTGTTTCGCCCGGCATCTCCGTCAACCGATCACGACGACGACCGATCCACCGAACCAGCGTCGACAAACCGACCCCCAGATCTTCCGCAACCTCACGCTGCGTGCGCCCACTGGTCGCCACCAGCCGGACCGCCTCGTCCTCGAATTCCTTTGTAAACCGTCGTTGCTTCGTCATCGAGTTTGCCTTTCACCTCAGGAAAAC
>NZ_CAXAQH010000124.1:0-728 GCF_963970905.1 Pseudomonas sp. EL_65y_Pfl2_R96 | reverse complement strand
AGACCTTCGTCCCCGAAGCGTTCCGCGATCCGGCCCGCACCCTCGAAATCAATGTTTTCGGCACCCTCAACCTGCTGCAGGCGCTCAAGGCTCGTGGCTTCGCAGGCACTTTTCTGTATGTCAGTTCCGGCGACGTCTACGGCCAGGTGGGCGAAAGCGATATGCCGATTACCGAGCAACACCCCCCCTGCCCGCGCAACCCTTACGCCGTGAGCAAACTCTCGGCGGAGTTCCTCAGCCTGCAATGGGGCTTGAGCGAACACTGGCCGGTGCTGGTGGCGCGCCCGTTCAACCACATCGGCACCGGGCAGAAAGACAGCTTCGTCATCGCCAGCGCTGCACGCCAGATCAATCGCATCAAACAAGGCCTGCAAGCCCCGCAACTGGAAGTCGGCGATATCGACGTGACGCGTGATTTCCTTGATGTCGGCGACGTCGTATCGGCCTATTTCGCCCTGCTGGAAAAAGGCCAGCCGGGGCAGGTTTACAACATCTGCTCAGGGCGCGAGCAAAGCATTCGCAGCCTCATCGAACAGTTGGGCGATCTGGCCGAAGTCCAGATGCAACTGGTTCAGGACCCGGCGCGCATGCGTCGCGCCGATCAGCGCCGCGTTTGCGGCAGCCACGCAAAACTGGCCAAAACCACCGGATGGTCGCCAGTCATCACAACACAACAATCCCTGCGGGCGATCCTGTCCGACTGGGAGACGCGAGTACGACAAGAATGA
>NZ_CAXAQH010000123.1:0-730 GCF_963970905.1 Pseudomonas sp. EL_65y_Pfl2_R96 | reverse complement strand
ATCGCACGGATCTGGCGGGAGCGATCATTCGTAACCTTGGCATCTCGCCGCGCACGGGGCAATTCTCGCCCGACGTCTTCGTCTCGCAGTGGAAAACCTACACGCCGCAGGCCAAGGCAATTCTGTTTGGCAATGCAGGGCCCCATCGGCAGGCCATCGACGACATCGCTCTGATTTCCGACCGTCTGAAGCAGATCGGCGCGAAGTTCGGCAATCCGTCCGGCACGGCTCAGAACGTCAACGCCTACGCAATCGCGACCGGACTTGTGGCTTCCCCAATTTCAACTGTGGCGGCAGCTGTTGGCGGATATGGGGCGGCGCGCGTTCTCTCATCGCCAGCTGGCGCTTCAAGCTTTGCGAAGTGGGCGAAGGCTCTGTTGGCGGTGCAGACCCAGCGATCTCCAGAAGCGCAGTCTCTTTTCAAGATGGCTTCGAAAAACCTCGCCAACACTGCGACGTCGCTTGGGGTGAAGCTGAACCCGAACGATCTTCTTCGATCGATACAGGGTCCAATGCCAGCAAGCGCCGACGACAAAAATGCATAGCCCGTAAGGGTATGCCGCCAAGAGCCAAGCTGCGGCCATTGCCGCTGTCAGGAAGTATCGCATCCGCAAAACCTATCTGCGCCGCGCCATCCCGGCAACCGCACGTGTGGAGAGCATCACGTCATGCATCTGAAATCATTAATGAAACTTGCATTCGCGGCGCTTCTGGGCATCGCCCTTGCGAC
>NZ_CAXAQH010000122.1:0-734 GCF_963970905.1 Pseudomonas sp. EL_65y_Pfl2_R96 | reverse complement strand
CTTGATAGGATCGGGGGCTCGAGCAAGCCCAAGGAAGCAAAGCGCTTTGAGCGCGATGACGTGATTAAGAATCAGATCCGCGGACTTCATCAGGGCCAGCAGCCATGCGGTGCTGCACCAACAGGCCGAACATATGGATGCACTCGACCGGTGCTCATCGCTGCACGAAACCTTTTGCACCGCAGGGGTCGCCCACACATCAAGCCCATCACGTCATGACTAGTTCTAAGCCACGGCTCATCAGCGGCGAGAAGCAAGACGCTCGGGTTGCTCCATTGCATCGCGCTCTTGTGCAGCACGTGAGGCCAACTCTCCCCAGGGAAAGATGAACCATCGCTTGTCATGATCTCGGTTGATGTTGCGCGCCGCATAATCGACCGATTGGCTGGAAACGGTGTTGCTTATAAATACTGCGAAGCGGACACTTAGACTTGATTGCCCACCTTGACCCAGCGCATTCTTGAACCGACCGATCGTCCCTCCGCTGTCGTTGATGTCATCGACAAAAAGAAACCGCTCCCCGTCGACGATGCACCTTGCCAGATGGGCGAGAAGTGAATCCGAAAACATATGAACCTTCGAGCTATGATCCACAGATAGCAGCGGCAGGTCGAGTCGGTGCGAGAGATACGTTCCAGGAACCAGTCCTCCCCTACCAATTCCAACTATGAAATCCGGACGCCAGCTGTCCTTCTCGATCAACTCCGCAATTATCTGCACGTCATTGGTGAACT
>NZ_CAXAQH010000121.1:0-735 GCF_963970905.1 Pseudomonas sp. EL_65y_Pfl2_R96 | reverse complement strand
CGCCTCCGGCAGTGTTGCGGCCATCTCCCTGTCGTCTAGCAGATCCGCCAGCATCGCCAGGTGGCTCGGCCCCTTCGGTGCCACCCAGCCATATTCGGTGAGATGCCCGCGGATCGCATTGCCGAGCTGGGTGCGCTGTTTTACCAGCAGATCGCGCGTGCGGAACACCAAGGCGGCGGCTTGCTGCTCTTCGCTCTTCACCGCGACGAACCGCATCGTTGGCCGCTGCGCCGCCTCACAGATCGCCTCAGCATCGACAGCATCATTCTTATGCCGCTTCACGAACGGCTTCACATAGGCCGGCGGAATCAGCCTGACCTCGTGACCCATCGCCCGCAACTCGCGGGCCCAGTGATGTGCGCCGCCGCACGCTTCCAGCGCCACCGTGCATCGCGGCTGTGACACGAAGAAATTTAGCAGTTTTCCCCGGGTCAGCTTGCGGCTGAACACCGTTCGCCCGGTCCTGTCCGCGCCGTGCGCATGAAAAACGTTCTTGGCAATATCCAGACCGATTGTGGTAACTTCAGACACGGACGCCTCCCTCTTGTGGTGTTCAACACCTCCACTCTGGCACATCGATGCCGTCGGGGGGCGTCCACCCCATCATAAAGCCGCTATTCCGCGTCCGCCCACTTGCCGACATGCGGATTCTTTCTCAGCGTGGCGATGGCCTTGCGTAGTGGTCGGCGCGTTTTGGCTGGTGTCTAGCCGAGCCAACATCTCAAGGCTTCGACA
>NZ_CAXAQH010000120.1:0-737 GCF_963970905.1 Pseudomonas sp. EL_65y_Pfl2_R96 | reverse complement strand
CGCGATTAGCGCTACAGCACCACGCGCGAGCCAGAAATCCAGCGCATGGGTTTGAAGCGTGAGATGGGGTGACCGCATCGTTCCGTCCAACACTTTAAAGGTCATGATGTGGGATGGATCCGATTGACAGTCGATGCGCTCAATTCAGGTTGCCGGTCAGCGCTTAGAGGAAGAATGCGAGGGCAAGGAGCATTCCTGCCGTCGCCAGGATGGCGATCGGCCAGTTGGGCTATGCCTGCCATCGTCGTCGCGTTCATACCCGACTGACGGCACACGCGTCCCCTGTCATCATGTTCGGTGGCGAACATTGGAATGTTATAGACTTCGACGACATAGGCTTTCACCGCTCGCTCGATCGCCGGCCAGCGCGCGAGCGAATGGCGGGGGTCGCGCATCTGCTCGTCGCTGACCGGCGCATCCGACAGGATTGCCATGCGCCAGAACACCAAGGCCCGTGGCACCCACAATTCGGTCGAGGGGAGGGGTGCCATCCAGCCATGCTCGTCGGGTTCGGTGTACCCGGCGCTGCCGTATAGCCACTCGCCGCGCTCGGCCGCCGGTGGCGCGTCCGCCACCGCCTCCGCGCGAAGCATCCGGTCGAGCAGCGCCAGCAGCGCGTCCCGGTCCAACTCGGGAGCCTCCACCCTCATTCCTCCGCCTTTACCTCGATCGTGCAACGCACCGCCTTCTTCGCCCTGGCGGCAGCGGTGCGGCACGCGCCGATCGCGTCGCGATTG
>NZ_CAXAQH010000119.1:0-742 GCF_963970905.1 Pseudomonas sp. EL_65y_Pfl2_R96 | reverse complement strand
CGCCAAGGCCGCGGCACGGTCACGGTTCGAGTCGACCAAACAGCGCTTTTTCGGTCAGGTCCTGCTGTCGATGAAGCTGCCAACGGTCATCGCTGCCGCCAAGCACCACCTCGAGAACGGGCAATCCGTGGTGATGCAACTCGTCACAACCGCCGAATCCATTCTCGACCGGCGTCTCGGTGCGCTCAGTCCAGATGAACGGGCCGACCTCGAAATCGATCTCTCTCCTCGCGAGTATGTGTAATGTGGAGCTCCACATTAGACATATTCTTTGCAGTCGCAGTTTATGTCGAGCGTGGCGGCGAGAGACGCAGGTTTCCTTCGGTTTTCCATGATTTCACTCCAGATAATATGCGGGTTAGAGGGAGTGTTCGAAGACGGGTCAGGCCCGCCTTCGAACGTCGGTGAGCATTGTGATCAAGGCGTCGGAAGGCGGCTTGAAGCGCCCCGGCTTGATCGCAGGGGCACCGTGGGCTGCGAGAATCTGCAGCTTCTCTTCTGGATCGGCGCGCAAGTAGGTCTCGGTGCTCTGGATACTGGCGTGGCCGAGCCATAATGCGACCTTGCGAATGTCCCCCGTCGCCGCGAGCGTGTGCATCGCGCAAGAATGACGAAGCACGTGGGGTGTGACGCGCTTCCCAAGGATCGACGGCTGCTTCGTCGCTGCCGTCTTGACGTGCTCGGCCAATCGGAACGCAAATCCGTCGCGGGTCATCGGCTGCCCGTTGGCATTGAGGAAAAT
>NZ_CAXAQH010000118.1:0-747 GCF_963970905.1 Pseudomonas sp. EL_65y_Pfl2_R96 | reverse complement strand
GGGCCTGGCCAACGATCCGCCTGACGCGGGCGATCTCCTTCTTGCCGCTCTTGAAGAGCGCATAGAGGGCGCTGAGCCGATCGCCGGCGTCCTTCAGTTCGGCATAGCGCAGTCGGATCGGTGACAGATCGAGACCGTAGGCCTCGACGATAACGCCGTCACGGTTCCGGAAACCACTCCGCCGTCCCGATGCGCTGTCATGGCCGAGAATAAGGCCGGCAGCGCGCAGCTCGCGCAGCCGTGCCTTGATGCAGGCCACGGTCTTCCTGACCTCGTCGGCTAGATGTTGGTTGCTTGGCCAGACGACCAGCGGGCGATCATCCGTCCAGTCGGCCTCCCAGGTGAGCTGCACGAGGTCCATCAGCGTCTCGATTGCGCCGTTGCTGACACCAATCGCGCCTTTCAGCGCCTTCACGGCCCTGCGCGCATCCTGTTTGGAGACCTGGATGCCAGTCGCATCGACGACCTTCATCCGGCGGGTGAGCTCGCGTGTCAGCGCCGTGATCGGCCGCGCGCCGGTGCGGCCCGTGAAAGCGGTTTGGGTATAGGTCATCGTTCGCCCCCTCGAGTGGAGGGACCGTCAGCAGGCAAAACTCGTGCGTGGCGCGAATCGCGCTCCCTTGAACCTTCCGTCGGAAATGGCTAGATAGGAGGTCTATCAAGTGACCGGTCAGCGTTTGGCGACGCTGCCCATCTAACGGTTCCAGGGTGCCCGGCCTTCGTGCCGGGCATTCGTTTATGTGGCCA
>NZ_CAXAQH010000117.1:0-747 GCF_963970905.1 Pseudomonas sp. EL_65y_Pfl2_R96 | reverse complement strand
GACACCCTCAGTCCGCCAGCATAGGTAAGATGCAGCATCGCGCGATCACGGGTGACGAGGCGTGTCCGGGGATCGGGTGTATCGAGCAAAGCCTTGATCTCGGCCCGGTCGAGGTAATCGATCAGCGCCTTGTCTGTCTTCTTGGTCGGGATTGCTCTGACACGGAGTGCCTGATCGAGGCAGGCTGGAATCCGGTACTCGATGTATCGGAAGAAGGATCGGATCGCGGCGAGCCTGCCATTGCGGGTCCGCACGCAGCTGCCGCGGCCGATCTCCACATGATCGAGGAAGGCCATGATCATGTCTGTGCCGAGATCCTCAACCTCGAGATCGGTCGGTCGGCGCTTCAGCCGATCGGCAGCGAACTGGACGAGGAGGACGAAGCAGTTGGCATAGGTCTTCACCGTGTGCGGGCTGACGGCGCGTTCGCGCGGCAGATGTTCCCGCAGATATGCCGAGAGATGGGGAGCAAGCGCCGTCATGCCGCTTCTCCTTGAAAAAGTTGCTCGCTTGCAGCCGCAATGTCGCGCAGCAGCACTGGCGTGGCTTCGAGATACCAGTACGTGTTGGCGATCGACGCGTGCCCCAGGTAGACACTGAGACCGGCCATGTGGTGGGCAATGGCCTCCCTGTCACGCGGGCAGGACTCAAGCGAGCGAACAGCGAACGTATGTCGCAGATCGTGGAGTCGCATGCCTGCCGTACCGGTTGCTCTACGATATCCGAGAAGCCGGGCCAACCTGACGA
>NZ_CAXAQH010000116.1:0-751 GCF_963970905.1 Pseudomonas sp. EL_65y_Pfl2_R96 | reverse complement strand
GATACCGGCCATGAAGGTCGTCGACGAGCGTCGCGGTTGGCAGGTTGCGGCGCATGCGCATGAAATAGAGACTCTTCAGCTCGGGCTGGTCTGCGACGATAAAGCCCTGCCGGGCGATGATCGCTTCGACGTCGGCGCGAGCGGCGGTGATGGCCGGATCACCCTCGTCGGTTCGATCGTCGGCGCCGAGACGGCGGAACATCGCTTCGACATCGGCTCGCGCCGCGTCGCGCAACGCGCGGGCGACGAACGGGCTATAGGCATCGCGCGGGGTCGAGCGGCCCGCCGATGTGGCCAGCGTGTAGCGCAGCCGCTCATGCAGGTCGGGCGCGATCCCATCAGGCCGGTCTGCCTCGACCGCGCGCAATGTGTTGATGATCTTGCTGACCGTTATGTGCCGGTGGATCGAGCCCATCCCGCGCTGTTCGAGCGCGGATGCAAAGCCATCGATATGGGCTGCGCTTAGGTCGCTGACACCGGCCACCTTCTGCGCTTCATCGCCAAGCCAAGCGAAGAAGTGACGATAGACCTGGACATACTGCTTGATGACGCTGGCCGCACCGATCGATCCTCCGAGCTCGGCCGAGCGCCGCAGCGCACCGGCAAAGGCGATGGCGAGCGGACGAGGATCGAGCCCGGTCATATCGACCAGGACCATCCCGCCATGCCGCGCCTCGATGGTGAACTTGAGGCCGAGCACCGGATCGGGCTGCGCTCGCTCCGGCGTGATCGGCACAAAGGCGACGGGCCA
>NZ_CAXAQH010000115.1:0-751 GCF_963970905.1 Pseudomonas sp. EL_65y_Pfl2_R96 | reverse complement strand
GCCCGCTTGTATGGTAGGACTTGAAGGGAGGAGGAGGGACAAAGCCCGATTCTGACTGTTGACGCAGTACAGATCCGTGGGAGATTTCGCCCCTCCTCCTTTCACCCAAGCGCCGATAAAGAATGCATCTGGCTAGACCGACGATAGGAACAAGCCTGCGCCTCTGAGTGAGCCCTTCAAGTGTTCAAAACCATATCCCGGAGGAAATACAATGGCAATGCCGGTTTCTGTCACACAGCCGATCGTAGGCGTGGATGTCGCCAAGAACGAACTGGTGATCTATCGCGCCGAACTTGACCTGCTTGAAGAGATTCCCAACAACAAAGCAGCCATCAAGACGTGGTTGAAGGCCTTGCCAGGGACAGTCGCGGTAGCTATTGAATCGACCAATATCTATCACCTGGAGTTCGCTGATCTGGCCTATGAGGCCGGCTGCACGATTTACATGGTGGGTGGCTATGAGCTCAGCCATTACCGCAAAGGGGTGAATGTCCGTGCCAAAACCGACGCGCTGGATGCCAGGCTGCTCGCTCGCTATCTGAAGAACGAAGGTGATGATCTTCATCCATGGACCCCGCCATCACCGCTGTACCGCCAGCTGCTGAGCCTCTTCCGTCGTCGCGCAGCCTTGGTTCAGGCGCGGGTCGGCCTGGTGCAAAGCTGGGCGAATGAGCCGCTGTTGAAGACAGCTTTCGCCGAGCAAGTGAAATCCATGCAGCAGCTTGAGGCGCTGGTCGAAAAGACGATTAAT
>NZ_CAXAQH010000114.1:0-760 GCF_963970905.1 Pseudomonas sp. EL_65y_Pfl2_R96 | reverse complement strand
CCGCCGCAGATCCTGGTCGAGATCGATCCGGACATCCCGCGCGACGAAAAGGACAAGCTGCAGCAGATGATGGCGCCCAAGCCCGAACAGCTGCAGATTCAGCAGGCCAAGACCAAGCTGGAACTGGAGAACGCCGCCGGCAAGAACGCCAAGCAGGCGGCCGAGACGCAGAAGACGCTGGCGCTCGCCGACCAGGCGCTGGCCACGGCGCAGCAAAAGCGGGCGCAGGTGACGACGGAAGCGGCCCGCGCCGGGCATCTGGCAAGGGCCTCCGATCTCGACGCGGCGGCCTTCGTGCGCGACAGCCTCGTCAAGGCGCACGAGATCATGCTGCCGTTCCTGCAGGCGCAAGGACAGGCCGCCATGCAGCCGCAAAGGCCGCAGGGTGCGCCAATTGGCGCAGCCTGCGTGTGCTGGTTGGCGCCGAGCTTGAGCGTTGCGATCCGCGCCGCGACCATCGCGCGCTGGCTTTCGGTCAGATGCCGGCGCTTCAGATTCTTCGAGATCACCCAGGCGAGTGCGTCGCGATCATCGCCCTTGAACAGCGAGGTCCGAACCGGCAGCCCCTTTCGCGTCGCCGCCGTATAGCGGTTGCGGCCGTCGAGGATCATGTCCCGATGCAGGATCACGTCTTCCAACTGGCCGTTGAGGCGGATGTCTTCGCCCAGATCCTCCAGCTCCTGGTCCGATAGCATCGGAAACAGGTTGGCGAGCGGATGGAACTTGAGCGGGGCGTGCCCCGGTTCGAGGATCATTGCCC
>NZ_CAXAQH010000113.1:0-804 GCF_963970905.1 Pseudomonas sp. EL_65y_Pfl2_R96 | reverse complement strand
GCGGCTATCTGTCCCCTGCGTACGCCAGTGCACAGCGATGCCTTGCCGCTTGGATGGAGGAAGCGGGCATGAGCGTGCGGGTCGACCCGGCCGGCAATCTCGTGGGCCGCTACGAGGGCGAGCGCGACGGGCCGCCGCTCTTGATAGGCAGCCACCTCGACAGCGTGCGGGATTCCGGTCGCTACGATGGGCCGCTCGGTATCATGCTCGGCGTCGAGTGCGTTGCCGCGCTCCACGCCGAAGAACGACGGATGTCGTTCCCGATCGAGGTCTATGCGTTCGGCGACGAGGAAGGCTCGCGCTTTCCCGCAGCGATGCTGACGAGCCGCGCCGTGGCAGGCACGCTCGACCCGGCCACGCTGGACCTGCGTGACGCTGCCGGCATATCGCTGGAGGACGCGCTGGCCTTGAACGGCCTGTCGGTGAGCGGCTTCGCCTCGGCACGGCACGGCGCGGCACTGGCCTATCTGGAAGCACATATCGAGCAGGGACCGGTGCTGGAGGCCGAGGCACTTGGCGTAGGCACGGTGACGGGCATTGCCGCTCAGCTACGCTATGCGATCACCGTCACGGGCCGCGCGGGCCATGCCGGGACCACGTCGATGGCCCTGCGCCGCGACGCCCTGTCTGCCGCGGCTGCGATGATCTCGAAGGCAGAAGAGGTCGCCCGGGCAGGCGACGCCGATCTCGTCGCCACGGTCGGCTCGATCGAGGTGTATCCCGGCGCCGCCAACGTCGTGCCCGGCGAGGTGCGCTTCACGCTCGATGTCCGCGCTGCAAGCGACGCGGGCCGAGATGCCGCGG
>NZ_CAXAQH010000112.1:0-807 GCF_963970905.1 Pseudomonas sp. EL_65y_Pfl2_R96 | reverse complement strand
GCAGCGGCCAATGGACCTACACCCTGGCCAACGGCAGCGATGGTATCGCCAGTGCCGTGCAATCACTGAAGGCCGGCGAGAGTCATGACGAGGTGTTCAGCGTGCAGGTCAGCGATGGCCTCGGCGGTGTGGATACCCAGCTGGTCACCGTCACCGTCAGCGGCAGCAACGATGCACCGGTGCTCAGTTTCGCGACCGGCAACGAGGCCGGCGCGGTGCAGGAAGACACCACGCTCAGCGTCAGCGGCCAATTCAGCTCGACCGACATCGACCACGATGCCACCGCCAGTTGGTCCATCAATGGTTCGCCAACTGGAACCTACGGCTCGATCGCCGTCGACAGCACTGGCCAGTGGACCTACACCCTGGCCAACGGCAGCGATGGCATCGCCAGTGTCGTGCAGTCGCTGAAGGCCGGCGAGAGTCACGACGAGGTGTTCAGCGTGCAGGTCAGCGATGGCCTCGGCGGCGTCAAGACTCAGCTGGTGACTGTCACCGTCAGCGGCAGCAACGATGCACCGGTGCTCAGTTTCGCGACCGGCAACGAGGCCGGCGCGGTGCAGGAAGACACCACCCTCAGCGTCAGCGGCCAGTTCAGTTCGACCGATATCGACCACGATGCCACCGCCACCTGGAGCATTGCCGGAACCAATACCGGCGCCTTCGGCTCGATTGCCGTGGACAGCAGCGGCCAATGGACCTACACCCTGGCCAACGGCAGCGATGGTATCGCCAGTGCCGTGCAATCACTGAAGGCCGGCGAGAGTCATGACGAGGTGTTCAGCGTGCAGGTCAGCGATGGCCTCG
>NZ_CAXAQH010000111.1:0-809 GCF_963970905.1 Pseudomonas sp. EL_65y_Pfl2_R96 | reverse complement strand
GACACTGTCCGCTTCGCACGTGAGGGTGTGTGGGTTGGTGGCGATCTCGTGCCTTTTGCGACGCTCTGTCGGCAGGCCCATATCGGTCGCGTTTCGCTATCATCGACCGGCTACTATGCTACGCCTGGGATCGAATACGATCGCGCTGCTCATCGAGGCCGACCGTTCTACTATTTTGCCTATGGCGCGGCACTGGCGGAAGTGGTGATCGACACCCTTACCGGCGAACACCGCGTCCTGGCGGTTGATATCCTCCACGACGTCGGCCGCTCACTCAACCCGGCGATCGACCTTGGCCAGATCGAGGGCGGCTTCATCCAAGGCATGGGATGGCTGACGACGGAAGAAGTCGTCTATGACGACGCCGGCCGGTTGCTCAGTCACGCGCCATCGACCTACAAAATTCCCACCGCCAACGACCGTCCGCCCCGAATGGACGTTCGCCTGTGGCAACCCGGCCGCAACGTCGAGCCGACGATCCATCGCTCCAAGGCTGTCGGCGAACCGCCGTTCATGCTCGCGATTTCAGTGCTGTCGGCGCTGACCCATGCGGTCGCCGCCGCACGTGGCGAGGCGGGTTGTCCGGCGCTCGATGCCCCGGCGACGCCGGAACGTATCCTGGCGGCGCTGGCACGGTGATCGACTGGGCAGCGGCGCTAGAGGCCCGTGCGGGAGGCGCTCCGGTCGCGATGGTGACCATCCTAGCGGTCGAAGGCTCTGCCCCTCGCGGTGCCGGCACGCGGATGCTCGTCGACGCCGACGGGCTCTGGGGCACGATCGGCGGCGGGCAGCTCGAGCATCTGCTGATC
>NZ_CAXAQH010000110.1:0-813 GCF_963970905.1 Pseudomonas sp. EL_65y_Pfl2_R96 | reverse complement strand
GTCTCGATGGTCGCTTCCCGCGCCTCATCGACAAGCTGGCACGTGTTCAGTTGCTCATTCTCGACGACTGGGGAACCCACACCCTCAACGATCAGCAGCGCCTCGATCTCCTGGAAATCTTCGAAGAGCGCTACAGGCGCAAATCCACCCTCATCACCGCCCAGCTGCCCGTCGCCCAATGGCATGACATGATCGGAGAACCAACCATCGCCGACGCCATCCTCGACCGGATCATCCACAACGCCCACCGTGTCGCCCTTGAAGGCGACAGCATGCGAAGGAAAAAAGTCCCGCGCCCCTTGACCGACGCCGAAAACAGCGAAACGAATACCAATTGACTTCAACAACCAGGCAACCAAAAGCCAGCGCCGCCCCGCTGTCCGCGAATTAGCGAAACTGCTGTCCCTCAGTTAGCGAAACCGCTGTCCCGTTTTTGCGAAATACGCACCATGACAGACGCGGCAGGCCAGTTTGGGCCGGCGGGTGACGATTACGCGATACTGCGCCGGTACCACGTCCAGCCTCTGGCTCTCATCGCTCCCAATCTCAAAAAGGACGCCTGCGCAGCAAGGGCAGCAGGTTGCAGCGGGCATCAGGGTTTCGACGATGCGCGGCAAATGCTCCGGCAGTTGACCACGGTTGGCTCTGCGCTCGGCAGTTCTCTTCTCGCAGGTTCTGGGATTGGCGCGACCCTCGGCTGCTTCGAGAGCCGCGACGGCCTCTTCGATGTCCTCCAA
The DNA here is from genome assembly GCF_963970905.1 of Pseudomonas sp. EL_65y_Pfl2_R96. Taxonomy (NCBI): domain Bacteria; kingdom Pseudomonadati; phylum Pseudomonadota; class Gammaproteobacteria; order Pseudomonadales; family Pseudomonadaceae; genus Pseudomonas; species Pseudomonas sp. EL_65y_Pfl2_R96. The sequence continues at coordinate 76 of NZ_CAXAQH010000110.1, read as the reverse complement.
AACAAGCTGTAGCTGATCATCGTCCAGCTTTTCCGAGGATCGACCGAACTGCGCATCTTTTGCAAGCTTGAGCAAC
>NZ_CAXAQH010000109.1:0-852 GCF_963970905.1 Pseudomonas sp. EL_65y_Pfl2_R96 | reverse complement strand
ATCGGTCGAACCGGTAAAACGGCGCTGCACGGTCTTGAGCGGCATGATCACGACATCGTCCTGGTCACCGCCAAAGCCGGCCTGGCCGCGCTTCGACAGCAACCCGATCACATCACACGAAATCCCGCCGATCCGCATCCGCGTACCGAGCGGAGAGCCACCGCGATAAAGATTGTCGTTAACGGTATTGCCGATGATACAAACCGATTTGCCCGCAGCCTCCTCGGTCGGCGAGAAATAGCGGCCCTCGGTCAACGGCCATGGTTGCACCAGGAAATATTCGTTGGTGGTGCCATTGACGGTCGTCGACCAGTTCGCGCCTTCGTAAATTGCGGTCGCGGACGTGCCTGCCTGCGCCGCCACAGCGGTGACCCCGGCGATTTGATCGCGGATCGCGGCCACGTCCTGCGGCTTGAAATCGGGCGGACGCGGCCCGCCGCCGCCACGGCCGAAGCCCTGTCCCGGACGCACTTGCAGGATGTTGGTGCCCAGCGACGAGATCGATTTCTGCACCGCCGCCGTGGTGGCGTTGCCGAGTGTCACCATCGTCACCACCGCCGCCACGCCGATAATGATGCCGAGCGTCGTCAGGAACGACCGCAATTTGTGCCGCGAGATCGAGCGCAGCGCGAGGATGAGCGTGGTGCCGAGCATCAGTCGAACGCCGGAACCTGGCCGGGCGCATGCTGCGTATCGACGCGCTCGACCAGGCCGTCCTTGAAATGCACGATCGTGCGCGCAAACGCCGCCATGTCGGGCTCGTGCGTCACCATAATCACCGTAATCCCGCTGTCGCGGTTGAGCCCGGCGAGCAATTGCATGATCTCGACCGAGCGTTCCGAATCGAGATTG
>NZ_CAXAQH010000108.1:0-853 GCF_963970905.1 Pseudomonas sp. EL_65y_Pfl2_R96 | reverse complement strand
CGCACCCCGAGCACAAGGAGATGACGGTCGCGCAGGCGCTGGAGTTGGAGCGGCCCGCGCTCCAGCCGATGCTCGCATCGTTCGACGGCTTCCACGAGACGCAGCATGCGGTGACCGGAACCTGCCTGATCAGCTTCGACCGGAACCGCTACTCGGTCGCCGCCAAGGCGGTGCGTCGTGCGGTCCAGGTCCGGGCCTATGCCGATCGGATCGTCGTGCGGATGGGCGACGAGGTGATCGCCGATCATCCTCGGTTCTTCGGTCGCGATCGGACGATCTACGACCCTTGGCATTACCTGCCGGTGCTGGTGAACAAGCCCGGTGCGCTGCGGAACGGAGCGCCGTTCCAAGGCTGGGATCTTCCGCCTGCGCTCGCTCGGCTGCGCCGCAAGCTTGGCAGCGACGACGATGCCGATCGGCGCTTCGTCCGCGTTCTTGCGGCCGTCCTCAGCGATGGTCTGGATGCCGTCGAGGGCGCCGTTCGCGAAGCGCTCGACGCCGGTGCGGTCAGCGACGAGGTCGTGCTCAACATCCTGTCACGGCGGCGAGAGCCGCCCCGGCCCGCATCCATCGTAACGCCTGAGGATCTGGCGCTGATGCACCCGCCGGTCGCCAACTGCGCCCGCTACGACAGCCTGCGAGGCCTCCATGCAGCGGCATGAGATGATCGACGCGATGCGCGGACTCGGGCTCAAGGGCATGGCGGGTGCGTTCGACGAGGCCGTCACCACCGGCGTTCAGCGCAAGCGCACCGCGATGGAGATCCTGAGCGATCTGTTGCGCGCCGAAGGCGCGCATCGCCACGCCGCTTCGATCCGCTACCGCATGACGGCTGCCAGACTGCCGGTCGTGA
>NZ_CAXAQH010000107.1:0-854 GCF_963970905.1 Pseudomonas sp. EL_65y_Pfl2_R96 | reverse complement strand
AGGCGATGGCCGAGAATGTTCTCCTTGAGCAGCAGCTCGCCATCGCGTCGCTCGAAGGGTCGCAAATCCACCTTGGCCGTCCGAAGACGGACCGCCAGGGGGTCGATGCTGGTGACGTCGCTCATCGGTACGAAATAGCCCGCACTGCCCAGTGCGATAACCAAGCCGGTCAGAAGGGGATAGTCATTGTCGCGAAGTCGTGTGACGACATCCGATAGCTTGCCAAGCGTACGTCCATCGCCGTCGATCACGGCGTGCTTGAGCAGGGACGACAAGGAAAGCACTGCGTCTGCTGTTGACGGTTCCGGACTGTCACTCACCTATGAAGTTCCTCTTTGCGGCTCCGCCATCGAAACGGGGGTGCCGATGCCAATGTTACGCAGACGACGATCAGTGTCCAACAGCGAGTTGGTAGATGCGGAAAATGACCATGATCATCGCGATCAGGAGATAGCTTCGCAGCACGGTAAGGCCGATGCGGCTGCCGAGCGGCAGTTTCGGTGCCGCCAGCAAGGCGAGAGGCGGCATACGCCATGACAGCCGTTGCGACCGGTCGATGGGGCTCGCTTTATCGGCGTGCGGATAGAAATGTTGGTAGCCGAGGATGGCCCCGCCCGCCAAAACCGACAGCGCAGCGCCGCCACCCAGGATATAGAGGATCACGGGCGCGGCGAGATTGGGGAAGAGTACGCCCGCCGTCAGGACCAGCGACAGGATCACCAGGACCGCGATGATCGCGGCCGTGAAGATGTTCATGCCGCGGCTGTTGACCCATGGTCCCAGCACCTCCTCATCGTTGCACAACAGGAGGAGAAACACGGTCGCGGACGGAAGCAGGACTCCCGCCAGCACCT
>NZ_CAXAQH010000106.1:0-864 GCF_963970905.1 Pseudomonas sp. EL_65y_Pfl2_R96 | reverse complement strand
CCATCGTTTATACCGCCACCCTGAGCAATGCGGCCGGTACGCCGGTCACCGTGACACTGTCGAACGGCGCGGTGATCACCATCGCCGCCGGCGCCACCAGCGGTTCCGTGACCGTCGACGCGCCGAAGGACGACGTCTACAAAGATGCCGGCCAAGTCGAAGTGACCATCAAGGATGCTGCGGGCGGCAACTTCGAAAATCTGGCCACCAATCCGGCGGCGGCGGTCACCGATGTGACCGACACCATCGACACTTCGACGGTCAACCTCACCGCGACCAGCACTGTGGCTGAAGGCGGCACGGTGGTGTATACCGCCTCCGTCAGCGCGCCAGTAACCGGTTCGCCAGTCGTTGTGACCCTGTCCAACGGCCAGACCATCACCATTCCGGTCGGCTCGAGCAGTGCCAGCGTCAACTTCACCGCGCCGAACGATGCGTTGGCCGGCGGCGGTTCCCTGAGCGTAAAAATCGACGATGCCAAGGGCGGTAACTACGAGAAGCTGGAAGTCGATGGCAAATCAGCCGACACCTTGATCACCGACACAGCGGACACCACCCATCTCAGCCTGAGCGCCACCAACTCGGTGGCCGAAGGTGGCCAGATCACCTACACCGCGACCCTGACCACCGCCGCCGGCACCCCGGTGACCGTGACGTTGAGCAACGGCTCCGTGATCACCATCGATGCCGGTAAAACCACCGGCACCGTGACCGTCCCGGCACCATCCGATGATGTTTACAAAGACGCCGGCACCGTCGAAGCGACGATCAAAGGCGCGACCGGTGGCAATTTCGAGAATCTGGTCACCAGCGATACACCCGCTGTCACCACTGTTAACGACACCATCGATACCAGCACCGTTT
>NZ_CAXAQH010000105.1:0-877 GCF_963970905.1 Pseudomonas sp. EL_65y_Pfl2_R96 | reverse complement strand
GGTTGCCCTTTTTTACGTGTTTGTCTCGTCCTGAATAAGGTTTACACCTTCTGGCTTCTTATCAGGAGGGTGCAATGGATACGGGCGCAAAACGTAGTCAGCGCGATTACACGCTGACTTTTAAATTGTCAGTTGTCGACCAAGTAGAAAAAGGCGAGTTGAGTTATAAAGAGGCTCAACGGCGCTACGGGATCCAGGGCCGGTCGACGGTGTTGGTTTAGTTACGCAAGCATGGTCGACAAGATTGGAGCCAAGGCGCCTCCATCCGTACCCAGAGGACTCGACCGATGGACGAGCCAACTTTGCCTCTGACCCCCGAGCAGAGAATCAAAGAGCTTGAGGAGCAACTGGCACTGGCAAATCAGAAAGCCAAATTTTTCGAAGATGTGGTCGATGTCCTGAAGAACGACTACGGCGTATCCATTGTAAAAAAGCGGCCCGGCAAGTCGTTGCGCAAACCCAAACCCTGAGTGTCAGCAGGGCTTGCCAGTTTATGGGGATCAGTCGCCAAGCCTTTTACAAGCGTGATCGTGTCTATCGGGCTCGAGTCGATCAAGATCAGAAAATCATCAAGTTTGTGCAGACAATCCGAGTGCGCCAACCCTGCATTGGCGCGCGCAAGCTCCAGTCATTGATGCACGCGGAGCATGAGAAACCTGAATTGCATGTTGGCCGGGATCGCTTGTTTGAGGTGCTGCGCGAGCACCGGCAATTGGTTCGCAGGAAACGGGCGTATCACAAGACGACCGACAGCCATCATCACTTTCGCTGCCATCCCAATCTGCTAAAGCCAGGCCCGCAGCAAGTTGTCGCGACCGGTCCGGAACAGATCTGGGTGGCCGATATTACTTACCTGTCCACCCAGCGTGACAACCCG
>NZ_CAXAQH010000104.1:0-903 GCF_963970905.1 Pseudomonas sp. EL_65y_Pfl2_R96 | reverse complement strand
AAAACACTGAGGGAGCCAAGTTCTGGATGAAGGTTTTTAACGACCTTAAAACCCGTGGCGTCGAGGATGTATTGATCGCTGTAACTGATGGCCTTAAAGGCATGCCAGAAGCCTTGAACGCGGTGTTTCCGACGACGACCTTGCAAACCTGCATCGTGCACCTGATTCGTAACAGCCTTGATTACGCCGCCTGGGACAAGCGTCGCGAGTTGGCCAAAGCCCTGAAACCGGTTTATCAGGCACTGAATGTCGAAGCGGCCGAGCACGCTCTTAACGCATTTGAAGCTGGGCCTTGGGGCAAACAATACCCCACCGTCGTAGCCGCTTGGAGACGCGCCTGGGATCGAGTCATCCCGTTTTTCGTCTTCCCGCCAGCCATCCGAAAAGTGATCTACACCACCAATGCCATCGAGAGCATCAATTCTCAGTTGCGCAAGATCATCAAGACAAGAGGCCACTTCCCGACTGACGATGCAGCGACGAAGCTGATCTGGCTGGCACTGCAAAATATCACTGCCAATTGGGGCAGCGCGGCGCACGACTGGAAGACAGCAATGAATCAGTTTGCGATTCTTTATGGAGATCGATTTACCAGGTTGAACTGGTGAAAGAAGGGCTTGCCTTACGGCAGGCCGTTACCGGCCCGCACACAAAAAATCTGACACTCCCTCCTTCGACCAAATTGCAGTCTCCGGCATTGATGCTCGTTATTTTGTCGAGCCACCGGCTTACCCCGCCACGCTGCCCGACAGTCAAGCATTGCTTGGAGACCATGAACTTCCAGTCCTTCATGCCCAGTTGTACAACCACCCGGACAAACGTGTGTTCTACAGCTTTCCAGGACGCCACTGGTTCAGCAGACCTTCGACAGCCAGCACCATTAACAGGTCAGATCTGGTGATT
>NZ_CAXAQH010000103.1:0-919 GCF_963970905.1 Pseudomonas sp. EL_65y_Pfl2_R96 | reverse complement strand
CGGCCTCAAGCCCCTGCTCCGGCCTGCGCGATGCTGCGGGTCCGATCTTGTGCTGCGGTTCCAGCTCGATGCCCTGCGCCTCATAGCTGCGATGGTCGATCCGCCCCTCAAGCCCGAGCTCCGCCATGCGCTCGTTGACGTGCGCGCTCCACGCCTCGCGCCAGTCCTTCAACAGCTCGGTCGAGTTCCAGTCCCGGTTCTTCTTTCCGAACCCCTCCGGTCCCACGTCGCGCATCGCCAGCATGACGTGCGCGTGCGGCTTGGGGCTACCGTCCTTCGCCTTGTCCCAATGCACGTTCATGTCCGCGACCATGCCGCGATCGACAAACTGCTTTTTCACAAAGTCCTGCGCGAGCTGGACCCCCTGCTTCTCGTTCATCTCGCGCGGAATCGAGAACTCCACCTCACGGGCAAGCTGCGCGTCCTTGCGCTTCTCGCCTGCCTCCACCTCGTTCCACAAGGTCGTGCGGTCGTTTAAACGCCCCGGCGCGCCCTCCGGCAACATCACCTCGGAGTGGATCACGCCCGCCTTGTTCGAGAAGTCGTGATCCCGCCCTAGTCGCTCGTCGAACAGCTCGGACGCGGAACGATAGGCGGCGCTCGCCACGGCGCTCGACCCGTTCGCGCGGCTCACAACCTTGGCGGAGAAGTGGTAGATCGCCATGACGCTCCGCACATTGCCTTACTTAGCGCACGTCGGCAACGACGTATAAGCGCGCACTCACAATTCGCTACGCTCCTCGTGACTGACTGAGTGCTTTCGTCTTTACCCTAATCCCAAGGGCGCTAGGATGCTGTCCGTGTGGCGCTGAAGGAATGACGATGACCGGTGTATCAGGCGCTATCAATGTTGAATGTGCCGCCCTCATCGCTAGCAGGCTCGCTCCCACAGTTGATCTGCGTTGGCCTCAGGCCAGGG
>NZ_CAXAQH010000102.1:0-957 GCF_963970905.1 Pseudomonas sp. EL_65y_Pfl2_R96 | reverse complement strand
CAAACCGGCGACATCGTCGTGACTGCCGAAAAGCGGGAAACGACTCTTCAAAAGGCGCCGCTGGCTATCACTGCGCTGACTGCCGATACGCTCAAACAGTCCAACATCACGCAGCTCATCGACATGAACGGCTTCGTTCCTGGCTTGACGGTTGCCAACAGCGGCAGCTTCGTGCGGGTCGTGTCGATCCGTGGCATCGGCTACGAAGCCACCGACAATCTCAGCGCGCAGCCAGGCACGTCCTTCCACATCGACGGCGTCTACATCGTCAGCCCTTATGCCCTCCAGCAGGATTTTCTCGATCTCCAGCGGGTCGAGGTACTCCGCGGACCTCAGGGCACAGTATTTGGCCAAAGTGCCACCGGCGGCATCGTCAACGCAGTCACCGTCCGGCCTTCGACGCAATCCGTCGAGGGCACCGCGCAAGTCGAACTAGGCAATTACGACTTTGTACGCGCCAGCGGTACGGTCAATCTGCCGATCTCTGATACGTTGGCGGTCCGGGCGACGGTCCAGCGCTACAAGCGCGATGGCTATGCCAAGCAGACCTCACTCGGCCGCCCGTACGATCTGGACGACGCCGACCGTTTCTCCACCAAGGCGTCGATCCTGTGGACGCCAACGGACCGTTTCTCAGCCGAGCTCACCGCGCAGTATTTCGACGCAGACGAGCATGGCGCGGCGCAGAAGAACCTCGACGATCGCGATCCCGATCCGCGTCGCATTTCTCAGGACTACCCGAACGAATATCGGCTGAAGTTCTTTCTGTCGTACGCGGATCTCCGCTACGACTTCGGCCCGGTCACGCTCAAGTCGCTGACGTCGTATCAGCGCACCCGCAACCACAACCAGATTGATGTCGACCGCGCCGACTATGCGACGCTCGGCTATTATGACGTGCAGCCCTACTGGAACAATGCTGTTGATGCCGTCAGCCAGGAGTTCAACCTCACCTCG
>NZ_CAXAQH010000101.1:0-1029 GCF_963970905.1 Pseudomonas sp. EL_65y_Pfl2_R96 | reverse complement strand
TACGAGCAGAGGAAGAACCCTGATTTTGCGTGCGCCTCTTCGGTGTAGGCGGATAGCCCGCCTGAGCGCGGACAGTAGATGCCGCATTGGGAAAAGCAGTAAGCGATGGCCATGGAACCGACGGCAGTGACGATCCATGACAGCAATGAAACGGCCCCGAGTTGGGCCATGCTCGTCGGCAACATGATGATGCCTGAGCCCATCATGTTCACCGTCACCAGTGTGGTGAGCCCCATGAGGCTCATTTTCTTGCTTGAGTCGGCCATCGGAAACTCCTTGATCTGCTCAACGCATTGACCCTGAATCCGGCGCTTGACTACTTGTCGTCGGGCAAGGGGCTAAACCCTAGTTTTTGACCACATAGACCTTGTAGGTCGGCCGACCCTGGCTATCACGCTCGATTTCCACGCCATGGTTGTCATGCTCGAAACCCGGGAAGTGGCCATCGAACAGTTCCATCGCCAACAGGTAGTCGACGATGGCCTTTTTGTCGGCGCCGGCTTTTTCGCCGGGCATCATCAATGGAATGCCCGGCGGATAAGGAACGATCTGCACGGCCACGGTGCGATCGATCATGTCTCGCACGGCGATTTGCTCAATCTCGCCTTTCACCAGCCTGGCATAGGTGGCCCGAGGCGAAGCGACCGGGTCCGGCAGCAAGGTGTAGGCCGCATCCATGTTGCGTAGCATCTGCGAGCTGATCATGTCCTGGTGCATGGCTTCGGCGAGGTCCTTGAGCCCCATGCCGCTATAGCGCTCGGCATGGTTGTCGACCAGATCGGGCAGGACTTGCTCCAGCGGTGAATTGCTCTCGTAATGTTTCTTGAATTCCATCAGGCCGGCGATCAGAGAGCCCCATTTGCCTTTGGTCACGCCGAGGCTGAACAGCACGAGAATGGAATACGGCTCAGTCTTCTCAACCACGATGCCGCGACTGGAGAGGAAGGACGACACCAGCGGCGCGGGGATGCCACTGTTCTCCATTTGACCGTCGAGCCTCTGGCCAGGCGTCAGCACCGTGACCTTGAT
>NZ_CAXAQH010000100.1:0-1112 GCF_963970905.1 Pseudomonas sp. EL_65y_Pfl2_R96 | reverse complement strand
ATACTCCGCTGACCAACTCGATCACCAGCGTCAGCGGCGGCAACTACGAGAACCTGGTGGCGGACAAAACGCCGGTCAGCACCACCGTGACCGACACCGTCGACACCACCACCCTCAGCCTGAGCGCAGCCGACTCCGTGGCAGAGGGCGGCTCCATCGTTTATACCGCCACCCTGAGCAATGCGGCCGGTACGCCGGTCACCGTGACACTGTCGAACGGCGCGGTGATCACCATCGCCGCCGGCGCCACCAGCGGTTCCGTGACCGTCGATGCACCGAAAGACGACGTCTACAAAGACGCCGGTACCGTTGAAGCAACGATCAAAGACGCGGCCGGCGGTAACTTCGAAAACCTGGCGACCAACCCAGCGGCGGCGGTCACCAATGTGACTGACACCATCGACACTTCGACCGTCAACCTTACCGCGACCAGCGCTGTGGCTGAAGGTGGCACGGTGGTGTATACCGCGTCCGTGTCCGCTCCAGTCACCGGTTCGCCAGTCGTCGTGACCCTGTCGAATGGCCAGACCATTACCATCCCGGTCGGCGCCAGCAGTGCCAGCGTCAACTTCACCGCGCCGAACGATGCGTTGGCCGGCGGTGGTTCCCTGAGCGTCAAGATCGACGATGCCAAGGGCGGTAACTACGAGAAGCTGGAAGTCGATGGCAAGTCGGCGGACACCTCGGTGACCGACACGGCGGACACCACCACTCTTAGTCTGAGTGCGACCGACTCCGTGGCTGAAGGCGGCTCCATCGTCTACACCGCGACCCTGACCAACGCCGCCGGCACGCCGGTCACCGTGACCCTGTCGAACGGTGCCGTGATCACCATCGCCGCCGGTGCCACCAGTGGCTCCGTGACCGTCGATGCGCCGAAAGACGACGTCTACAAAGACGCCGGCACCGTCGAAGCGACGATCAAAGATGCGACCGGTGGCAACTTCGAGAACCTGGTTCCTAGCACTGCCCCGGCAGTCACCAGCGTCACCGACACTATCGACACTTCGACCGTGAACCTGACCGCGACTTCGAGTGTGGCTGAAGGCGGCACGGTGGTTTACACCGCATCCGTCAGCGCGCCAGTAACCGGTTCGCCAGTCGTTGTGACC
>NZ_CAXAQH010000099.1:0-1116 GCF_963970905.1 Pseudomonas sp. EL_65y_Pfl2_R96 | reverse complement strand
GGCGCGCCTTGGAACGCAAGGCGCGCAAGCTGGGGATGCAGTTGGTGATGGTTGGATAAATTTCAGAGCAAAAACAATGCGTTATTTTTTGTTTGATAAGAGCTGCCGAAGGCTGCGATCTTTTGATTTTGGCGGCCTGACAGCCGACCAAGCTCTCCCAGATGACGCCAACCTACTGTGGGAGCGGGCTTGCTCGCGAAGGCGACCTTACAGCCAACGATGTTTATTGCTCGGTAAAAATATCAGAACCTTCCCACATGTTTTTCAGGTTGCCCGTCGGAAGCTGCGTCTCTAGCCTTTGTCCGTCGCTGACAATTCAGCGACCGGGCGTCGCGGCTCGATTCTTGAGGCATAATCGCTCCACCGAACAACAACACTTTTGGGTGTCTGTCGTTTCGTGTCATGGCGACTGTGCGCGGGATACCTTCGGGTATGCCGAGATATGCCTCTGGGATCGGTCCGCGAACCCGCGTACAGCTGCCACCCCAAATTGCGTCGCGGCAATTTGGAAGTGGCTCCATTTCATCCCAGAGGTGTAATCATGTTCAAAGCAACCCCGAATCCCCCAGAAACCGACAACGTTTCCCCTTACGAATCTGCTGATTCAAAAGAATTCCACGTCGCCGCTAACCGCGCGCTCGACCACTACCTCAATCCATCCGCCCTCAAATCCCCCGTGGCCCGCAAACCGAGCACCATGTATAGGGTCGCGCCGGATATCAAAGACGAAGACCTGTTGGCCCACACCTGTGAATCGTTGGCCCAGGCCAGCGTGATGGCGAGTGATTTTGCGGGGTATCTGGAAGGGCCGCACCGGCACACGGCGATGGCGATTCAACAGATCGTCATGCTGGCAGAACTGGCGGCGAACCGGATGCTGGATAACGTGGGTGTACCAAAACCTGCGCCACACAGCTAATCCCTGTGGGAGCCGGGCTTGCCCGCGATGGCGGATAAACATTCAACATTGATGTTGGCTGACACTCAGCCATCGCGGGCAAGCCCGCTTGTATGGTAGGACTTGAAGGGAGGAGGAGGGACAAAGCCCGATTCTGACTGTTGACGCAGTACAGATCCGTGGGAGATTTCGCCCCTCCTCCTTTCACCCAAGCGCCG
>NZ_CAXAQH010000097.1:0-1206 GCF_963970905.1 Pseudomonas sp. EL_65y_Pfl2_R96 | reverse complement strand
TCCTGCGACCCCAGTAAGCACGATCTGACTCGATCCAGGCGCTGCGGCTGCAACGCCAACCATTAGGCTTGCGGTAGAAAGTAGACCGTCGTTTGCTCCGAGCACTGCTGCACGAAGCCACCCGACGCGAGTCAGAAAATGTCCTTCGCCGTGTTTCGGTGGACCGATTTTTGCAATATTCACTTCATATTCTTTCGCTGAGAACCTAAAAAGGGTAACGCGAGCTGCCACGGTCGCGCGCAATTGATCGGATTATCGGTCGTCCGGCGGAGCTTGCAGACGGACGGTAAACACTGCACCCCCACCGGGTGCATTTTCGACAATGATTGTGCCGCCATGCGCTTCGACAAGCCGCTGGACGATGCCGAGGCCAAGGCCTGCACCATCGGAGGCGCGCCGATCTTTGCGCCAGAACCGTTCAAAGATATGCGGCAGGTCTTCGTCGGCAATGCCGTGACCATAGTCTCGCACAGATATTTGAGGTCCGGGGCCGGCAGACACATCAATCGGGGTATTGCCAGGCGCATGCTTGAGCGCGTTATCGACAAGGTTGCGGTAAATGCGAAAGATCGCCTCGGCATGACCGATCGCCTGCGTATCCCCGGTAGTGGCGAACCGTAGGTCGCGGTGTGCGGCAAATGTTTTGGGTGCCATCGTAGCTACCACGTCCCGACCGATAGCTGCCAGATCGAGGGGTACATGCCCAACATTCGCGAGGGCGTCCGCTTGTGCCAGGTCGAGCATTTGCTCGACCAGCCGGGTCATGTGTCGCGTGTCCGTCTGCAAATCGTCACGCACCTTTCCCGCTGGCAGTTGGTCGAGCGACAATTGCATGATTGCCAGTGGCGTCCGCAGCTCATGCGCAGCATTCGCGGTGAAACTGCGCAAGATCGCCATCGATCGGTCAAGCCGCGTCAGCGCGCGGTTCACCGCACGAACCAAGGTATTGACCTCGCGCGGCGCCGCGGGCTCGGATAAGCGGGTCAGGATATTTTCAGGATCTAGCGCATCGACCTCGCTCTCTGCACGCCGCAACGGATGGAGCACTCTGCGCACAGCAAAAACATTAAACAGGAGAAGCAGCAGCGAGAGCGGGATCAGGGGCAGAATTACATGTTGCACGATCTCGTTGATGATCACCGGCACATAAGGCCGTATGCCATCTCCTTCGAACTGCATCGCCAGCCAACGGCGCTCGTCGCCTCG
>NZ_CAXAQH010000096.1:0-1274 GCF_963970905.1 Pseudomonas sp. EL_65y_Pfl2_R96 | reverse complement strand
CAAAGCCATCTGCCGGCCATTGTGGGCAGTATTTCAACGTCCGGAACAGTGATTCCGAGTACGGGTTGTCATTGCTCACACGCGGTCGGCCACGGGACGGCGTGATGCCCAGGTCATACATTTTGCTCAACAGCGTCAGCGATTTCATCGGCGCACCATTGTCCGAGTGCAGTACCAGTGGATCGTGCAAACACTGCTCGCCGATCACGCTACGTTGCAGTAGTGCAGCCGCCTTCTCGCCGCTTTCTTCTTCATAAACCTCCCAACCTACGGCCTTGCGGCTGTAAATATCCTCGATCAGGTACAGGTAGTAATACTTACCGCGCACTGGCGACGGCAAGTACGTAATGTCCCACGACCACACCTGATTGGGCGCTTTGGCCGCATGAGTCGTCGGAGCTGCGTACCGCCTGGGGCGCTGACTACGACCTCGATGTTGCTGTTGACCCGTTGCGCGCAGAACGCGATAAAACGTCGCCTCCGACGCCAGATAACATCCTTGATCAGCCAGGCGCGGCACGATCTGGCTCGGCGGCAGATGGGCGAATTGCGGGCTGTTGCACAGCGTCACAATGGCCTGTCGCTCAGCCTCATTCAGTGCATTTGGCGGTGTTGACCGTATGACAGTCGTTCGGGCATCGGCCTGGATAACCTCTGTTTGAGTCCATCGCTGCAAAGTTCGCAGCGATAGACCGATTTCCCGGCAGGCTCTGATTTTTCTGGCGCCTGCCGTGATCGCGCTACCCAGCCAGGCAACGAGCAACTGGCGCTCTGGCAAAGACGTTAGTTGTCCTCGTTGTCTTTGGTCCCCCAGTAGTCGTTGAGCTTTTTTCGCAGCACCAACAACGGGGCTGTTTCAGCGAGCGCCTTGTCTTTGCGGCGCAGCTCGCGCTCAAGTTCCTGGATACGTTTCCTGTCTTTGCGAGATTGTTCCCGATCTTCTTTTTGCTGGGCCTTTTCCGATTTCTGTCCGGTGATGAAAGCTCGTCGCCAGGCGGTGATTTGCTCGGGATAAAGGCCTTTGCGGCGGCAGTACTCACCCAGGTCGATCTCGGACAAACCGGCGGCTTCAAGCACGACAGCAAACTTGGTTTCGGCTGACCAGTTCTCGGTCAACGGCTTGTTTTCAGACACTGCATTTCCTTCAGAACTGAGCTGCTTGCGCCAGTTGGACAAAGACATTTCGCTGACCCCTTCTCGCCGGGAAACCTCGGCCATCGACAGGTTCAGCGGGGGAAGCAGCATCTTAAGTAATGCGGCTCTGCGTTCAGGTG
>NZ_CAXAQH010000095.1:0-1308 GCF_963970905.1 Pseudomonas sp. EL_65y_Pfl2_R96 | reverse complement strand
GGTTCTTCACGGAATCCCGGGAAACACAGAAACAAGAACGCCGATTTGATTGATGATGTTCGTGCGAGCAAACACATCTAACAAACCGGCGTTCTTATGCGCGATATTAATACTTTCCTTCCTTTTTGGGAGGGCTTTTCTGTTGTCACCATCAAGCCTGATGGCGATACCCTACAAATTGATCTAACCCCTCACGCCACCCGGTTCCCATCCTGTGGCGGGTGCCAAAAGCCCTGTTCAACCACTCATGAGTATTGCGAGCGAACCGTTCGTGATTTGCCCATCCTCGGCCGTGCGGTGCGTCTCAGCGTGTTGCTCAGACGTGTTGGCTGCCGTGATTGCGGCAAGCGCATGGAAGCCGTCAGTTGGCTGGATCGCTATGCCCGCATGACGCGCCGCCTGTCTGAGGCCGTCATTCAAGCCTGCGAGCGCCTGCCCACGCTGCACGTGGCTCAGATGTTTGGGTTGCATTGGGACACCGTGCGGTTGCTGGAGCGTCGGGCCTTGCAAGCGGGGTTGAGTGTTTTGCCGAAGGCGCAGCCACGGCGCCTGGTGATGGACGAATTCGCCCTGTTCAAAGGTCATCGCTACGCCAGCGTTGTGCTGGATGCGGATACACGACGCGTGCTGTGGATCGGCGAAGGCCGCAGCCGAGCGGCGGTCAGGCCATTTTTCGAAGAGCTGGGACCGCAGGGTTGCGCTCGCATCGAAGCGGTGGCGATGGACATGAACACCGCGTTTGACCTGGAGGTTCGCCAGCAATGTCCGAACGCGCGAGTGATCTACGACCTCTTTCATGTGGTGGCCAAATATGGCCGAGAGGTCATTGATCGAGTCCGCGTCGACGAAGCTAATCGGCTACGTCACGACAAGCCTGCGCGCAAGGTCATCAAGCAAGCGCGTTGGCTGCTTCTGCGTAATCCGCAGAACCTGAAAACGCCGGAGCAACAGGTCCGTTTGGAGGATCTGCTGGCGGCCAACCAAGCGTTGATGACGGTCTACTTGATGAAGGCTGAACTCAAAACGCTTTGGACGCCGAGCACTGCCTGGGGCTGGCGATCAGCCTGGAAGCAATGGCTGCGCCATGCTCAAGAAAGTGAAATACCGGCTCTGATCCAGTTTGCAAAGCGACTAAAGGGTTACTGGCGGGGCATTGTCAGCCGGGTTCGCTGGCCGATGCACACGGGGCAGCTGGAAGGCATAAACAATCGAATAAAAGTCATTAAGCGGATGGCGTACGGTTACCGGGACAGCGAATTCTTTTTCATGAAGATCAAGAGCGTCTTTCCCGGTAATCCGTGAAGAACC
>NZ_CAXAQH010000094.1:0-1329 GCF_963970905.1 Pseudomonas sp. EL_65y_Pfl2_R96 | reverse complement strand
CCGGCGCGATAGACTTCAAGTTCGCGAAAGGCGCGGATCTCGACTGTCCCATGCGCTTCGCGCCACAGGTTGCCGATGCGCCGACTGACCTGCTCAAGCACGACATCGTTCAACTGGAGAAGGTGCAAGCGCAACCAGCACCCAATCTCGACGGCGCGGCGCGGCTCCCTGAGCAAAGCCAGGGTTTGAACTTTTTGGGTGGCCATGCCGCTGGCATAATGGCGCATTCCGGTTATCGGCAGGGCGCCCAGCGATAGCCTGTCAGCCCCCAGGTTCCGCAGCGCATTGAGCCGCTGCGCTGCTTCGGCAATATTGATCTGGCTTGTACCTGTTGGCGCTTGCAATCGTAGCGGTGCCTGCTCGCAAACGAAGCGGTTTTCTGCTCGGATTATCTGACAATGGGCGGAGCGTTCTGCTCACGCTATCCGCAAATGTGCTCGCCATCATCCGGCCCTGCTCGCAGTCATGGTCGCCTGCTCACATTATCTACCAGCGGGAGTGGCGTCAGCGTGGCACCCGGATGGAGCCGTCCGCGATCCCTTCGGCGACGTTTGAGAGCATGACGGCGTAGCGGTGCAGGCCGGGGAAGCGACCAGCGTTTCTCTCGATCTCTTCGCCGTATCCGGCATCGAGCAGCGCCTTGAAGTCCGGCATCACGTCGAACATGCCGCCGAGCAGATCGATATCGGAAGCACCGATCAGCAGCAGGGCATTCGCATGGGCGTCTAGGCGTTTCATCGTCTCCAGCATTTGGGTTTTGGTCATCACACCCTCTCCGCTTGCGTGGTGTCATCGCCTATTATGCGCTGGCCCTGTTCGCGAAAACCTTCCTTTCTGACGATCCTGCCGGCGCGTTAGAGCGGTCACGCATTTCTGCGGCATCTTGTTTGTCAAATCTGTTCTGGAAACCAGCTTCGCAAAACGCTATGCCTTCGACGGGTTTGGAGAAGGTCGAGGGGTCATGCGGGTCGGTTATGCCAGGGTCAGCACCAGCGACCAGAACCCCGACCTGCAACTGGATGCATTGCGCCGCGCCGGGTGCGAGCGGGTCTTCACCGAAAAGGCATCGGGTGCCCGCGACGACCGCCCCGAACTCGCTCGCATCCTGGGCGAGGTACTACGTGCCGGCGACACGCTCGTGGTGTGGAAGCTCGACCGCCTCGCCCGCTCGCTGAAGAAGCTGATTGCTTCTGCGGAAGAACTGGAGCGCGAGAAGATCGGGCTGGTGTCGCTGACCGAGAATATCGACACCACCACGCCGGGCGGCATGCTCACCTTCCACGTGTTCGGCGCGATCGCCCAGTTCGAGCGCGCCTTGATCCGCGAGCG
>NZ_CAXAQH010000093.1:0-1358 GCF_963970905.1 Pseudomonas sp. EL_65y_Pfl2_R96 | reverse complement strand
GCGCCGAACGATGCGTTGGCCGGCGGCGGTTCCCTGAGCGTCAAGATCGACGATGCCAAGGGCGGCAATTACGAGAAGCTGGAAGTCGATGGCAAGTCAGCCGACACCTCGATCACTGATACCCAGGACACCACCAGCCTGTCGCTGACCGCCACCGGCGCTGTGGATGAAGGCGGCCAGATTACCTACACGGCGACCCTGACCAACGCCGCTGGGACTCCGGTCACTGTGACTTTGTCGAACGGTGCCGTGATCACCATCGAGGCCGGTAAAATCAGCGGCTCCGTAACTGTCGACGCACCAAAGGACGACGTCTACAAAGACGCCGGCACCGTCGAAGCGACGATCAAAGACGCGACCGGTGGAAATTTCGAGAATCTGGTCACCAGCGATACGCCCGCTGTCACCACTGTTAACGACACCCTCGATACCAGCACCGTTTCGCTGACTGCCACCGCGAATGTTGCCGAAGGCGGCACCGTGGTTTACACGGCTTCCGTGACTTCGCCTGTCACCGGTTCGCCGGTGATCGTAACCCTGTCCAACGGCCAAACCATCACCATCCCGGTCGGCGAAACCACTGGCAGCGTGAACTTCGTCGCGCCAAACAGCCCGCTGGCGGGTGGCAGCTCACTGAGCGTCAAGATCGACGGCGCTGCGGGCGGTAACTACGAGAAGCTGGAAGTCGATGGCAAGTCGGCGGACACCTCGGTGACTGACACGGCGGACACCACCACTCTTAGTCTGAGTGCGACCGACTCCGTGGCTGAAGGCGGCTCCATCGTCTACACCGCGACCCTGACCAATGCGGCCGGCACACCAGTGAACGTCACGCTGAGCAATGGCGCCGTGATCACCATCGCCGCCGGCGCAACCACCGGCTCCGTGACCGTCGATGCACCGAAAGACGACGTCTACAAAGACGCCGGTACCGTTGAAGCAACGATCAAAGACGCGGCCGGCGGTAACTTCGAAAACCTGGCGACCAACCCAGCGGCGGCGGTCACCAATGTGACTGACACCATCGACACTTCGACCGTCAACCTTACCGCGACCAGCGCTGTGGCTGAAGGCGGCACGGTGGTGTACACCGCGTCCGTGACTTCGCCTGTCACCGGTTCGCCAGTGGTCGTAACCCTGTCGAATGGCCAGACCATCACCATTCCGGTTGGATCGAGCAGCGCCAGCGTGAATTTCACTGCGCCTAACGATGCCCTGACCGGTGGTGGCTCCCTGAGCGTCAAAATCGACGATGCCAAGGGCGGTAACTACGAGAAGCTAGAAGTCGACGGCAAGTCGGCGGACACCTCGGTGACCGACACAGCGGACACCACGACTCTCAGCCTGTCGGCGACCGA
>NZ_CAXAQH010000092.1:0-1389 GCF_963970905.1 Pseudomonas sp. EL_65y_Pfl2_R96 | reverse complement strand
GATAGCGCAGCGCGCACAGTTGCAGCGCGAAGCCGATCCGGTTTTCCGGTCGGCGTCGCCGGTCGATGTGGATCAGGTCGTCGTCCGCCAGGATGTAATGCCGTAGCAGCGACGCTTCGTCGGTCGGCAGGTCGAGCAGCGACGACCGCTGCCGGGCGCTCAGGATATGGCGTCTCGGCATGCGGCTTTGTCCCGGTTGAACAGAAGTCTGTTTTGGACAACACTGACCCCGCGCAAATCAAGGCTTTTCGGGGCCGGTGTTCGGGAAGGTTCAATTGGGACAACGCGCCGCTATCTACGCCCGCGTCTCGACCGCCGACCAGTCGTGCGAGCGGCAGTTGCGCGACCTCGTCGGTTTCGCCGAACGGGGCGGCTATGAGGTGGTCGAGGTCTTCCGCGAAACCGCCTCGGGGATGAAGGCCAACCGCTCGGCGCGCGGCGAGGTGATGAAGCTGGCGCAGGCGCGTCACATCGATGCGGTCCTCGTCACCGAACTCAGCCGCTGGGGACGCTCGACGCAGGACCTGCTCGATACGCTCAACCGGCTGTCGGGCTGGCGCGTGTCGGTCGTCGCGATGAGTGGCATGACGTTCGAGGTCGATACGCCTCACGGGCGGATGATGGCGACGATGCTCGCCGGCATCGCCCAGTTCGAGCGCGACATGCTAAGCGAGCGGGTTCGGTCCGGTCTCGCCGCAGCGCGGGCACGGGGTCGAACACTCGGTCGGCAGGCGGGCGACCGACCGAAGTCCGACCGGCTCGCCCCCAAGGTGCTGGCGCTGGTCGCCGAAGGTCGCAGCTATCGCTGGATCGCGCGCGACCTCGGCCTCAGCAAGAATACTGTCGCCGCTATCGTCGGACGGGCACGGGTGGATGCAGCGTCGGTCGAGGAAGCGGCATGACCGGACTTCCCGGAAAATTCCCGCCGGATCCTCGGCGCAAGGCGCGGTTTCGTGAAATCGCGCGCGCGATCGTCGCCAAGGACCGCTCCGATCGGAAGTACGGCCTTACCGTCGATACCGCCGGTGCCATCGCCCAAGCGCTGGAGCGCGCATATCGGGACGGCGTGCGGGACGGTCCCGCAGCATCGACCCCGTTGCCGGAACAGTCCGATACCGGCCCGGTCGAATGGGCGCTGATCCCGCCGCGCCCCCGCGAAGCCTTCTGGAGTACCTGCCTGGCTATCCTGGGGTGACGGCAGCCGGTCGCGCGATGGCCATCTGGCACCTGCGATCACTGAACGCGGCACGCCGGGCTGGGCCATCATCGCACAAGGTCGCAACCCTGGCAGGTTGATCGGTGAACGCAACATCAGGCCGCTCGTCCGCCTGAACCTGCTCGATCATGCGCCAGATCGGCCGGAACACCTGCTCCTGACCGGACGGGGAC
>NZ_CAXAQH010000091.1:0-1416 GCF_963970905.1 Pseudomonas sp. EL_65y_Pfl2_R96 | reverse complement strand
CAACCGAATGCTGAGCACGGGCGAGCGCGACCCATATGCGACGCCAGATGGTTCGCTTGTTCTGCTCGCTCCAGATCGCTCGCATCGGTGCGCTTCCATATCGCCAGGTGAATGGCGAAAGGAACGAAGAAAAATCATGCTTGCCGTTGTCGCTGCTGACGTTGCCCCCAACTTCTATCCAGCGTGATGGAGACTCTGACGGTTGGTTTTGCCCATCTGGGCGGAGTGAGCGACGGGGGCTGACGCGGAGCTGGCCATTGAGCGCAGCGGCAGATCCCGTCGCGGGTTGAAGGTGTCGGCGTATTCGGCAGGTGTCAGCCAGCCGAGCCGCGAGTGCGGTCGGTTGAGGTTGTAATCGGTCCTCCATGACGCCGCCGTTGCCCGCACGTGCGAGAGCGAGGGGAACAGCGTCTCGTTGAGCAGCTCGTCGCGCAGCCGACCGTTAAAACTTTCGATGAAGGCGTTCTGGATCGGTTTGCCCGGGGCGATGTAATGCCAGTCGATCTTCATCCGCTCGGCGAAGCCCAGGATGGCGTTCGAGGTGAACTCGGTGCCGTTGTCGCTGACGATCATTGCCGGCTTCCCGCGCCCGGCGATGAGCGCTTCGAGTTCGCGCGCCACCCGCAGTCCAGACAGCGAAGTGTCGGCGACCAGGGCAAGGCATTCCCGCGTGCAGTCGTCGACGACGGTCAGGATGCGGAAGCGGCGGCCGTCGGTGAGCTGGTCCGAGACGAAGTCGAGTGACCAGCGCCGGTTCGGCGCCATCGGGATCAGCATCGGCGCCCGCGTGCCCATGGCCCGCTTGCGCCCGCCACGGCGGCGCACGGTCAGCTTCTCCTCGCGATAGATCCGGAACAATCGCTTGTGATTGACCACATGCCCCTCGCGTCGGAGCAGAACGTGCAGCCGCCGATAGCCGAACCGTCGCCGCTCATGGGCAATGGCCTTCATCCGCTCGCGCAGCAAGCCGTCATCGATCCTGGTGGCCCGGTAGCGCATTGTCATCCGACAGCACCCCAGCGCCTGGCACGCCCGCCGCTCGCTCATCCCATGGGCAGTCTGGAGATGGGCGACAGCATCCCGCTCGGCAGCGGGCGTTACCATTTTTTTCCGAGGAGGTCCTTCAACGCCGAGTTGTCCAGCATCGCATCGGCCAGAAGCTTCTTGAGCCGGCCGTTCTCGTCCTCGAGCGCCTTCAGCCGCTTCGCCTCGCTGACGTCCATGCCGCCATACTTGGCCTTCCATTTGTAGATGCTGGCGTTGCTCACGCCATGCTTGCGGCACAGATCGGCGACCGCAACCCCGGCCTCCTGTTCCTTCAATATTCCGATGATCTGGTCTTCGGTGAACCTGTTGCGCTTCATCTCTGGTCCTTGTCGTGGGGCCAGAGTCTACTTCACACTGGATCAAGCCAAG
>NZ_CAXAQH010000090.1:0-1454 GCF_963970905.1 Pseudomonas sp. EL_65y_Pfl2_R96 | reverse complement strand
GAACGTCCGCCCCTTCATGCGCAAGCGGCCGGTGCGCAAGCCATGGCCGGATGACATCGAACGCGAGCGCGTCGTCATTGAGGCTCCAACGACCTGCGCCTGCTGCGGTGGATCGCGGCTGGCGAAGATCGGTGAGGATGTGACCAAGACGCTGGAGGAGATCCCGCGCCGCTTCAAGCTGATCGAGACGGTACGCGAGAAGTTCACCTGCCGCGATTGCGAGAAGATCAGCCAGCCGCCCGCGCCGTTCCATGCCACACCGCGCGGCTTCATCGGCCCACAATTGCTCGCGACGATCCTGTTCGACAAGTTCGGTATGCATATCCCGCTCAACCGCCAGAGTGCGCGCTTCAAGTGCGAGGGGATCGACCTGCCGTTGTCGACGCTGGCCGACCAGGTCGGCCACGGGACCTTCGCCGTCATGCCGCTCTTTCACTTGATCGAACGCCATGTGCTCGCGGCCGAGCGCCTTCATGGCGATGACACCACCATCCGTATCCTGGCGAAGGGCAAGTGCAAGACCGGGCGGATCTGGACTTATGTGCGGGATGACCGGCCCTTCGCCGGGCCTGCGCCGCCGGCGGCGGTCTATTACGCCTCGAGCGACCGACGAGGCGAACATCCCCAGAAGCATCTGGCCGCCTTTGCCGGCATTCTGCAAGCGGATTGCTACAACGGCTTCGAGCCGCTGTTCGACCCGCAGAGGAAGGTGCTGCCGATTACGCCGGCGTTTTGCTTTGCCCATGCGCGGCGGGGCTTCTTCGAGCTGGCTGACATCGAGAAAAATGCTCGGGAAGGTAAGAAGGGCAAACCGGTCTCTCCGATCGCGCTGGAGGCGGTCAGACGCCTTGATGCGTTGTTCGAGATCGAGCGCGCCATCAACGGCCGCGGCGCCGACGAGCGGCGCGCCGTGCGCCAGGAAAAGAGCAAGCCGCTTCTCGAGGACATGCACGTCTGGTTGCTGCGTGAGCGCGAAAACCTCTCGCGCTCCTCCGAGGTCCTGAAGCCGATCAACTACATGCTCAGGCGCTGGGACGACTTCGCCCGCTTCCTCGACGATGGCAGGATCTGCTTGACCAACAATTGTGCTGAGCGCGCATTGAGAGGCATCGCCTTGGGACGGCGCAACTGGACCTTCGCCGGCAGCCAGCGTGGCGCCGACCGTGCCGCCATCATGCTGACGATGATCACAACCTGTCGCCTCAACGACGTCGATCCCAAGGCCTGGCTCGCCGACGTCCTCGCGAAGCTAATCAATGGCTGGCCTGCGTCACGACTGGACGAACTGCTTCCCTGGGCATCGACCTACACGATGCATGCTCACGATCCGAGGCTGGCGGCATGAGCCTCAACACGACCGGAGTCCGGATCAAGGTGACCCTCAAGGACGTGAAACCGGAGGTGATGCGTCGCCTTGTCTTACCTGTCACCCTGCGCCTTGATCAGCTGCATCT
>NZ_CAXAQH010000089.1:0-1508 GCF_963970905.1 Pseudomonas sp. EL_65y_Pfl2_R96 | reverse complement strand
GCCGACCGGAGGGCCGTCACCGGCGGTCGGCGTTTTGATGAGACCGCTCTTGCGCTTGACTCGGAGCCGGTAGCTGTCGCCGCGGATCGTCAGCACGTGGCTGTGGTGCAAGAGCCGGTCGAGGATCGCGGTGGCGACCACGGGATCGGCGAACACGGTGCCCCATTCGGCAACACTGCGGTTCGAGGTGATCAGCATGGCGCCAGTTTCATAGCGCCGACTGACCAGTTGGAAGAACAGATGCGCCGCGTCAGGTTCCAGCGGCAGGTAGCCGAGCTCGTCGACGATCAGCAGCTTTGGCTTCGACAGCGCGAGCAGTTTCTCATCCAGACGCCGTTCGCCATGCGCCTTGGCAAGGCCTGCGACCAGTGTCGTCGCCGTGGTGAACTGCACCGTGTACCCGGCCAGGATCGCCTCTCGCCCCAGCGCGATCGACAAGTGCGTCTTGCCGACTCCGGGCGGCCCGAGCAACAGCACGTTCTCTCCGTTAGCGATCCAACGTGATGCGGCAAGGTCGCGGATCTGCTTGGGATCAATCGAGGGCTGCGCCTCGAAGTCGAAGCCTGCGAGCTCCTTCACGGCCGGGAAGTGTGCAAGCTTCAGCGCCATATCGATGCGGCGATGATCCTTGCGCGCGATCTCACGTTCGCACAGCAAGATCAGCGTCTCACGCGCCGACAGGTTCGCGCGCGCCGCCTCGTCGAGCAGGCTGTCGAGCTGGTCGCGGATGCCGGAGAGCTGCAATCGCGCCAGCATGGCATCGAGCGGATCGGTCGGTGCTTCGGTTGCCTTCTTTGCGCGCGTCATCAGAAGCTTCCCCCGATCACGGCTTCATATTCGGTAAGCGGACGCAACAACGAATGCGGTGGAGACGATCCCGGCACCGCCGCTGCAGTCTCCGGCCGGCGGACCGCGCCATTGCGCCCGGCAACACCTTCGAGATGAACCGGATCGACGATCCGCAGCCGGCGCCCCTTCGATTGCTCGTGAACCGCGACCTGGTGCACGCCATGGCGGATCCGCACCTCGCCGGCCGCGATCGTTACCGCTACGCGCTCGCCAATAAGGCGCCACGGCACCGAGTAGCTGTTCGTATCAATCTCGACGGCGCAATCATTGCCGACGACGCGGGTCAGTTCACGCAAGGATCCGAACGACGGCAGCCCGCCGAGCGGCTTCAACCGATGTATTTCGTCACGCGCGAAGCGGATGATCGGGGCCTCGCCGGTCGTGCCGTGGATACGAACGTTCGCAACCTCACGCTCCCACCTGTCGAGATGCGCCTCGAATGCTTCCCAACTAGGGAAGGAATGACCGGCGATCGCGTTCTTCTTCACGTAGCCAACGCCGTTCTCCGTCTTGCCCTTCGTGCGCGCCCGATATGGCGCGCACGCGCGAGGACGGAAGCCCCAATGTTTTGCGAAGGCTATCAGCTTGTCGTTGAACTGAACCGACCGGCTCACCGCGTCATGGCGCACGACAAGCGCGCGTGGATAGATCGGAAGAGC
>NZ_CAXAQH010000088.1:0-1631 GCF_963970905.1 Pseudomonas sp. EL_65y_Pfl2_R96 | reverse complement strand
GTAGGAGGGTCCGCCCCGTCTTCGACGCCGCGCTGTCGCGCAGCAAACTGGGGGGATCTAAAGTTGAGAGCGCGCGCGGGGCAGAGACCGTCATTAGCACTGGTGTGTCCGCACCCGAGTAGGAGAGTGGTCCGCACGGTATCGGCGTGGAGTCGTTGAAGGCACGGCATGCCGTGACCTCGTATAAGAGAGTGAACCCCTTCGCCACCGTGTTCCCCGCGCGCGCTTTTCAATCCTGCAAGGAATTGTCATGGCACGCAAGAATCAAAAAAAACGCTTCGAGATTATCCACCGCGACTGTGCAGGCATCGATGTCGGCAGTCGTGAGCATTGGGCGGCGGTGGATCCTGAGCGGTGTGATAACCCGGTTCGCAAGTTTTTGACCTTCACCGATGACCTGATCGCACTGGCCGATTGGCTCACGTCACTCGGCATCAAAGTGGTGGCCATGGAGGCGACCGGCGTTTACTGGATCCCGCTGTTCGAAGTGCTGGATGCTCGGGGATTTGAGGTTTATCTGGTCAATTCACGCGCGACCCGGCAGACCTCTGGTCGTAAATCCGATGTCCTCGATTGCCAATGGATTTGGCAGCTCATGACTCACGGCCTGCTGAGCGGGGCTTTTCGCCCTTCGGATGACATCTGCTCAATGCGTTCTTTGGTGCGTCAACGTGCCAATAAAGTCTGCGATCAGGCCAAGTCCATCAACCGTATGCAGAAAGCCTTGAGCCAGATGAATATTCATCTGGCCAACGTCATCAGTGATATCACCGGTGTGACGGGCATGAAAATTCTCCAGGCGATCAATCAGGGTGAGCGCGACCCTCAGGTGCTCGCCGCCTTGCGAGATCGGCGCATCAAAGCGGATCAGGCGACCATCGCCCGCAGCCTGCACGGCAATTGGCGTGCGGAGCACCTCCATGCGCTAGGCCAGGAGTTAGCCTGCTATGACTTCCTGGAAACACAAATCGCCGACTGCGACCAGGCCATCGCTCAAGCGCTTGAACGGCTGGCCACGCGTCAGGAAGAGGTGCCGGTTGCCAGCAAAGTGCTGCGCAGCCCTCATCGTTCGGCAGCGCAGCAAAGCGCCTTGCATCAAGCCCTGGGCCAAGTGATGGGTGTGGATTTAACCGCCATACCGACGATCGGGGTGGATACCGCGCTGGTTTTGGCCAGCGAATTGGGCCCGGACTTGTCGCGTTTCCCGACCTCTCAACACTTTTGCTCCTGGCTGGGTGTCGCACCGCCGACCCGCATATCGGGAGGCAAGCCCCTGCCCGGCAGAGCGCCAAAGGTGATCAATCGAGCAGCCCAAGCGCTTAAGCAAGCGGCCTCCAATGCCCGAAACGACAAAAGCTTTATCGGTGCCAGCCACCGGGCACGTTTAACCCGGATGGACACCGGCTGCGCGATCAAAGCGACCGCGCACCAACTGGCACGACTGATCTACGCCATGCTGACCAAGGGCCAGCCGTATGTTGAGAAGGGCATCGAAGCTTACGAAGAGAAGAGTCGCGACCGACAACGGCGCGCCTTGGAACGCAAGGCGCGCAAGCTGGGGATGCAGTTGGTGATGGTTGGATAAATTTCAGAGCAAAAACAATGCGTTATTTTTTGTTTGATAAGAGCTG
>NZ_CAXAQH010000087.1:0-1689 GCF_963970905.1 Pseudomonas sp. EL_65y_Pfl2_R96 | reverse complement strand
GGTTCCGCTCTTACAGCGGGTCACTTTTGGCAAACGCCCTCCGTGTCAGGCTACCTGTCGCCCTTGTTGATTGACTCAGTCACTCAAGAGGGCGAAGGTGATTAGCAATGGCAAAGCGTTATGACGACGACTTCAAAGATTGGGTCGTCCTGCAAATGATGCCTCCCCTTAATCGCTCGGTGGCGGAACTCGCCATTGCGCTCAATCTCACGCCTCAGTCACTGCGTAACTGGAGACAAATGGCTAGAGATAAAGGTTTGATCGTGCCGGGAAACGGCAAGACCAGTGATCAATGGTCCAGCGCCGATAAATTCAATGCTGTCATGGAAACCGCCCCGTTGAGCGAGGTGGAAATTTCTCAATATTGCCGAATCAAGGGAATTTATCCTGAGCAGATTCAGCAGTGGCGCGAGGCGTGCCAAAACGCCAATACCCTTGCTGATTTGAAACCCAGCGCAGAAAAAACCGCCGAGCAGCGGCGAATCAAAGATCTGGAACGTCAGTTGATCCAATCCGATGCTGGACGTGCGGAGGCGGTGGCTTTGCTGGAACTCAGAAAAAAAGCCAATGCGATCTGGGGCAAGGACAAGGAAGACTGATCAGCGCCTCTGATCGCACGCAAGCCATGAAGTTGATTGCTGAAGCGGTGTTGAGTGGGGCTCGTCGATATCGAGCGTGTAATGAACTAGGGCTGAGCCTGCGCACAGTTCAACGTTGGCGACACGCCGACTGCGACGGGCGCCTACTAGCTCAGCGAGCAGCACCGTCGAACAAGCTCAGTGAGACAGAGCGCCAAGCGGTGCTTGATGCTGCCAACCAGGCTGGCTATGCCAGCCTCACCCCACACCAGATCGTTCCAAAACTGGCCGATGAAGGTATCTACCTGGCTTCGGAGTCGACGTTTTACCGTGTGTTAAAAGCCGCTAATCAAAACGTGCGTCGCGGCCGAACCAAGGCTCCGAAACGCAAGGTACTGACTACGCATCGCGCTGACGCACCCAATCAGGTGTGGTGCTGGGATATCACTTGGCTACCCAGCACTGTCAGAGGTCGTTTTTTCTACTGGTACATGGTCAAGGATGTCTACAGCCGCAAGCTCGTGGCCAATGAAGTGCATGAGGTGGAATGTGCCGAACACGCGTGTGAGCTGCTTAGAAAGGGATGCTTGCGTGAGCATACAGCGGGTCGTCCGTTGGTCCTGCACTCGGATAACGGCCACGTCATGAGAGGTTCCTTGTTGCGCGAAAGCATGATTGCCCTGGGCGTCGAGCCGTCCTTTAGTCGGCCAAGGGTGAGCAATGACAACGCTTACGCCGAAGCACTTTTCCGTACCGCAAAGTACTGCCCACTCTGGCCGGATCAACCATTTGATACGGTTACTGAGGCAAGACTTTGGGTGCAGAAATTTATCGAGTGGTACAACGAGGATCACCGCCACAGCGCCCTGAAATACGTGACGCCAAACGAGCGGCACGAAGGCAAAGCAACGGCTCTATTACAAGCTAGGACAGTGCTTTATGAGGATGCCAGGGAGGTTAATCCGAGCCGCTGGAGCACTC
Source organism: Pseudomonas sp. EL_65y_Pfl2_R96 (assembly GCF_963970905.1). Classification (NCBI taxonomy): domain Bacteria; kingdom Pseudomonadati; phylum Pseudomonadota; class Gammaproteobacteria; order Pseudomonadales; family Pseudomonadaceae; genus Pseudomonas; species Pseudomonas sp. EL_65y_Pfl2_R96. Next base: position 130 of record NZ_CAXAQH010000087.1, on the reverse strand, counting down.
GAACACGTAACTGGAAGCTGGCAGATGCGGTGTATTTAAACCCAGAGCGCCCTGAAATTAAGGACGCAACGGGCTAACAACTGGAGGACCAAGGCGACAGGTACCTTGACACGTACCGAACGCCCCAAAA
>NZ_CAXAQH010000086.1:0-1708 GCF_963970905.1 Pseudomonas sp. EL_65y_Pfl2_R96 | reverse complement strand
CCAGGCATACGCTGGCAGCTCGACCTGCAGGCCACCGCAACCGGCATAAAACGCTTTCCAGTCTGGTACCCATCCTTGACGATAGAGCGCCCCGAGGGTCTCCAGTGTCTGCTCCCAATCGTCGCGGCGTCGGTTGAGCATCGCCATTGCACTCACCCCGACGGGCATTTGCGTCGCTGCCAGGTCCATGAGCACAGGATGCGGACCCACTTCCAGCCACAATTCGCAGTTCAGTGAGGCCAGCGTTTCAAGGCCGCGAGCAAACGCCACGGGTTGACGGGCATGATCACGCCAGTAGCGGCCGCACAGCATGCCGGGGGTGATCGGCTCGGCGCTCAGGTTGCTGATAAGAGGGATCTGCGGCGTTTGATAGGTGACTTCGTCAGCGACTTGCTCAAACGCATCGAGGATCGGTTCAAGGCGCGCACTATGGAAGGCGTGCGAGACAGTCAATTGCACGGCTCTGACCTGCTGTGCCGTGAGGATTTCACAGCAGTGCGCAACGGCATCGGCATCGCCGGAAATCACCGTTTGCGATGGACTGTTGAAGGCGGCGATCGACACCGCCCCCTCGAACCCGGCAATGACGGCTTCCACCACCGATTGCCCGGCCCGGACGGCCGCCATGGCGCCGCCAGCGGGCAGAGTCTGCATCAGCCGGCCGCGAGCGATGACCAGCTTCAGTGCGTCTTCGAGGCTGAAGACCTGGGCTACGCAGGCCGCTACGTACTCACCAATGCTGTGTCCCATGACTGCTGACGGGGTGATCCCCCAAGCCATCCACATGGTCGCCAACGCGTACTCGACACAGAACAAGGCGGGCTGGGTATACACCGTCTGGTCCAGGCGTGCCGCTTCAGCGCCTTCGGCATAGAGCAAGTCGACCAGCGACCAGCTTTCCTGCGCAAGAATGTAGTCGCTGCAACGGTCAATGGTTTCCCGGAAAGTCGGCTGATTGGCATAAAGTTCTTTGCCCATCCCGAGGTACTGTGCGCCCTGGCCGGTGAACAAGAAGGCGACCCGTGGGGCATCGGCAACAGGCAGGTTGGCTGTAGCGATATTGTCGTCCTGCAATTGTTGGTGCAGTTCTTCCAGGGTGCGCCCTGTGAACACGGCCCGATAGTCGAGCGCGGCACGGCCGGTATTGGCCGAAAAACAGAGGTCCTGCGGTGCCAGTTCGGGGTGGCGGCGCAGGTGAGTGACATACTTTTGTCGTAGCGCAGCCAGTGAGGCCGCACTCTGGGCCGATAGCGTCAGCAGATGTTGCGGATGTGAACAGTCGACAATGCGCTCGGCAGAGCGAACAGGCGCCTCTTGTAAAATGACGTGAGCATTCGTGCCGCCAAAACCGAAACCACTGACGCCAGCGGTCCGCGGTCGGCCATTGGCTGGCCAAGGCGTCCGTTGAGTGGGCACTGAAAGCGGGAACTCATCCCAGCGGATACGCGGGTTGGGCTGGGTGTAGTTGGCCTGAGGGGGGAACTCTTTGTGCTGAAGGGCCATGACGACTTTGATGATGCCAGCCATACCCGCGGCGGACTCGAGGTGGCCGATGTTGGCCTTGACCGAGCCCAGGGTCAGACGCTGATCGCTAGTGCGCCCTTGGCAGAGGGCGGCGCCCAGCGCGTTGACTTCGATCGGGTCACCCAGGACCGTGCCGGTACCGTGGGTCTCTACATAATCAATGGCGTCTGCGGTAAGGCCGGAT
>NZ_CAXAQH010000085.1:0-1772 GCF_963970905.1 Pseudomonas sp. EL_65y_Pfl2_R96 | reverse complement strand
CCCTGAGCGTCAAAATCGACGATGCCAAGGGCGGTAACTACGAGAAGCTAGAAGTCGACGGCAAGTCGGCGGACACCTCGGTGACCGACACAGCGGACACCACGACTCTCAGCCTGTCGGCGACCGACTCCGTGGCAGAAGGCGGCTCCATCGTCTACACCGCGACCCTGACCAACGCCGCCGGCACGCCGGTCACCGTGACCCTGTCGAACGGTGCCGTGATCACCATCGCCGCTGGCGCGACCACCGGCAGCGTGAGCGTCGCCGCCCCGGCCGATGATGTCTATAAAGATGCCGGCAAGGTTGAAGTCACCATCAAGGACGCCGCTGGTGGCAATTTTGAGAACCTGGTAACTGACCCGGCGGCAGCTGTCACCGACGTCACCGACACCCTAGATACCAGCACCGTATCGCTGACGGCCACTGCGGACATTGCCGAAGGCGGCACCGTGGTGTACACCGCGTCCGTGACTTCGCCTGTCACCGGTTCGCCAGTGGTCGTAACCCTGTCGAATGGCCAGACCATCACCATTCCGGTCGGCTCGAGCAGTGCCAGCGTCAACTTCACCGCGCCGAACGATGCGTTGGCCGGCGGCGGTTCCCTGAGCGTCAAAATCGACGATGCCAAGGGCGGCAACTACGAGAAATTGGAAGTCGATGGCAAGTCAGCCGACACCTCGATCTCTGACACTGCGGACACCACCACCCTCAGCCTGAGCGCAACCGACTCCGTGGCTGAAGGCGGTTCCATCGTTTACACCGCCACCCTGACCAACGCCGCCGGCACACCAGTGACCGTGACGTTGAGCAACGGCTCCGTGATCACCATCGCCGCCGGTGCCACCTCTGGCTCCGTGACCGTCGATGCACCGAAGGACGACGTCTACAAAGACGCCGGCCAAGTCGAAGTGACCATCAAGGATGCTGCGGGCGGCAACTTTGAAAACCTGGCGACCAATCCGGCCGCTGCGGTTACCGACGTGACCGATACCATCGACACCTCGACGGTCAATCTGACGGCAACTTCGAGTGTGGCTGAAGGCGGCACGGTGGTGTACACCGCCTCCGTCAGCGCGCCAGTCACCGGTTCGCCAGTGGTTGTGACCCTGTCCAACGGCCAGACCATCACCATCCCGGTCGGTTCGAGCAGTGCCAGCGTCAACTTCACCGCGCCGAACGATGCGTTGGCCGGCGGCGGTTCCCTGAGCGTGAAAATCGACGATGCCAAGGGCGGTAACTACGAGAAGCTGGAAGTCGATGGCAAATCAGCCGACACCTCGGTGACCGACACGGCGGACACCACCACCCTCAGCCTGAGCGCTACTGACTCCGTGGCTGAGGGCGGCTCCATCGTTTACACCGCCACCCTGACCAACGCCGCTGGGACTCCGGTCACTGTGACCTTGTCGAACGGCGCAGTCATCACCATTGAAGCGGGTAAAACCACAGGCTCCGTGACCGTCGACGCACCAAAGGACGACGTCTACAAAGACGCCGGCACGGTTCAGGCGACCATCTCCACCGCCACCGGTGGCAATTTCGAGAACCTGGTTCCTAGCACTGCCCCGGCAGTCACCAGCGTCACCGACACTATCGACACTTCGACCGTCACCCTGAACGCCACCGCTTCGGCGGCGGAAGGCGGCACCGTCACTTACACCGCGACCGTCGGTGCACCGGTGACTGGCAGCCCGGTTACCGTGTCCCTGGCCAACGGCCAGACGATCACCATCGACGTCGGTAAAACCACCGGTACCGTGACCACCGCCGCG
>NZ_CAXAQH010000084.1:0-1816 GCF_963970905.1 Pseudomonas sp. EL_65y_Pfl2_R96 | reverse complement strand
GCCTCGGCCTCATCAACGAAGTGGGTTCGTGGTTGCGCAGCCTGGAGCCTCGTCATATCGCCGAGTTCCTGATCGGCGGCGTTTCCGCCGATGACTTGCCGGACAGCTTTGGCGGCAAGACCATTCAGATGTTCCGCGATTTCCTGGGGCACTCCAGCTTCATTCTGCCGCCGCTGCCCAACACCCAGTTCACCCGCGACACCACCTGCTGGATCTACGGCGGCGTGACGTTGAACCCGATGTACTGGCCGGCGCGCCGTCAGGAAACCCTGCTGGCCACGGCCATCTACAAATTCCACCCGCAATTCACCAACGCCGACTTCCAGATCTGGTATGGCGATCCGGACCAGGACCATGGCAGCGCCACTCTTGAGGGCGGCGACGTGATGCCGATCGGCAACGGCGTGGTATTGATCGGCATGGGCGAGCGCTCGTCCCGTCAGGCTATCGGTCAATTGGCGGTCAACCTGTTCAAGAACAAAGCGGTCGAACGTGTGATTGTCGCCGGCCTGCCGAAGTCCCGCGCAGCGATGCACCTGGACACCGTGTTCAGCTTCTGCGACCGCGACCTCGTGACCATTTTCCCGGAAGTAGTCAACCAGATCGTCGCCTTCAGCGTGCGCCCTGATGAAAGCAAACCGGGTGGCGTCGACATTCGCCGCGAAGAAACCAGCTTCCTCGACACCGTGGCCAAGGCCCTCAACCTCAAAGCGCTGCGCGTCGTCGAAACCGGCGGCAACAGCTTCGCCGCCGAACGCGAGCAATGGGACGACGGCAACAACGTGGTCGCCGTGGAGCCAGGCGTGGTGATCGGTTATGACCGCAACACCTACACCAACACCCTGCTGCGCAAGGCTGGCATCGAGGTCATCACCATCAGCGCCGGTGAACTCGGTCGCGGACGTGGCGGCGGCCACTGCATGACCTGCCCGATCATTCGCGACCCTATCGACTATTAACTTTCAAACCCTGGCCGCGCTTATCCAGCGCGGCCCGGGGGATTACCGATACCAAAGGAGATCCAATCATGGCTTTTAATATGCGCAATCGCAGCCTGCTGAGTTTGATGCACCACACCACTCGCGAGCTGAATTACCTGCTGGACCTGTCCCGTGACCTCAAACGCGCCAAGTACACCGGCACCGAGCGTCCACATCTGCAAGGCAAAAATATTGCGCTGATCTTCGAAAAAACCTCGACCCGCACCCGGTGCGCCTTCGAAGTCGCGGCCCATGACCAGGGTGCCCACGTCACTTACATCGACCCGGTGTCGTCGCAGATCGGCCACAAGGAAAGCATGAAAGACACCGCCCGCGTGCTGGGGCGGATGTTCGACGCCATCGAGTACCGCGGCTTCGAACAGGAAATCGTCGAAGAGCTGGCCCAGTTCGCCGGCGTGCCGGTGTTCAACGGTCTGACCGCTGAATTCCACCCGACGCAAATGATCGCCGACACCCTGACCATGCGCGAACACAGCGACAAACCGCTGCACGACATCAGCTACGCCTACCTCGGCGATGCGCGCTACAACATGGGCAATTCGTTGCTGATGATCGGCGCCAAACTCGGCATGGATGTGCGCATCGCCGCACCGAAAGCGCTGTGGCCACATCAGGATTTCATCGACCAGTGCCAGGCCTTCGCCGCCGAAAGCGGCGCGCGTCTCACCATCACCGAAGACCCGAAAGAAGCGGTCAAGGGCGTGGACTTCATCCATACCGACATCTGGGTGTCGATGGGTGAGCCGGTGGAAGCGTGGGATGAGCGCATCGAGCAACTGCTGCCGTACCAGGTCAACGCCAACATGATGAAGGCT
>NZ_CAXAQH010000083.1:0-1851 GCF_963970905.1 Pseudomonas sp. EL_65y_Pfl2_R96 | reverse complement strand
CCGGCTCGCCAGTGGTTGTGACCCTGTCGAATGGCCAGACCATCACCATCCCGGTCGGTTCGAGCAGCGCCAGCGTCAACTTCACCGCGCCGAACGATGCGTTGGCCGGCGGCGGTTCCCTGAGCGTGAAAATCGACGATGCCAAGGGCGGTAACTACGAGAAGCTGGAAGTCGACGGCAAGTCGGCGGATACCTCGGTGACCGATACCTCGGACACCACGACGCTTAGTCTGAGTGCGACCGACTCCGTGGCTGAAGGCGGTTCCATCGTTTACACCGCGACCCTGAGCAATGCGGCCGGTACACCAGTGACCGTGACCTTGTCGAACGGTGCCGTCATCACCATCGCCGCCGGTGCCACCAGTGGCTCCGTGACCGTCGACGCGCCGAAAGACGACGTCTACAAAGACGCCGGCCAAGTCGAAGTGACCATTAAGGACGCTGCGGGCGGAAACTTCGAAAATCTGGCCACCAATCCAGCGGCGGCAGTTACCGAAGTCACCGACACCGTCGACACTTCGACGGTCAACCTCACCGCGACCAGCACTGTGACCGAAGGCGGCACGGTGGTTTACACCGCGTCCGTGTCCGCTCCAGTCACCGGTTCGCCAGTCGTTGTGACCCTGTCGAATGGCCAGGCCATCACCATTCCGGTTGGATCGAGCAGCGCCAGCGTCAATTTCACTGCGCCTAACGATGCCCTGACCGGTGGTGGCTCCCTGAGCGTCAAAATCGACGATGCCAAGGGCGGCAACTACGAGAAACTGGAAGTCGATGGCAAGTCGGCGGACACCTCGATCACTGACACGGCGGACACCACCACTCTTAGCCTGAGCGCAACCGACTCCGTGGCAGAAGGCGGCTCCATCGTTTACACCGCCACCCTGACCAATGCCGCCGGCACTCCGGTCACCGTGACCCTGTCGAACGGTGCCGTGATCACCATCGCCGCCGGCGCAACCAGTGGCTCCGTGACCGTCGACGCGCCAAAAGACGATGTGTACAAAGACGCCGGTACCGTTGAAGCAACGATCAAAGACGCGGCCGGCGGTAACTTCGAAAACCTGGCGACCAACCCAGCGGCGGCGGTCACCAATGTGACTGACACTATCGACACTTCGACCGTCACCCTGAACGCCACCACTTCGGCGGCGGAAGGCGACACCGTCACTTACACCGCGACCGTCGGTGCACCGGTGACTGGCAGCCCGGTTACCGTGTCCCTGGCCAACGGCCAGACGATCACCATCGACGTCGGTAAAACCACCGGTACCGTGACCACCGCCGCGCCGAACGACGCGTTGGCCGGCCATACTCCGCAGACCAACTCGATCACCAGCGTCAGCGGCGGCAACTACGAGAACCTGGTGGCGGACAAAACGCCGGTCAGCACCACCGTGACCGACACCGTCGACACCACCAACCTCAGCCTGAGCGCAACCGATTCGGTGGCTGAAGGCGGCTCCATCGTCTACACCGCGACGCTGAGCAACGCCGCCGGCACGCCGGTCACCGTGACCTTGAGCAACGGCGCGGTGATCACCATCGCCGCCGGCGCCACCAGTGGCTCCGTGACCGTCGACGCGCCGAAAGACGACGTCTACAAAGACGCCGGCCAAGTCGAAGTGACGATTAAGGACGCCGCGGGCGGCAACTTCGAAAATCTGGCCACCAATCCAGCGGCGGCGGTCACCGACGTGACCGACACCACCGACACCTCGACCGTGAACCTGACCGCGACGTCCACCGTCGCCGAAGGCGGCACCGTGGTTTACACCGCGTCCGTGTCCGCTCCAGTCACCGGTTCGCCGGTGGTCGTGACCCTGTCGAACGGCCAGACCATCACCATCC
>NZ_CAXAQH010000082.1:0-1905 GCF_963970905.1 Pseudomonas sp. EL_65y_Pfl2_R96 | reverse complement strand
CCACGCAACCGCGTGAAGATTTTGTATTGGGGTGTGTCACGAACGCTGGCGTAAGCCAGCGATGCTCTATCAAAGATGGGAGTAGGCCTCCCGGAGTCTGCTTGCAGGAGCTGGCTTCAAACCGCCCGGTGCTGCTGCGTTCAAAAGGCGTGGTGGTGAGCGACCGTTGGAAAAGGCGCCGATAACGGCGTCAGGTACGTATTGAGAAGATGAGCGAAAGCAAACCGTCCGAAGACGCATCGTTAAATATTCAAGTGCTGTCAAAACTGAGGTCGCCCAGTAGCCTCAGGACCAGTCTGGAGGATACCTGTCTACTGTCCAGATGGCAGCCGGTGTATAGGCGGCATGAGCTCAATACAGGCTTTGATAGGGAACGTGAGAACCTCGCCTTTGATGCCAAGGGAAATGACAAGCGGCTACCACCGCAAGGAAGAATACCGATGCAAAGGTCGAGGGGCGGAGCCATTCGTAGTAGTGATGAAGTTCTTGTAATGAGAATGGAGCGAAGGGATGGCGTTGCCCAGCTCGCTTGTGTCGTCAACCGGCTTCGGCGGGGAGGAGCGGCATGAGTGCAGCAAAGTCGTACAGCATTTCCAAACTGACAGTTTGGGAGGCCTTCCAGCGAGTGAAAGCCAATCGAGGAGCCGCTGGGATAGATGAACAGTCTATTGCCCAGTTCGAGCAGAAGCTGCAACGCAACCTGTACAGGGTTTGGAACCGGATGTCATCGGGCTCCTATTTTCCGCCCGCGGTACGGCAGGTGGAAATTGCGAAGCAATCAGGAGGCAAACGCAAGCTGGGTATTCCAACAGTCGCTGACAGGGTGGCTCAGACAGTGGTCAAGCTTCTTGTAGAACCTGGTCTGGACAGGCTGTTTCATCCGGACTCCTATGGATACCGGCCTGGAAAGTCAGCCAAACAAGCGGTGGAGATCACTCGCAGGCGCTGCTGGAATATGAATTGGGTGGTGGAGTTTGATATCAAAGGGGCTTTTGATCACATCGATCATGAACTGCTGCTCAAGGCGGTTAGGCATCATGTGAAGGATGACTGGATTGTGCTGTATATCGAGCGGTGGCTTAAAGCGCCGTTTGAAATGGCTGATGGTATTCAGGTACCGCGTGACAGCGGTACACCCCAAGGTGGGGTGATCAGTCCTTTGTTGATGAATCTGTTCATGCACTATGCATTCGATGCCTGGATACAACGGACGTTTCCGGGCTGTCCATTTGCACGCTATGCCGACGATGCGGTGGTTCATTGCCGCAGTGAAAAGCAGGCATGCGAGGTCATGGCGGCAATCAAGGTGCGCTTGGAGGCGTGTCTGCTGACCCTGCACCCGGATAAGTCGAAGATTGTTTATTGCAAGGACAGTAACCGTAAAGCTGCTTACCCAAGCACGCAGTTCACGTTTCTGGGATTTACCTTCCGGCCACGGGTGGCATGGGGCAATCATGGGCGCCGTTTTACCAGCTTCCTGCCCGGTGCGAGTAACGAGGCTTTGAAACGGATGCGTCAACAAACTCGCAGCCGGAATATCCAGCGGCAAACACCGGCCAGCCTTCTGGAGTTGTCAAAGCAGTACAACTCCACGCTTCGTGGGTGGTGGAACTACTATGGAACTTTCTACAAAACGGTGATGCGCAGGGTCTTCAATCACTTTGACTTGAAGTTACAGCGCTGGGCCCGTCAGAAGTACAAACCACTCGCGGGGCACAGGCGCCGCAGTGCTGACTGGCTCAACCGGATGAAGAAGGCCTGTCCATCGTTGTTCGTGCACTGGCATGTCTATGGAAATGAGGTTCGACCGGGCAACGGGAGCCGTATGAGTTGAGAGGCTCACGTACGGTTCTGCGAGAGGCTGAAGGTGAAACTCCTACGGCCTACTTACCAACGCAACGGCTT
>NZ_CAXAQH010000081.1:0-1997 GCF_963970905.1 Pseudomonas sp. EL_65y_Pfl2_R96 | reverse complement strand
GCGATGCCGTTGATGACCATGATTTACGGCTACTTCCCCGGCAAACGTCTGGGCTGGCTCGAAGACACGCCAGCGGGTGTCGTCCGCGACTGGAGCATGCCGCGGCGCCTGTCGAGCGCCGAATAGCCTGGCGGCGGGTCGCCGAACACGCTCGCCGTCAGGTCCTGCCGGGCGCGGGCGGCCGTGCGCCGTTCCAGATCGGCGGTCGCCTTCGCCGACGGCCCCGAGCGCGGCCCGGCGGAGAAGGATGCGCCGTACAGCTGAAAGCGCCCGGCGACGCTGCCGATGCTCTTGCGCGTGGCCTTGGCGATGGTCCCGAACACCTCGCCCTGCTTGCCCCATGGCCCGGCACTATCGCCATAGTGATCGGCGAAATCGCGCTGCCAGATTTCCGCCGCGCGGCGGATGTCGGTCGGTGTCCAGACGGCGTGGGTGGCTTGGTCGTGGGTGGTCATGCGGCAACTCCCCCCTCCAGTGCGTCGTGACTGGCCTCGTGCTCGGTCCACAGCGTGCGCGGCGCGCTGTCGAGGTCGTTGGCGGCGATGAAGCGTTCGGCCGCCTCGTCGCAGTCGCGGCCGAACGCGGCATCGAGAAGCGCATCGCATCGCGCCTTGATCTTGTCGCCTGCACCCGGCTCGACCGGCTGACGACCGAAATGCTGCCGGGGGCAATCAGCCGCTTCATCTGGCTGCGCCGGATCGAGCCGGGCAACAATTCCGCCGCGGCAAACCGACTGCTCGACCGGCTTGAGTTCCTGCGTGCGATGAACCTCGATGCCGGCCTGCTCGGCGACGTCCCGCCGCATCGCGTCGCCCGGCTGCGCCGACAGGGCGAACGTTACTTCGCCGATGGCCTGCGTGATCTCGGCACCGACCGGCGTCGCGCCATCCTCACTGTCTGCATCATCGAGTGGGCCACCTCGACTGCGGATGCGGTGATCGAGACGCATGACCGGATCGTCGGGCGCACCTGGCGCGAGGCAAAACAGTTGCATGACGCACGTGCCGCGGAAACGAGAGGCGGGGTCACAGCGACGCTGGACGGCTTCGCCGCGCTCGGCCAATCGCTCATCGAAGCGCATGGCGACGGCGCGTCGCTGGAGGATGCGGTCGCGCGTGCGGCGGGATGGGACCATCTCACCCGCCTCGTCGCGACGGCCAGGGTTCTGACGGACACGCTTGGCGATGATCCGCTGGCGCATGTCGATCAGGGGTATCACCGCTTCCGTCGCTATGCCCCGCGTATGCTGCGCTGCCTCCATCTCCAAGCCGCGTCGGTCGCGCGACCCTTGCTGGACGCGGTGATCGCCATCGCCACCAAAGACGCGCTCCCGGCGACCGACGATTTCCTGCGCCCACATTCCAAATGGCGGCGTCAATTGCGGGCGAAGGGCGACGATGATGCGCGCCTCCGAGAAGTCGCGGTCATGTTCCATCTGCGCGACGCGCTGCGCTCGGGTGACATCTGGCTCGACCGCTCGCACCGGTACGGTGACCTTCGCAACGTCCTCGTATCGATGGAAGTCGCGCATGCTGCGAAGCTGGCCGTACCGTCCGATCCGCATGTCTGGCTCGCGGACCGCAAGGCCCGTCTCGCCGATGGCCTCGCCCGGCTCGGTCGCGCCGCGCGCAACGGTACGATCCCGAAAGGCAGCATCGAGGACGGGACGCTGCGCATCGATCGCCTGACCGCCGATGCGCCGGACGGGATCGATGACCTGGTGCTGGACCTTTACCGTCGCCTGCCGCCCATCCGCATCACCGACCTGCTGCTCGAAGTGGACGCCGCGCTGGAGTTCACCGACGCCTTCACCCATCTGCGCACCGGCATACCGTGCGGCGACCGGATCGGCCTGCTCAACGTCCTGCTCGCCGAGGGATTGAACCTGGGCCTGCGCAAGATGGCCGAGTGATCTGCGGGTTCTTGCCGCCCATTTCCAGCTGGACCTTGGCCTGGCGCGACACGCAGCTGACAGCGATCTGACGACCCACGCCCAC
>NZ_CAXAQH010000080.1:0-2026 GCF_963970905.1 Pseudomonas sp. EL_65y_Pfl2_R96 | reverse complement strand
GCCTCGGCCTCATCAACGAAGTGGGTTCGTGGTTGCGCAGCCTGGAGCCTCGTCATATCGCCGAGTTCCTGATCGGCGGCGTTTCCGCCGATGACTTGCCGGACAGCTTTGGCGGCAAGACCATTCAAATGTTCCGCGACTTCCTCGGCCACTCCAGCTTCATTCTGCCGCCGCTGCCCAACACCCAGTTCACCCGCGACACCACCTGCTGGATCTACGGCGGCGTGACCCTGAATCCGATGTACTGGCCGGCGCGCCGCCAGGAAACCCTGCTGGCCACCGCCATCTACACATTCCACCCGCAGTTCACCAACGCCGACTTTCAGATCTGGTACGGCGACCCCGACCAGGATCACGGCAGCGCCACCCTTGAGGGCGGCGATGTGATGCCGATCGGCAACGGTGTGGTGTTGATCGGCATGGGCGAGCGCTCGTCCCGCCAGGCCATCGGCCAATTGGCGGTCAACCTGTTCAAGAACAAAGCGGTGGAACGAGTCATCGTCGCCGGCCTGCCGAAATCCCGTGCAGCGATGCACCTGGACACCGTGTTCAGTTTCTGCGACCGCGACCTGGTGACCATCTTCCCGGAAGTGGTGAAGCAGATCGTCGCCTTCAGCCTGCGCCCTGACGAAAGCAAACCGGGCGGCATCGACGTTCGCCGTGAAGAAACCAGCTTCCTCGACACCGTGGCCAAGGCCCTCAACCTCAAAGCGCTGCGCGTTGTCGAAACCGGCGGCAACAGCTTCGCCGCCGAACGCGAGCAATGGGACGACGGCAACAACGTGGTGGCCCTGGAGCCGGGCGTGGTCATCGGCTATGACCGCAACACCTACACCAACACCTTGCTACGCAAGGCCGGGGTGGAAGTCATCACCATCAGCGCCAGTGAGCTGGGCCGAGGACGCGGCGGCGGTCATTGCATGACCTGCCCGATCATTCGCGACCCTATCGATTATTAACTTTCGAGCCTTGGCCGATGCTTACCCTGCACGGCCAAGGGGATAACCGAAACCCAAGGAGATCCAATCATGGCTTTCAACATGCGCAACCGCAGCCTGCTCTCGCTGATGCACCACACCACTCGCGAGCTGCACTACCTGCTGGACCTGTCCCGCGACCTCAAGCGCGCCAAATACACCGGCACCGAGCGTCCGCACCTGCAAGGCAAGAACATCGCGCTGATCTTCGAAAAAACCTCGACCCGCACCCGGTGCGCCTTCGAAGTCGCGGCCCACGACCAAGGTGCCCACGTCACTTACATCGACCCGGTGTCGTCGCAAATCGGCCATAAGGAAAGCATGAAAGACACCGCCCGCGTGCTGGGGCGGATGTTCGACGCCATCGAGTACCGCGGCTTTGAACAGGAAATCGTCGAAGAGCTGGCCAAGTTCGCTGGCGTGCCGGTGTTCAACGGCCTGACCGCTGAATTCCACCCGACGCAAATGATCGCCGACACCCTGACCATGCGCGAACACAGCGACAAACCGCTGCACGACATCAGCTACGCTTATTTGGGCGATGCCCGTTACAACATGGGCAATTCGCTGTTGATGATCGGCGCCAAACTCGGCATGGATGTGCGCATCGCCGCGCCGAAAGCGCTGTGGCCGCATCAGGACTTCATCGATCAGTGCCAGGCCTTCGCCGCCGAAAGCGGCGCGCGTCTCACCATCACCGAAGACCCGAAAGCAGCGGTCAAGGGCGTGGACTTCATCCATACCGACATCTGGGTGTCGATGGGTGAGCCGGTGGAAGCGTGGGATGAGCGCATCGAGCAACTGCTGCCGTACCAGGTCAACGCCAACATGATGAAGGCTTCGGGCAACCCGCGCGTGAAGTTCATGCACTGTTTGCCGGCGTTCCACAACAGTGAAACCAAGGTCGGCAAAGACATCGCCACGCGCTATCCGCACCTGGCCAACGGCGTCGAAGTGACCGAAGACGTCTTCGAGTCCCCAGCCAACATCGCCTTCGAGCAAGCGGAAAACCGCATGCACACCATCAAGGCGATTCTCGTGTCGGCGCT
>NZ_CAXAQH010000079.1:0-2034 GCF_963970905.1 Pseudomonas sp. EL_65y_Pfl2_R96 | reverse complement strand
GAGTCGTAGCGATAGTCGACCTGGATGCCGTCGGGCAGGGTCTTGGTCAGCAACCGTCCGGCCGAGTCCCGTTGATACCCCGTAACCCGCTGCGAGCCGTCATCGCCGAACTCGGTTTTCTCCAGCAGGTGGCCATTGAGATCGTAGGCGTACGCGGTGCGGCGACCGTCGAAGCCGGTTTCCTGTCGGATCAATCCGTTGGGCGTGTAATCCAGCTGATATTTTTCGCCGGATTCGTTTTCGATCTCCGTGAGCAGTAGCTGCGCGTTGTCGTAGCGATACCTGAGTTGGGTGCCATCGGGGTTGATCCGGCGGCTGACCAAGTGAAGGTCGTCGGCGTATTCGTAGCGGGTGACGCGGCCCAGTTCATCGCGTTCGGCGGTGATCTTGCCGTAGGCGTTGTAGCTATAGGCGCGGCTGGCGCCAGTAGGAAGGGTCGTCTGGATCAGTCGGCCAATGGCATCCCATTGGTACTTCGTGATCGCACCGTGTTCGTCCTGACAGGTCGCCTGCCGTCCCAGCGCATCGTAGGAAAAGCGTCGCTGCCCGCCATCCGGCAGCGTTTCCTCGAGCAACTGCCCCAAGGCATTCCAGACGAACACATGCCGGCTGGTGTCCGGGTAACGGATCGACAGCAACCGCCCCTGAGCATCGTAGTGGTAATGGGTGACCTGACCATCGGGATCGGTGGCTTCGGTGACATCCCCCTGCGCGTTGCGCTGATACTTCCACATCGCGTTGCCGCGATAGCGCGCATGCAGGAAACCGTTGCGGTATTCGTAGGCCGTTGGCTCGTCTTCCGGCGGAATCAGCGCCACCAACCGCCCGACTTCGTCGTAGCGGTATTCGGTGACGGCCCCGAGCGGATCCTGCTCGGCCACCAATCGCCCCTGATCGTCATAGGCCTTGAGGTGTTCGCCACCATCCAGCTCGACCTTGCGCACCAGCCGCGCATGGTCGTCGTGGACATAAACCTCTTCGCTGCCGTCGATGTTCTGGACGGTGACGCTGCCCTCGTCATCCCAGACGTACCGTGTATCCATCTGCGAAAACGACGCCCAATGCCGGACACAGCGTGCAGCCTTGCCAGACCGTTCCCACTCCCAGAAGAAACTCGCCCCACCGGCCAGCTGCCGCTGGAGAATGACGTGCTGATCGTCGTAGTCGTAACGTTCGCTCTCGCCGGCGGCGTTGCTCGCCTCGATCAGTTGATCGCATTCGTCGTAGCGGTAACTGACCAGCGTTTGCTCGGTGTGCCAGGCCTCGTCGAGGGTCTGCGCCGGGACAAACACCTGATAGTCGACGGCGATCAGATGAGCGCGGTCATAGCGCAACAGCAGCGAACGGCCAGCTCCGTTGTCGAGGCGTTGAATGCGCTGCTGGCGGTCGCGGGTGATGCGCAGGCGGTTGTCGTACGCATCGCTGATTGCCGTCAGCCGACCGTTATGAAAGTGATAAAAACGCGCGTCGCCGCCAGCCTGGGCGAGAATCAGTTCCTCGGGGTCAGCACCGAGATAAATCGCCGCGCGCGAGAGGCTGTTGTGGATCGCCGGGCGTTCGTGGTTCGGCAGCGGGAACGTGGTGCGGCGGTTTTCGTGGTCGATCCAGATGACCTGATCACCGTCGATTTCCAGTCGATGGGCGAGCGAATGGCTCCAGCCAAAACCCAGGCCGCAGTCGATCTCGGCGGCGCTGGTGCGATAGAGCCGGGTGAAGTCAAACGGCAGGATGCCGTCCAGCGAACCATCGGTGAGGGTCAGCAGTTCTTCACCGGTAACCATCGATACCGGGCAGCCATTTTTGCAGGTCGACGGCGCGCAAGTGGCGCTGTCACCGTTGGGGTTTTTCGCTTGATCGGGGGAGTCGTCGTGGTGTTCGTCTTTCTTCAGCGCAGCGTTGCGACGTGAGCTCCAGCTCAATTGCATCCGGCCTTTTTTCATGCCCGCCGCGATGCCACGCGCGGCGACTTTTTTGTAGCGGTCGACGTAGCTGATGAAGGTATTGATGATCGTGAAAATCGCCTTCACGAGGCGC
>NZ_CAXAQH010000078.1:0-2034 GCF_963970905.1 Pseudomonas sp. EL_65y_Pfl2_R96 | reverse complement strand
GCGCCTCGTGAAGGCGATTTTCACGATCATCAATACCTTCATCAGCTACGTCGACCGCTACAAAAAAGTCGCCGCGCGTGGCATCGCGGCGGGCATGAAAAAAGGCCGGATGCAATTGAGCTGGAGCGCACGTCGCAACGCTGCGCTGAAGAAAGACGAACACCACGACGACTCCCCCGATCAAGCGAAAAACCCCAACGGCGACAGCGCCACTTGCGCGCCGTCGACCTGCAAAAATGGCTGCCCGGTATCGATGGTCACCGGCGAAGAACTGCTGACCCTCACCGACGGTGTGCTGGACGGCATCCTGCCGTTCGACTTCACCCGGCTCTATCGCACCAGCGCTGCCGAGATCGACTGCGGCCTCGGTTTTGGCTGGAGTCATTCGCTCGCCCATCGGCTGGAGATCGAGGGCGACAGCGTCATCTGGATCGACCACGAAAACCGCCGCACCACTTTCCCGCTGCCGAACCACGAACGCCCGGCGATCCATAACAGCCTCTCGCGCGCGGCGATTTATCTCGGCGACGAGCCCGAAGAACTGATCCTCTCCCAGGCTGGCGACGACGCACGTTTTTATCACTTTCATAACGGTCGGCTGACGGCAATCAGCGACGCGTACGACAACCGTTTGCGCATCACCCGCGACCGCCAGGAGCGCATTCAACGCCTCGACAACGGAGCTGGCCGTTCGCTGCTGTTGCGCTATGACCGCGCCCACCTGATCGCCGTCGACTATCAGGTTTTTGTCCCGGCGCAGACCCTCGCCGAGGCCTGGCACACCGAGCAAACGCTGGTCAGTTACCGCTACGACGAATGCGATCAACTGATCGAGGCGAGCAACGCCGCCGGCGAGAGCGAACGCTACGACTACGACGATCAGCACGTGATCCTGCAGCGGCAATTGGCCGGTGGGGCGAGTTTTTTCTGGGAGTGGGAACGGTCCGGCAAGGCTGCCAGATGTGTTCGCCACTGGGCGTCGTTTTCGCAGATGGACACGCGTTATGTCTGGGATGACGAGGGCAGCGTCACCGTCCAGAACATCGACGGCAGCGAAGAGGTTTATGTCCATGACGACCGGGCGCGGCTGGTGCGCAAGGTCGAGCTGGATGGTGGCGAACACCTCAAGGCTTATGACGAGCAGGGGCGGTTGGTGGCCGAGCAGGATCCGCTCGGGGCCGTCACTGAATACCGCTATGACGAAGTCGGACGGTTGGTGGCGCTGATTCCGCCGGAAGACGAGCCAACGGCCTACGAATACCGCAACGGTTTCCTGCATGCGCGCTATCGCGGCAACGCGATGTGGAAGTATCAGCGCAATGCGCAGGGGGATGTTACCGAAGCCACCGATCCGGACGGGCAGGTCACCCACTATCACTACGACGAACAAGGTCGGCTGCTGTCGATCCGCTACCCGGACACCAGTCGGCATGTGTTCGTCTGGAATGCCTTGGGGCAGTTGCTCGAGGAAACGCTGCCGGATGGCGGGCAGCGACGCTTTTCCTACTATGCGCTGGGACGGCAGGCGACCTGTCAGGACGAACACGGTGCGATCACGAAGTACCAATGGGATGCCATTGGCCGACTGATCCAGACGACCCTTCCTACTGGCGCCAGCCGCGCCTATAGCTACAACGCCTACGGCAAGATCACCGCCGAACGCGATGAGCTGGACCGCATCACCCGCTATGAATACGTCGACGACCTGCACCTGGTCAGCCGCCGGATCAACCCCGACGGCACCCAGCTCCAGTACCGCTATGACAACGCGCAGCTGTTGCTCACGGAAATCGAAAACGAATCTGGCGAAACATATCGCCTGGACTACACACCCAACGGATTGATCCGACAGGAAACCGGCTTCGACGGCCGCCGCACCGCGTACGTCTACGACCTCAACGGTCATTTGCTGGAGAAAACCGAGTTCGGCGATGACGGCTCGCAGCGGGTTACGGGGTATCAACGGGACTCGGCCGGACGGTTGCTGACCAAGACCCTGCCCGACGGCATCCAGGTCGACTATCGCTACGACTC
>NZ_CAXAQH010000077.1:0-2037 GCF_963970905.1 Pseudomonas sp. EL_65y_Pfl2_R96 | reverse complement strand
GGGCGTTACCCCGAAGACCTCACCGACATATGATCCGGCTTTGTCCCTTACCATCCAGGACGGATTACAGGTTGCCCGGCAACAAGCTGCGTCGCATCATCATGTGATGCTGACGTTCGGCTTCTCCACCCTGATCGACTTTTTGAGCTGGATCGCCGCTCTTGCCATCGGCCTGAAGGTCGCGGCGACGTTGATCGTGCTGATAGTAAACAAGGACATGCGCGATCAACCCGGATGGGGATCGGCCTTGTGGTGGGTGACCAAGATAACCCCGATCGTCGCGGTTTCCTGTCTCATCTGCATTGCCCTGCGGCAACGCGATACAGGGTTGGTCTGGTTCTACTGTGCTGCGGGGCTGTTCGTTGTGGTCGCGGTGCCGCTGAAGATCCGGCAGCGGGGGACTGTCAGGATTTCCGTGTGTGGGCGGGCATAATGGGTAAAGAGGAGATCCCATATGTCCCGACGCAAAGAACCTGCGATACCGAATGAGCTTCTCGACCAGTTGCTGGCGGGCGGTGCCGCGAGTGCTGCATTTGACCAAGGTGGCCTGCTCGATTCGCTGAAGAAGGCGCTGACCGAGCGCGCGTTGAACGCGGAGATGGATCATCACCTGGCCGGCCAGGACGGTGCCGGCAACACGCGCAACGGCTACGGTCGGAAGACCGTGATGACCGACACCGGCAAGCTGGCGATCGACGTGCCACGCGATCGTCAGGCGAGCTTCGATCCGCAGTTGATCGCCAAGTATCAGCGCCGCTTTCCCGGCTTCGACGACAAGATCGTGTCGATGTATGCGCGCGGCATGAGCACCCGCGAGATTACCGGGCATCTCCACGATCTGTACGGGATCGACGTGTCGCCGGATCTGATCAGCACGGTGACCGACGCCGTGCTCGACGAGGTGGCGACGTGGCAGCAGCGGCCGCTCGATCCGATCTACCCGCTGGTTTTCTTCGACGCGATCCGGGTCAAGATCCGCGACGAGGGCATAGTTCGCAACAAAGCCATTCACATCGCGCTGGGCGTTCGCGCCGACGGCGCGAAGGAGGTCCTCGGCCTGTGGCTCGAGCAGAATGAGGGTGCGAAGTTCTGGCTGCGGGTAATGAACGAGCTGCGCAACCGCGGCACCGAGGATATCCTGCTCGCCGTCGTCGATGGCCTCAAGGGCTTCCCCGAGGCGATCACCGCCGTCTTCCCCGACGCGATCGTCCAAACGTGCATCGTGCATCTGCTCAGGAACTCGATGGACTTCGTGTCCTGGAAAGACCGCAAGAACCTCGCCAGCGCGCTCAAGGAGATTTACCGCGCGCCCAGCGCAGAGGCGGCCGAACAGGCGCTGAGCGCGTTTGAGGCCGGCCCCTGGGGCCAACGCTATCCTGCCATCGGCCAAAGCTGGCGGCGCGCCTGGGGCGAAGTGATCCCGTTCTTTGCGTTCCCCGACGAGGTCCGCCGGATCGTCTACACCACAAATGCGATCGAGGCTTTGAACTCGAAGCTCAGACGCGCCGTCCGCGCCAGGGGCCATTTTCCCAGCGACGAGGCTGCCACCAAGCTGCTCTATCTGATCTTGAACCGATCGGAGAAAGAGTGGAAAATGCCGCCACGGGAGTGGTCCATGGCCAAGGCCCAGTTCGCCGTCATCTTCGGCGAGCGCTTCATCAGGGCCATGGCGGCGTAATGTTCAACCGCCCGCCCACACACGGAAATCCTGACAGTGCCGCAGGCTGCCCAATCGGCCCTTCCCGCCAGTAGCTCCCCGCCCAGCCCCACCAAGCGCCCCTCCAAGCGAACCGGCGACTTGATCTGTCGTCCCAGCTTGCCGATCGTGACCTTCGGAGATCCGCTGGCTCTGGCCGGTCGATGAGCGCTCTTCCAGGCCCTGTGAGCTTGAGCCGGTCGTCCGATCAAACTTCTCGACGTTGGTATTTGCGGAACTACCGGCACCAGATTCGAAGCCCGAAGAGCGTTCCGTCGAGGTTCCAAAGGCGCTGCGGTTGGTATGCGTGCTGGTCAGGATCTCTTGGGCGGCATTTTCGA
>NZ_CAXAQH010000076.1:0-2113 GCF_963970905.1 Pseudomonas sp. EL_65y_Pfl2_R96 | reverse complement strand
CCGGCGACGCTTGCCGCGATCGCCGATTACGTGACCGCCGAGCGCCCGCGCGACACCGGCAGCCCCTACCTCTTCCTCGTCGGCGGCAACGGGGCGCGCCGGGCTGAGCCGCTATCCTACGCCGCGCTGGCCAAGCTTTTCGCCCGATCCTGCGAGCGGGCCGGCATACGCGAGCCCTGGATGACCCCGCACGCCTGCCGGCACACGCACGCGACACGCATGTGGGAGGGCGGCATGCGCGAGCTCGCCCTCATGCGCAGGCTTGGTCACGCCTCCCCCGAGTCCACCCGCATCTACACGCGCGTGTCCGACCCGGCGGTCGTCGCCGAGTACCGCCGCGCGCTTGGCCTCGATGTGTCAGCGCCATGAGGGCCGGACCGATCTCTGCCGCCGCAGCAGCGATCGGCGAGCACCCGGCCGCACCAGTGATCGCTCAGCACTGCGGCGAGGCAGAGTACGCCGCGCACGTCGCGGGTGTGGATATCTGCGATATGTACAAGCGCCAGCTGCGGCAGATCCACCGCCGCTTCCGCACACAGTGGCCCGATCTTCGCGACTGGCTCGCTGCGCCACTGCCCGAGCGCGTCGGCCGCCTCGATGGCGAGCGGCGGCAAGCGTCGAGCCACAAACTTTCCTATCAAGCGCGCCCCTACATCCACTTTCTCGCGTTCACCGACAGGCTGCGCATCGACTACCCATGGCTGCTCGCCGTTGGCAAGACACGTCCGTCGGTTGTGCTCGACCGGCTGTGCATCGACCTCGGCATCGACCGCCTTGCCGACGAGGGTGAAGCCCTCGGCTTTAATCGCTCGTCGATTCGGCTTTCCATGACCTGGATGCTGCCGCGCATCGCCATGCACGAGGGCGTGCGCTCGCCCGACCTGCTGCGGCCCGAGCATATCGACCGGCTGCTCGCCGCCGTCCGCGACTTCGCCTCGCATCCCGACCTGCCGGTCTTCTTCGGTGCGCGCGAGCGCTACGGTCCGCAGTTCGCCAAAAGCTGGATCACGCATGCCAGCCAGCTCGGCACCATCCTCTACCATCGTGGCCAATCGAGCCGGCAGCCGCGCAAGTTCATGCCAGCCTACGCCTCGCACCCGCTGCTGCCGTCTGCGATGTGGGCACTCGTCCAGCGCTGGCTCGCAGCGCGCGCGTCGCAGCTGCGCCCCAGCACGGTTTACCACCACGAGATCGCGCTCAGGCGCTTCCTCGAGCACCTGGGTCGCGTCGCGCCCCAGGTCTGCCGCTTCGAGGATGTGACGCGCGAGCACGTCGAGAGCTTCTTTCGCGCGATGATCGACGAGCCGAGCGCAGGCAGCGGCGTGCCCTTGTCTCTCATCACACGGCGCAACCGCACGAACTCGCTTGCGCTGTTTTTCCGCGATACCGTCGCTTGGGACTGGGAAAGCGCGCCGCAGCGCCAACTCGTCGATTGCCGCGACAAGCCGCCGCACCTCGAGCGCGTGCCCCGCTATATCCCCGAGGAAGAGCTAGCCCGCGTGATGAGCGGCATTCGTGCGCTGGTTTGCCCACTCCAGCGTGCGGCGCTGCTGACGCTGCGCTGGTCGGGCGCTCGACGCGGCGAGGTGCGTCGCCTCGCACTCGATTGCCTCGACCGCTACCCCGACGGCACCGCGCGGCTGCGCATTCCTGTCGGCAAGACCGGCCGCGAGCGGATGGTGCCGCTCCATGAAGAGGCGGCCGACGCGCTCCAGGCCGTGGTGGAAGCACGCCGGAGAGGGCGCGACCGCGCAATGGTCGACGAGCGGACCGGTGACCGACTACGCTTTCTCTTCGTAGATCACGGCAAGTTGTTATCCGAATACTACCTCTTTGAAACGCCGCTGGGCGAGGCGTGCCGGGCGGTTGGCTTGGTCGATGCACGAGGCCGCCATACCGTCACTGCACACCGCTTCCGCCACACCCTCGGAACGCAGCTCGCCGAGCGCGGCGCGAGGCTTGATACGATCATGAGCGTGCTCGGCCACGAGAGCCCGGCGATGTCGATGGTCTACGCAAGGATCTCCGATCCCGAGGTGCTGCGCGACTACCGTGCGGTGCTCGGGCCGGGTGCGGTCATCGCCGGACCTGGCGCCGAGGCTCTGCGGACCGG
>NZ_CAXAQH010000075.1:0-2133 GCF_963970905.1 Pseudomonas sp. EL_65y_Pfl2_R96 | reverse complement strand
TTGAAGTCCGTGTTTTGCGCAGAAGAGATTGGACTCAGATTTGACGTAGCAGCGTGCAAAAGAGGTGTTTTCACCCATCAATATTCGAGCGTTTTGGGCGAACCGACTTTTTCAACAGAATCGGCCGGAAGCAGGCCTAGGACGACCATCCACTTCTGGTCCAGAGGCGCACGTCTATGGAGTTACTTAAGTTCAGATCTTTCCTACAGACCGCTCACCATCACATGCGGTAACCTCGCGGCGCCTAAAAAATGCTCTTCGCCTCCACCGACGGGGGCTTTTTATGTACGACAAGGACGACGAATGATTTCCTCTGCTCGATTGGGTGACAAACATGTCTGCCCATTACCGGGACACGGTACTACCCCGATTGCCACTGCCTCCGCTGACACGAACATCAACTTCATGGGTTCTGCACGCGTAGGCGATACCTGTGGGTGTGGTGCTGTTATCACGACTGGTTTTCCTTCCATTCAAGTGAACGGCCGTCCTATGGCTCACTTGGGCAGTCCAACCAGCCATGGCGGGACCATCATCACCGGGTCAAGCGATGTTGGCGGTGGATTCGTCATGGGAGATGCTGGTGCTGCAACAATCATCAACTTCTTGGCACTCGGAGCATTCCGACCAGACGGCACTGTGGACGATGAGAAAATGGCCACACTGCTGGCTGATCCAAAACTGACAGAGAAGGCAACCGCTGCAAATGCCCTTGTAGATCCTAAGGCGGCGGCTAAACAACCGGACCCGACGCCAAGGCCAGAGGCGGAACCTGTCGCTTGCAAAGATCCTGATGAAATGGAAGGGCTGGCCAACTACATCGCGGGTGAGATGAACCGAAATATTCTGAGTTCGGAAGTCTTAGAGATGCAAAGGCTTAATAACTGTGATCCCGTATCTCCGGATAGGGCCCCCCCGCGACTCACAGGCTTGGGCGGACCAGTAGCCCGCGCTCTGAACAAATACAGGGACACAGCTACATCGTGGGCAATCTGGACAAGCAAAGTAGGCCCACATATGGATTGGGATCACAAACCGAAGCTTCGTAAGCTGTTTGTTGGTCTGCACCATAAACAGGGAGCCTACGAGTACTTTTACGACATCTGGTCGAACATCCACTATGGATACGTTGGAATCATAGGAGGCTTGTCAGAGAGCGAGTTACTGGATGGAGCAGGGGCTGCACAATTTTTGTCTGACGCCGCTACCAAAGCTGGCGAGATGAGCAAGCCTGAAGCGGAGAGAGTGCATCCCGGTCCACATACTACGGCGAGTCCATGGACTGAACCGCGATCATGGGACGACGTTGCCGATAGGGTTTCCATTGAAATTGGGATGAAGCTGGCCAAGCTGCATCCCACGGGGGGAGTAACCGCGAAGATGATCATGGATGAAGTGTTGGCCGTACCACCAGCGAACTGGGGGGATGGAATCCGTGCCCATAAATGCCAGTAAGCGTCGGACATGGTTCACGCGGATACTGTGGATACCGGTGTTGTATTTAGTGGTCACTCACTGGGACATAGCTTTGCCTACCGTGAATGTTCACTACTCTAAAGCTGGGCAAGATGAGCTTCGGTACATCTGGAATGTTAATGACCGGATTTACAAGGGTGGAATGCTTCCTGGAGGCGGTGCTGTTGATAATGGGGTACTTTTCCCAGACGACGAATTCTTCATGGAGTTTTCGTGGTGGAGCAAAAAAGGGGGGCGTAATCATTGCATCAGCATCTCGCCGAAGTGGCCCAATACCGACATCTACCTAGACGCAGATGGAAACATCGACATGCGAAAAGACAGCGGAACTGACGCAGACAGGTTGAAAGAGTGTCAATGGGACCGAGCCAAGCCTTAGGTATATGAAGCGTTGCGGGCTGTAGATGATAGCGGCTCGCTCACACCAAAGGACTGTCATCCTGCACTGCGATAAAACGGAGGATGTGAGCGAGTGAATTCTACACCAGGGCTCGTCTTCGATTTAGTAGACACCGCCGATCGGCAGCTAATGGCCGATTCTGTTGAAAAAGTCGGCTTTGGTAGTCATGGCAGAAAAGTACGCGTCTGAGATTGAAGTCCGTGTTTTGCGCAGAAGAGATTGGACTCAGATTTGACGTAGCAGCGTGCAAAAGAGGT
>NZ_CAXAQH010000074.1:0-2211 GCF_963970905.1 Pseudomonas sp. EL_65y_Pfl2_R96 | reverse complement strand
GGGTCCAGGCTGTGTGAAAACCCGCTAAATACGTCGAAAACTGAGAGGCGCGAGGATTGCCTGTGAAATCAGCGGGCGAAAGCGCGAATTACCTTAGTCAGCTACATAGACGTTCGTAATGCCGTTCGGGCCGCGTCAGCGGCCCAAACGGCTACTAACGGGCGAGCAAGCAGCTGGATTCACGCCCTGATCGCTTCAAGCAGTCCTGCGATGCCGAAGATGCTCATCATTCGTTTGAGGTTGTAGGCGAGCACATGAAGGCTCATTTCGGTACTTACCCGCGGAAGTGTTTTGGTCAGGAAGTGGGTGGCTCCCATCCAATATTTGAGCGTTCCAAAAGGATGCTCAACAGTCTGGCGGCGAACCTTCATCTTCCCCGGGTCATGTTCCAGCCGAACCTGCATCGCGTCGATTACCGCCTCATGTTCCCAGCGCTTCACACGGCGCTCCTTACCCGTCGTACATTGCTTTTGCATTGAGCAGGATTGGCAGCCCGAGAACCAATAACAGTGCAGTAGCATGCCGTCTTCCATCGATGAATGCCGCCTGGTTAGTAACTGCCCCGCAGGGCATCGATACTCGTCCGACGCAATAAGATAGATGAAATCCTGCTTGCCGAATCTTCCTTCGGCTTTGCTGCCAGATGTCAGGGGTTTCGGTACGAAGGTAGTGATGCCGGCTTGCTCGCACGCAAGGATTTCCAGACCTTTGTAGTAGCCTCGGTCGGCCACCACCGTTAGCGATTCAGCCTCGATTTCTTCACGCGCTTGGTTCGCCATATTGCTCAGTTGCCCACGATCATTACCAACGTTGGTCACCTCATGGGCAATGATCAGATGGTGTTTGTCGTCGACAGCTGTTTGTACGTTGTAGCCAACCGTTCCGGTGCCTCGGCCGCTCGTGGCCATTGAGCGTGCATCTGGGTCTGTGAGGGAGATCTGCTGGTCTGGACTTTCGTGGAGCTGCGCTTCGATTTCCTTAAGTTTCTGCATCTGCTTTTTCAGTGTTTCTATCTTTTCTTTAAGCCGCTCTGTTTTGGCCTCGGCCACTTCGGGCGTTGCCCGATCCGCCGAATCCATCGCCGCCAGATATCGATCAATGCTCTGCTCGATCTGCTGCATGCGTGCCTTCACCTTGCCCTGAGTGAAGTTGCGGTCGCGATTATTGACGGCTTTGAATTTGCTGCCGTCGATGGCGATGATCGACTGGGAGAAGAGATTGAGGTTGCGGCAAAGAACTACGAACTGGCGGCATACACTGCGAATGGCTCTGCCGTTATCCTTGCGAAAGTCGGCAATGGTTTTGAAGTCCGGGGCCAAACGCCCCGTTAACCACATCAACTCGACGTTGCGCTCGGCCTCACGCTCAAGCCGGCGGCTGGACTGAATCCGATTGAGGTAGCCGTAGATATAGATCTTCAGCAACACCGCTGGGTGGTAGGCCGGACGACCCGTGGCGGCAGGATCGACGCCCTCAAAACCAAGTGCGCCCAGGTCGAGTTCATCGACGAAAACGTCGACCACTCGCACTGGATTTTCTTCGGCTACGTAATCGTCCAGACACTCCGGCAGCAAGGTGACTTGCGTCCGGGCCTCGCCTTCAATGAATCGCTTCATGATCGCCCCTGCTACGATCTCGACCATGAAAAGGTTAGACGATTACTGGCCCTTTCTCACAGCCTGGCCCAAAGAGGACGTAAGCTTGCCCCTCATCTCGTGGCATAGCAGCATAGTGAGAATTTACTCCTTCGCTATCACCTATCACGCACTTCCAAGGTCACCATGTCCATAAATCTTGATGAGCTACTGAAAACCGTAGACGACGAACAATCATTCATCGGCTTCATTGAAGCTCTAGGTATGGATTTCGCCGAGGAGCGTTTGCTGGAGGAGACCTCTCCGTCGTCTCCCTATGGACCGAGGGCGTTGGGATGGGAAAACGGCTCTATTGATACCTTTCTTGATGCTGCCGCAGCGTGGGCGACTGCCAGCTCACGCAGTTCCCCTGTGAGTGCCAGTAGATCAAACGTATGGCAACGCTGTGCGGCCATTTTGCTGGCTGGTAAATTTTATGAGTGAGCCCAGCCATTGCTGTTCGAAGGACAACGACCGAACGAAAGCTGCCGGTAGTGAAAGTCCACTATCGACTCATACTGTTTTAAACCGCTGATCTTGAACTGCTCGGCGGTGTTTTCACACAGCCTGGGTCGGT
>NZ_CAXAQH010000073.1:0-2488 GCF_963970905.1 Pseudomonas sp. EL_65y_Pfl2_R96 | reverse complement strand
ACACTGACAGCGGGTTCGACCGTCACTGAAGGCGGCCAGATCACCTACACCGCGACCTTGACCAACCCGGCGCAGACGCCGGTCACTGTCACCCTGTCCAACGGTTCGACCATCACCATCGCCGCAGGCAACACCACCGGCAGCGTGAACGTTCCGACGCCGGCCAATGATGTCTACAACAATGGCAGCACCGTCAGCACTACGATCACCGGGACTACCGGCGGCAACTTCGAGAATCTGGTGCCGAACACGACCCCGGCGGTCACCACCATTACCGATTCGGTCGACAACACCGGCCTGACCCTGACCGCCACCGGCAGCGTCACTGAAGGCGGCCAGATCACCTACACCGCGACCTTGACCAACCCGGCGCAGACGCCGGTCACCGTCACCCTGTCCAACGGTTCGACCATCACCATCGAAGCCGGTAAAACCATCGGTTCCGTGAGCGTCGACACCCCGGCCAATGACGTCTACAACAACGGCAGCACCATCAGCACCACGATCACTGGCGCTACCGGCGGCAACTTCGAGAACCTGGTACCGAGCACCACGCCGGCCGTCACCACCATCACCGACTCGATCGACAACACCGGCCTGAGCCTCAGCGCCACCGGCACCGTCGTCGAAGGTGGCCAGATCACCTACACCGCCACCCTGACCAACCCGGCCGGCACCCCGATGACCGTGACCTTGAGCAACGGCTCGGTCATTACCATCGAAGCAGGCAAGACCACCGGCAGCGTGACGATCGATACTGCGACCAACGACGTCTACAACAATGGCAGCACCGTCAGCACTACGATCACCGGCACCACCGGCGGCAACTTCGAACAACTGACCCCGAGCACCGAGCCGGCGCTCACCACCATTACCGATTCGAAAGACGACACCGGCCTGAGCCTGTCGGCGTCCACCGAAGTGGCCGAAGGTGGTCAGATTCTGTACACCGCGACCCTGACCAATCCGGCCGGCACACCAGTCACCGTGACTTTGAGCAACGGCGCGGTGATCACCATCGCCGCTGGCGCCACCACCGGCAGCGTGAGCGTCGCCGCCCCGGCCGATGATGTCTATAAAGATGCCGGCAAGGTTGAAGTCACCATCAAGGACGCCGCGGGCGGCAACTTTGAGAACCTGGTAACTGACCCGGCGGCAGCTGTCACCGGCGTCACCGACACCCTCGATACTTCGACCGTCAACCTGACCGCAACTTCGAGTGTGGCCGAAGGCGGCACGGTGGTTTATACGGCTTCCGTTACCGCGCCAGTGACCGGTTCGCCAGTGGTCGTGACGCTGTCGAATGGTCAGACCATCACCATCCCGGTCGGTTCGAGCAGTGCCAGCGTCAACTTCACCGCGCCGAACGATGCGTTGGCCGGCGGCGGTTCCCTGAGCGTGAAAATCGACGATGCCAAGGGCGGCAACTACGAGAAGCTGGAAATCGACGGCAAATCAGCGGATACCTCGATCACTGATACTCAGGACACCACCAACCTGTCGCTGACCGCCACCGGCGCTGTGGATGAAGGCGGCCAGATCACCTATACGGCGACCCTGACCAACGCCGCTGGGACTCCGGTCACTGTGACCTTGTCGAACGGCGCAGTCATCACCATTGAAGCGGGTAAAACCACAGGCTCCGTGACCGTCGATGCGCCGAAAGACGACGTCTACAAAGACGCCGGCACCGTCGAAGCAACGATCAAAGACGCGACAGGTGGCAATTTCGAGAACCTGGTCACCAACGATACGTCCGCTGTCACCACTGTTAACGATACCCTCGATACCAGCACCGTATCGCTGACGGCCACCGCGGACATTGCCGAAGGCGGCACCGTGGTGTACACCGCGTCCGTGACTTCGCCTGTCACCGGTTCGCCGGTGGTCGTGACCCTGTCGAACGGCCAGACCATCACCATCCCGGTCGGCTCGAGCAGTGCCAGTGTCAACTTCACCGCGCCGAACGATGCCCTGACCGGTGGTGGCTCCCTGAGCGTCAAAATCGACGATGCCAAGGGCGGCAACTACGAGAAGCTGGAAGTCGATGGCAAGTCGGCGGACACCTCGATCACTGACACGGCGGACACCACCACTCTTAGCCTGAGCGCAACCGACTCCGTGGCAGAAGGCGGCTCCATCGTTTACACCGCCACCCTGACCAATGCCGCCGGCACTCCGGTCACCGTGAACCTGTCGAACGGTGCCGTGATCACCATCGCCGCCGGCGCAACCAGTGGCTCCGTGACCGTCGACGCGCCAAAAGACGATGTCTACAAAGACGCCGGTACCGTTGAAGCAACGATCAAAGACGCGGCCGGCGGTAACTTCGAAAACCTGGCGACCAATCCGGCGGCGGCAGTTACCGAAGTCACCGACACCGTCGACACCTCGACGGTGAACCTGACCGCGACGTCCACCGTCGCCGAAGGCGGCACCGTGGTTTACACCGCGTCCGTGTCCGCTCCAGTCACCGGTTCGCCGGTGG
>NZ_CAXAQH010000072.1:0-2566 GCF_963970905.1 Pseudomonas sp. EL_65y_Pfl2_R96 | reverse complement strand
GTCATGAAATCGAGTAGGACGGAGCACGAGAAACTTTGTCTGAATATGGGGGGACCATCCTCCAAGGCTAAATACTACTGACTGACCGATAGTGAACTAGTACCGTGAGGGAAAGGCGAAAAGAACCCCGGAGAGGGGAGTGAAATAGATCCTGAAACCGTATGCGTACAAGCAGTGGGAGCCCACTTTGTTGGGTGACTGCGTACCTTTTGTATAATGGGTCAGCGACTTATTTTCAGTGGCGAGCTTAACCGAATAGGGGAGGCGTAGCGAAAGCGAGTCTTAATAGGGCGTCTAGTCGCTGGGAATAGACCCGAAACCGGGCGATCTATCCATGGGCAGGTTGAAGGTTAGGTAACACTGACTGGAGGACCGAACCGACTACCGTTGAAAAGTTAGCGGATGACCTGTGGATCGGAGTGAAAGGCTAATCAAGCTCGGAGATAGCTGGTTCTCCTCGAAAGCTATTTAGGTAGCGCCTCATGTATCACTGTAGGGGGTAGAGCACTGTTTCGGCTAGGGGGTCATCCCGACTTACCAAACCGATGCAAACTCCGAATACCTACAAGTGCCGAGCATGGGAGACACACGGCGGGTGCTAACGTCCGTCGTGAAAAGGGAAACAACCCAGACCGTCAGCTAAGGTCCCAAAGTTATGGTT
Organism: Pseudomonas sp. EL_65y_Pfl2_R96; assembly: GCF_963970905.1. NCBI lineage: Bacteria > Pseudomonadati > Pseudomonadota > Gammaproteobacteria > Pseudomonadales > Pseudomonadaceae > Pseudomonas > Pseudomonas sp. EL_65y_Pfl2_R96. The sequence goes on along the minus strand of NZ_CAXAQH010000072.1, from coordinate 1,905 downwards.
AAGTGGGAAACGATGTGGGAAGGCTTAGACAGCTAGGAGGTTGGCTTAGAAGCAGCCACCCTTTAAAGAAAGCGTAATAGCTCACTAGTCGAGTCGGCCTGCGCGGAAGATGTAACGGGGCTCAAACCATACACCGAAGCTACGGGTATCACTTAGGTGATGCGGTAGAGGAGCGTTCTGTAAGCCTGTGAAGGTGAGTTGAGAAGCTTGCTGGAGGTATCAGAAGTGCGAATGCTGACATGAGTAACGACAATGGGTGTGAAAAACACCCACGCCGAAAGACCAAGGTTTCCTGCGCAACGTTAATCGACGCAGGGTTAGTCGGTCCCTAAGGCGAGGCTGAAAAGCGTAGTCGATGGAAAACAGGTTAATATTCCTGTACTTCTGGTTATTGCGATGGAGGGACGGAGAAGGCTAGGCCAGCTTGGCGTTGGTTGTCCAAGTTTAAGGTGGTAGGCTGGAATCTTAGGTAAATCCGGGATTCCAAGGCCGAGAGCTGATGACGAGTGTTCTTTTAGAACACGAAGTGGTTGATGCCATGCTTCCAAGAAAAGCTTCTAAGCTTCAGGTAACCAGGAACCGTACCCCAAACCGACACAGGTGGTTGGGTAGAGAATACCAAGGCGCTTGAGAGAACTCGGGTGAAGGAACTAGGCAAAATGGCACCGTAACTTCGGGAGAAGGTGCGCCGGTGAGGGTGAAGGACTTGCTCCGTAAGCCCACGCCGGTCGAAGATACCAGGCCGCTGCGACTGTTTATTAAAAACACAGCACTCTGCAAACACGAAAGTGGACGTATAGGGTGTGACGCCTGCCCGGTGCCGGAAGGTTAATTGATGGGGTTAGCTAACGCGAAGCTCTTGATCGAAGCCCCGGTAAACGGCGGCCGTAACTATAACGGTCCTAAGGTAGCGAAATTCCTTGTCGGGTAAGTTCCGACCTGCACGAATGGCGTAACGATGGCGGCGCTGTCTCCACCCGAGACTCAGTGAAATTGAAATCGCTGTGAAGATGCAGTGTATCCGCGGCTAGACGGAAAGACCCCGTGAACCTTTACTATAGCTTTGCACTGGACTTTGAATTTGCTTGTGTAGGATAGGTGGGAGGCTTTGAAGCGTGGACGCCAGTTCGCGTGGAGCCATCCTTGAAATACCACCCTGGCAACTTTGAGGTTCTAACTCAGGTCCGTTATCCGGATCGAGGACAGTGTATGGTGGGTAGTTTGACTGGGGCGGTCTCCTCCTAAAGAGTAACGGAGGAGTACGAAGGTGCGCTCAGACCGGTCGGAAATCGGTCGTAGAGTATAAAGGCAAAAGCGCGCTTGACTGCGAGACAGACACGTCGAGCAGGTACGAAAGTAGGTCTTAGTGATCCGGTGGTTCTGTATGGAAGGGCCATCGCTCAACGGATAAAAGGTACTCCGGGGATAACAGGCTGATACCGCCCAAGAGTTCATATCGACGGCGGTGTTTGGCACCTCGATGTCGGCTCATCACATCCTGGGGCTGAAGCCGGTCCCAAGGGTATGGCTGTTCGCCATTTAAAGTGGTACGCGAGCTGGGTTTAGAACGTCGTGAGACAGTTCGGTCCCTATCTGCCGTGGACGTTTGAGATTTGAGAGGGGCTGCTCCTAGTACGAGAGGACCGGAGTGGACGAACCTCTGGTGTTCCGGTTGTCACGCCAGTGGCATTGCCGGGTAGCTATGTTCGGAATAGATAACCGCTGAAAGCATCTAAGCGGGAAACTAGCCTCAAGATGAGATCTCACTGGGACCTTGAGTCCCCTGAAGGGCCGTCGAAGACTACGACGTTGATAGGTTGGGTGTGTAAGCGCTGTGAGGCGTTGAGCTAACCAATACTAATTGCCCGTGAGGCTTGACCATATAACACCCAAGCAATTTGCTGA
>NZ_CAXAQH010000071.1:0-2597 GCF_963970905.1 Pseudomonas sp. EL_65y_Pfl2_R96 | reverse complement strand
TGCGGATTCCACGCCATCCGGACACTCAGCCCACCAACATCCGGACACCTGTTCCACGCTCATTCGGACAAGCAGTCGGAGCGCAGCGACGCAGGTTCGCATTGTTAGTCTGAAGTCCCTATTGCCGTCAATTTCGTCGAGCGCCTGCGCATCGATTCGCCCTTCAGTTCGATGCGGTAAGCGTTGTGTACCAGCCGGTCGAGGATCGCATCGCCCAAGGTCGGATCGCCGATCAGCGCATGCCATTTGTCCACCGGCATCTGGCTGGTCACCAGCGTTGATCGATGGCCGTAGCGGTCGTCCAGCAGCTCCAGCATGTCGCGTCGTTGCGCAGCGGTAAACGGCGCCAAGCCCCAGTCATCCAGGATCAGCAGGTCGGTCTTGGCATAACCCGCCATCAGTTTCGCGAAGCGGCCGTCGCCGTGGGCAAGACCCAGTTCTTCCATCAAGCGCGGCAGGCGTAGGTAACGCACGCTGTAGCCGTCCCGGCAGGCCTTGTGGGCCAGCGCGCAGGCGAGCCAGGTTTTGCCGACGCCGGTGGGGCCGCCGATGATCAGGTTCAGGCCGTCGCGCAGCCATTGGCCGCTGCCCAGTTGCAGGATCAGGGATTTGTCCAGGCCGCGCGGACTGCGGTAATCGATGTCTTCCAGGCAGGCGTTATGGCGCAGTCTTGCCGCTTTCAGGCGAGTGCTCAGGCGTACATCTTCACGCTCGGTCAGCTCGCGATCAACCATCAGCCCCAGGCGTTCATCGAAGCTGAGGTCGTTGATATCGGGCGTCGCGTGCTGTTCGCCAAGCGCCTTGATCATGCCGTGTAGGCGCAGGGTTTGCAGCTTATCGAGAGTCGGGTTGGGTAGCATTTGGGTGCTCCTTTTTCAGGTCAGTGGTAATAGCCGGGGCCGCGCAGGTTGATGTGTTCGTCGGGCAGTAGCGGCAGGTTCTGCTGGGTCAGCGGCAGGCGTTCCAAGCCTTGTCGCAGGATCGATTCGAGGCTTTTGTAACTACATGCACCCAGTGCCAGCGCACGCTGGCAAGCGGCTTCCAGCCGCTCTTCGCCGTGCTGTTGGCTCAACCGCAGGATGCCCAGGCAAGCACGGAAGCCGTGCTGTGGATGGATTCGGCGCTCGAGGATGTGGGCGATGACCCCGGCGGTGTTCGGCCCGGTCTGCTCTGCCCAGCGGATCAGCCGCTGCGGCGTCCACTCGGCGTGTTCACGGTGGCTTTTGGGCATGTGTTCGGTTTGGGTGGTGTGGCGACCTTTGTGCTGCGAGCGCAGATGGCTGGCCACGCGTTGGTTGGCGTGGAAGCACTCCACGGTCTTCGCCGTCAGCCGTACTTCCAACTGATGCTTCACCAGTTGGTACGGCACCGAGTAGTAATGGCCCTCGACTTCGACGTGGTAGTCGATGTGTACCCGCACCTTTTTCCATTCGGCGTAGACGTATGGATGTTCTGGCAGCAGTTGCAGCGCGGGTTGGTCGATGGCCTCGAAGGCTGAGCGGCGCGAGCCGGGTAGCTTCTTGAAGGGCCTTTGGTTGAGGCGATCAAGCAGCACACCGATCGCCGTGTTGAGTTCGCCCAAGGAGAAGAACTGACGGTTGCGTAAGGCCGCCAGGATCCAGCGCTCGACCACCTGCACGCCGACTTCAACCTTGGCTTTATCCCTGGGCTTTCGGGATCGAGCGGGCAACACGGCGACTGCGTAGTGCTCGGCTAGGTCGCGATAGCTGGGGTTGATGTCCGGCTCGTAGCGATGCGCTTTGGTGACGCCGCTGCGCAGATTGTCCGGTACCAGAATCTGCGACGTACCACCGAGAAAAGCGAAGCAGCGTGTGTGCGAGCCCAGCCAGTCGGGCAGTTTCTGCGACCAGGTAGCCTCGGCGAAGGTGTAGCTGGAGGCTCCCAGCACAGCAACGAAGATCTGGGTTTGGCGGATCTCGCCGGTCTGCCGGTCGATGACTGGCACGGTCTGGCCGGCATAGTCGACGAATAGCTTTTCGCCGGCACGGTGTTCCTGGCGCATGACCACGTCGACCTTGGCGGCCCAGAGGCGGTAATGCTCGCAGAACCAGCTGTACTGGAATCCTTGCGGATGGCTGAGTCGATACTCTTGCCAAAGCAGGGCCAGGGTTACGCCGGGACGGCGCAGTTCGGCATGGACATGTGCCCAGTCCGGCATCGGACGTTGATCGCTCGGCGCAGGTACTGCCGGCGGAAACAGATGTCGATTCAGCTCGGCATCAGAGAGATCGATGGGCCACTGAAGGCCGCTTGCTGCGAAGCGGCAAAGGTAATCTCCCGCACTCGAATGGCCAATGGATAAACTTTTGGCGATCTTGCGCACGGACAGGCCGGCGTCGAACTTTAGGCGTAGTACCTCTCGGATTTTACGCATGGATAAACGCTCCACGACGACCTCTTCGCTTCGATAAAAGAGGTCGATGGTAGTGAATAATCCTGCGTTGCTGCCTGCCTCAAAGTGTCCGGATGGCCGTGGAATCGGTGTCCGGATACTTGTGGAAAGAGTGTCCGGATCAGCGTGGAATCAGTGTCCGGATGTTGGTGGAATGGGTGTCCGAATGGTCATGGAATCCGCA
>NZ_CAXAQH010000070.1:0-2627 GCF_963970905.1 Pseudomonas sp. EL_65y_Pfl2_R96 | reverse complement strand
AACCAGAGCGGAGAGGTGAATGGCAGCATGGGCTCCCACACGTGCTTTAAGCACTCCGGGCATTCAGCTTGCCACTCACCGCTCTCACCCTCAGTCTAAGTCCTGCGCAAGACACAAGCGGGCTTGCGTCAATACCCGAGAGCCGCAGGCTTGAGATACATCCCTTCCTGCGTCATCGCAATCCGGAACTTCAACACATCCCCGGCCTTGATCGTAATGTTCTGCGACCCCGGCGCGAGCATGCCCGGGTTGCAACCCGGCGCCTGGCCCGGCAGCAGTTTGAGGCGCAGGGACACAGTGCCCGGCGGCAGGTTGAACGAGGTGCTCTGTTCCTGGAACAGGCGCCCCGATAACTGATCCTGGATGTACACGCCGATTTCGCAGGAAGTCGACACTTCCAGGCGCTCGCGGGAAATGATCAGCACGCCGTAGTCCTCCCCGGCGGCTTGGACCGAAGGTGTCGCGGCAAAGAGGCTGAGGAAGCCAAACAGGCTGAGAACTGACCAGCGCATGGCTGAATCTCCTGATGTCGAGTCATAGATGGACGCAGCTTGGCCGAGCGCGGCGCTGATTGCCAGCCCGGCAGCTCACTTTAGAACTTGACCTTGCCATGGTGGCAAGCTCGAGACTGCACACAACCCTCATGAAAGGGCTTCATTCAAGGAGACGTCCCATGCAAGTGTTCAATGTTGAAGGCATGTCCTGCGGTCACTGTGTCAAGGCCATTACTCAGGCGCTGCAAGCCAAGGATCCGGCGGCCAGCGTGCGTATCGATCTGGCGACAAAAGAAGTCGGCGTAGAAAGTGCGCTGACGGCCGATCAGGTGATCGCCGCCATCACTGAAGAGGGTTACGGCGTAAAACAGGTCTAAGTTATTTTTAATAGTTAGCGACCTAACGGAATGTTCAAGGCGTCCACGCCCGGCTAGACTGTCAGCCTGCCGATCCATGGCTAACCTGCATGCCCAACCTGGACGCCTGATGAACTTCCGCACAATCCTGATTCTCGGCGCCTTGAGCGCTTTCGGTCCGCTGGCGATCGATTTCTACCTGCCGGCATTTCCGGCAATGGCGCTCGCTTTCGGTACCGACGAAAAACACGTTCAACTGACCCTGGCGGCCTATTTCCTCAGCTTGTCCATTGGTCAACTGGCGTATGGCCCTGTAGCGGATCGCTTTGGGCGACGCATCCCCTTGCTGACAGGCGTCGGCTTGTTCACCGCAGCCTCGTTGGCCTGCGCTTACGCGCCGAATCTGGAGTGGCTGATTGGCGCACGTTTCGTCCAGGCGCTGGGCGGTTGCGCGGGCATGGTGATTTCCCGGGCCGTGGTCAGCGATAAATGCGATGCGGTGGGTTCGGCGAAAGTCTTTTCGCAGCTGATGCTGGTGATGGGCTTGGCACCGATCCTTGCGCCGATGCTGGGCGGGTTCTTGGTCAACACGACGGGCTGGCAGTCGATCTTTCTCGTGCTGACCGGTTTCAGTGCGCTGGTAGGGGGGGCCGTGGCCCTCGGTCTGCCGGAAAGTTTGCCGTCCCATGTGCCGCGCCAACCGTTGTCGGGCGCGCTGCGCCAGTATGGTCGGTTGTTGGCGGACCCGATATTCCTTGGCCACGCCCTGACCGGTGGTATCGCCATCGGCGGGATGTTTGCCTACATCGCCGGTTCACCGTTCGTGTTCATCAAACTCTATGGTGTGCCGGCCGAGCATTTCGGCTGGCTATTCGGCATTAACGCGGCGGGATTCATTCTAGTAGCCCAGTTGAATGCACGGTTGCTGGCAAAGCGCGGTCCGGCCTTTTTACTGGCGCGTACCGTCTGGTTCTACCTGGCGGGCGGTCTGGCCCTGTTGGCGGTCAGCGCGTTGCACACCATGCACCTGTGGCCGTTGTTGATCCCGCTTTTCCTCTGCATCGCCAGCCTGGGTTGTATTGTGCCCAACGCCTCGGCCTGCGCCATGAACGGGCAGGGCGCGCGGGCGGGCAGCGCCTCGGCGATGCTCGGTTGCCTGCAGTTCAGCGTCGCCGCCGGGGCCGCAGCATTGCTGGGTGTTTTGCACGATGGCAGCGCCATGCCGATGGCCATGGTCATCAGCCTGTGCGGGATTCTGGTGGTGAGCGTGGCGATGCTCACCCAACGTTTGCAAAATGCCCGGGCGCTGACGCAAGCCCAAGTCTGAGGACGGACTCAGCCAGCAGCGCGCTGCTGACGGTCGGGAATTCGATGGGGCGCGTACAAGCGCGCTTCAAGCGTTTTGGTGAAGGCCAAGGCTTCGGCTTCACTGCGGAACGTCACAGCATGTTGATCCAGGCGGACCTGCCAGCGGGATGTTGCCAGTTCTTTTATCAGGATCTTCATTGCTGATCTCCTCTTGTAAAAGGCGTCTCGCAAAAGACATCACATAAATGATTGTTCGCAGAGTGTTCGATTGTAGACCCGAATACGATCGCAATTGTGACAAAGGTCAACTCTCTGACTGACGGCAAAAGATCGCGGCGCCCAATGTGGGAGATTCTATGGTTGAGGGGAAGCCCTCAACCGGCTTTTGGTTGGTATTCGCTCTGCCCTTTCAGCAGAGCGAATACGATCCGAGCAAGCTTGCGAGCCAGTATCACCAGCGCCTGAGTGG
>NZ_CAXAQH010000069.1:0-2915 GCF_963970905.1 Pseudomonas sp. EL_65y_Pfl2_R96 | reverse complement strand
GTGACGTTACCGTTGGCGTCTTTTTCATTGACTTCCCACAGCGACGACCAGCAACCGACATCGCTCCAGCCTGCGGTCAGCGGCATCCCCTTGGGATTGCCATGACCACGCTGGCAGGCGTCTATGCCACCAACGAGACCGGACTGGCGGCTCTGAGCACGCCGTTTGCATCGGCCCCGCGCGCCTTGGTCGAAGCTGCATCCACGGCTGAGGAAAGGCTGGCGGCCTATGAGGTGGCCGCCGCGCTATTGCTCAAGCGCTCGCTGCGCAATGGTGCCGCGAGCAGCGTAGACAGCATCAAGCACCGCAGTCTTTCCGATCAGCTGATGCCGTCCGCGCAGTGGCTCAAACACAAGGGCAGCTTCGCCCGGGCGCAGGCACTACCCAAGACCCTTGAGGGCTATCTCGGCGATTACAAAGCGACATTGACCGCCCAGGTCACCGCGCTCGATGCCGCGATCACCGCCGGTGACATCGGCCTGCGCGAAGACCGGCTGCGGATCCCCAAGCTCAAGGCGCTTGGCGAGGGCCCGGAAGTCAGGGCGACACGCAGGGCCCTGTTCGGGGCGATCGGCGCGGTTCAACTGCCCGATATTCTCATCGAGATCGATGCCCTTACCCATTTCTCATGGATCCTCTTGGGGCGGCAGCCTGCCAGCACGACGGAGCTGACACAGGTCTATTGTGCCCTGCTGGGATTGGGCACAATGCAGAGCGCGGCCAGCGTCAGCCGGATGGTTGCGGGTGTCAGCGATGACCAGATCGAACATGTGATGCGCCAGATCATCGCAAGCGGGCAGCTGCGCGCCGCAAGTGACGCAGTCGTCAACCACATGCTCTCCCACCCAGTTGCACGGCGATGGGGCACAGGTAAACAGGCATCGGCGGACATGATGAGTCTGGACGCCACGCGGCACCTCTGGAACGCGGGCACCGATCCGCGTCGCGGCACCAGGGCGATTGGCACTTATTCGCATATTCTCGATCAGTGGCCGATTATCTACGATCAGGCTATCGTGCTCAACCAGCGCCAGGCCGGGGTCGCACTTGAAGGTGTGCTGCAGCAGCAGATCGCCGAGCTGCAGCGCCTGGCGGTCGACACCCACGGCTTCACCCATTTCGCAATGGGATTGGCCAAGGTTCTGGGCTTTGACCTATGCCCCCGCCTTGCGGGCTTTTCAGGGCGCAAGCTCTACCTGCCGCGCGGTGTTGCTGTGCCCGCCCGGCTTGAGCCGATCGTCGAGCGTGTACCGCTCGGCCGCACGGCACGCAGCGGATGGGATGGTCTCCAGCATATCGCGGCCTCGCTCCAGAGCGGGTATGGTTCCGCCGCGACCATCATCGAGCGGCATGGCAGCGCCGCACGGGGAAACCCGGTCTATGAATGCGGTACCGTGGTCGGCAAGGTCATGCGTAGCGTGTTCATGCTCGACTATCTCGTCAACCCAGAATTCCGGCGCGAGGTTCATCGGCTGCTTGCCCAGGGTGAATCGCTCCATGCCCTGCAGCGCGCATTGTTGACCGGACGGATCGAGGCCAAGCATGGCCGAGCCGAGGATGATGCAAACGCCATCAGCGGGGCCATCTCCTTGCTCACCAACGTCGTGCTGGCTTGGAATACCGCGGCGATGCAGACCGAAATTGAGGCCAATCCTGCCCTCTACCCAACTGAGCATCTGACGCATATCGCGCCCGTCGCGCACCGTCACATCAATATGAAGGGCGTCATGCGTTTCACCATCGAGCCACACCACCAATTGGTGCGTAACGGCGCCGGAAAAGTCCAAAAAGCTCCCAGCTCTGGGAATTCAAATACTTAGAAAAATAGAACCTTCAAAAATGGCTGTTTTCCGCCAATCCCACTACCGCTACTTTTGGGGGAATGTTACGGGAACCCCGATCCCGTACACACCCGGGAACTCACCGAACAACTACGCGCGGCCGGCGTCCCGGTGTGAACCGTGCGAAACCTGTCAGTCATATCGAAAGGATGAAATCCGTGTTCGCCAAGACCATCACCGCAGCAGGCGTGATCGTCGCGCTGTATCTCGCATACCACCATGCTTGGTCCGGCATGGTCATCGCCGGCCTTGTCGCCATCCTGGCCGCACGGTGGAGCGAGTTGTCCCGCATGCGTCGCATCTGGCGCGGCGATCGTGCTGCCCGGGAGGTCCAGTCGTGAAGTTGCCGGGCTGGGCCTTTGGCGCTCTCACCGGTGTCCTCGCCGTCGCGCTGGGTGCGCTGATCGAAGGCGTCTTCGTCCATCCCTGGCCCGAGGTGCTCCACAACCTGTCGATCAAGACGGCGATCATGGTGCCGGTATTCGCCCTGACCTACCATTTCCTGTTCGGGAGGCAGCGTGGTCACTGATCTCGACACTCTCGTTATCGTCGATGGCATCTGGGCTTGCCGGGCATGATCGGGCGAAACTGGACCAGCAAAAGCGCTGTTGTGCGCTTATCATGCTTGCTGCCTGTGCTCGCCGGCATGGTCCTTCCGGCAATCAGTAGGCGGTTCCACTCGTCGAGCGGCAACACACCGAGCGAAGGAATGCTCACGTGCGCTATAGGATGGACCGGATTCGTCGACTGGCTAACAACCATGAAGGCTCATCAACGCCGCGACTATTTTGGCGATATCGGCCCCTGACACCATGGCGATGCCGTTGGCAGATAATGTGAGAAGGTGATTATGATGGCGAGCAGCGCTGGATGTTGGTGAGCACATTGGCAGATAGCGTGAGCAAATCGTTTTGCTCGTTGTCAGATAATCCGAGCAGAAATCCGCTCCGTTTGCGAGCAGATGCCGCTACGTTGGCAAGCGCCTACAGTTAGGGCTGTCAGCCTATGGCAAGCGCCCTAGGTGTTTAGTCGGCATCTGGTGGATTGGATTGACGATGAACCGGTCTGGCTCTG
>NZ_CAXAQH010000068.1:0-3061 GCF_963970905.1 Pseudomonas sp. EL_65y_Pfl2_R96 | reverse complement strand
ACGCCACCGGCCGCATCATCGCCAGCCAGGACAGCCTGCACGGCCAGCGCGAAACCTTCGCCTACGACGCCGCCGCCAACCTGTTGGACGGCCCACAACCCGGCGCCGGGCTGGTGGTGCACAACAAACTGCTGACCTACCAGGACAAGCGTTACCGCTATGACGCGTTTGGCCGGATGATCGAAAAACGCAGCGCTAAACGAGGCTTGCAGCGCTTCGGTTACGACGCCGAAAGCCGATTGATTGAAGTGCGCAGCCAGAAAGGCGAGCGGGAAACGGTCGTGAAAATGACCTATGACCCACTGGGCCGACGCATCGCTAAAACCGAACATGACAGCCACGGCTATCCCTTGGGAGAAACTCGTTTCGACTGGGAAGGCTTACGCCTGTTGCAAGAGCATCGGCATAGCCAGACCAGCCTGTATATCTATGAAGAAGATAGCTATGCGCCGCTGGCTCGCGTTGATGGGACAGGCGAACACCAGAGCGTGCGGTATTACCACAATGACCTGAATGGGCTGCCGGAACAACTGACCGAAGTCGACGGGCATACGGTGTGGCAGACACGGTATCAGGTGTGGGGTAACACAGTTGAAGAGGTGCGGGAACCGTACTTCATCGAAGAGCAGAATTTGCGGTTTCAAGGACAGTATCTGGATCGGGAGATCGGGCTGCACTACAACACGTTTCGGTTTTATGATCCGGATGTGGGGCGGTTTACTACGCCGGATCCGATTGGGCTCGCGGGGGGATACAATCTCTACCAGTACGCTCCCAACTCCACCGGGTGGATTGACCCACTTGGGCTGCTAAAAGAAGGTGAGGTGGCCGGTTACGGTGCCAAAGCCCACAAGAATGATGGGCTGGAAGCACACGAGATTGTTCGTAATAAGTTTCTGGAAGGAAAAGGTATCGCAAAGGGCCGACGCTATAAAGGTAACCCTTCCATTGCGCTATCGCCCGAACATCACGACATGGTGCATGCCGAGGAAAATCGTTTGCGCCGTGCTCGCGGGCTGGGACCTAATCAAATGCTCAAGCGCGGGAAGCTGGAAATTCGCCTCATGTCCCAAGCTATTCACAACTCATTGGTCAGAACCGGCATCATCACCCAACAACAGGCACGAACAGCAAGGCGTTTATCCACATCATTCGCCAAAAGAAAAGGCTGCTTCTAAAGGATCACGGACTATGGGCATCAATCAAATCATCCTCTCCGAAAAAGACCATAACCTTGGACAAATAGGCGGGGGCGCTCGACTCACCGATATTGATCTGTGGCCAAAGGATCCAACCACCGGTCATTTGATGCTACCAGTGCTCATGATGACATCGGATTTCCTCAGCACTTCTTTTATACCGTCGGGTATGGCTCTGACAGTGTTCGTTTCCGTGGAGCGTGAAGGCGATACGTACAAACGGTCATCGTTACGCCAATTGACTGTCCACCAACAGAGCGAGATGGAAAAGCTGGTACAGGGACATAGTAAAGTTCTGCTTCATACGCTGGCGCCTTTCGAGCTTATGCCACCGACCCTGGAGGATCCGATTCCGCGAAGCTACATTGCCCAGCAACCCCTCACGGGCGAACAAATGACCGAAGAGCTGGAGGATCCGGACTGCGGCGCCAGTATCAGCAAAATATTAGGTCGCCCTGGCTGGTTGCAAGATCCGTTGTATGAAAGCCCTCGCTATTATTTTCTAGCCCAGATATTGGACGCCGACATCGCAAAAATCAGTTCTCGCCACGAAGGATTGTTCGGCGGTGGCATCGGCTACGTTTTTGCCGACAACCGGGCGAAAAAGATGAAGGAAGGCGACGAAGCTGGATATTTCCTCGTTCAATTTACCTGAGCTGTGCCCGTCATCGAGCTCACCAACGCCGTCTTTTTCAAAGGTATCGATCAGCCGGTTACGACGGCTGCGCCGCCGATAGGGAGCAAACTTCCCACGCCACGAACCGCATACGCCTTCGGGCCATGGCTCAAGTCCTGCCCCCCGCACTTCCGCCAATTTTATTCGGAGAACGAACATGAGCGCGTTAGAAAGGGCATTGATAAAGCTGCGTGGTATCCACAAAAAATTCCAGTTGGAAGGCAACTTCGAAAAGAATGGCCAGGTCAACACCACATGGCCACAAACGCTCGCTACGATCAGCACGGCAACTGTATCGCCGAAACCGATCCGTTGGGCCACATCACCCGTTACCGCTACGACACTCACGGCCAGGTCGTCGAGATCATCGACGCCACCGGCAAAAGCAAAAAACTGCGCTGGAACCCGTTCGGCCAACTGGTCGAACACATCGATTGCTCGGGTTATCCGACGCGGTTCAGCTATGACAACCGGGGCTATCTGCAAACCATCACCGACGCCCTCGGCGAACGCACCCAGTTCAGCTACGACGCCCAGGGGCGATTGCTCAGCAGCCAATTACCGGACGGGCGCACCGAGCAATATCAGCGCGACGTCAGCGGCCAATTGACCGGCTATACCGACCCGGCCGGGCACACCACGCTCTATCAACACAACCGTCGCGGCCAGGTCCGCCAGCGCACCGACGCCCAGGGCCGGCAAGTGCAGTTCGCCTACGACAGCTTCGGCCGACTGCAAGCGCTGACCAACGAGAATGGCGAAAGCTACCGGTTTGCCTAGGATGCTGGGGATCGGTTGACCGAGCAACAAGACCTGGATGGCAGCGCCAAGCGCTACGACTACGACCGCCTCGACAACGTCGCGGCGGTGACGGCGATGCCTGCGCCGTACGGCACGGGCCTGGCGCTCATTCCCGAAACACCGCCGGCACCCATCGTCCATCGCCTGGAACGCGACGCCGTGGGCCGGCTGATCGCCAAAGTCACCGACGATGGCCGCACCGACTACACCTACGACCCGCTGGACCAACTCACCGCCGTCACCTTCACCGACCTGCAGGGCAACGCCCAGACCCTGAGCTTCGCCTACGATGCCACCGGCCAGTTGCTCGCCGAAAACAGCGCCGCCGGCAGCCTGCACCACCACTATGACGAACTCGGCAACCTGATCCAGACCCAACTGCCCG
>NZ_CAXAQH010000067.1:0-3085 GCF_963970905.1 Pseudomonas sp. EL_65y_Pfl2_R96 | reverse complement strand
AACGATGCATCGCCGATGGTAGTGTGGGGTTTCCCCATGTGAGAGTAGGTCATCGTCAAGATTAAATTCCGAAACCCCTATCTGCGTATGCAGGTAGGGGTTTTGTTTTGCCCGCAGGAAAGTTCACCTGCGGGGTTTCTATGCAACGGCTCGGGGCATGGCTATCATGCGGGCCTCATTGTGAGGCGAGGCTTGCATGCTGACGTTGTTAAAGCTTCTTAAGGATGGCCGATTCCATTCGGGCCAGGCCCTGGGCGTTGCCTTGGGCGTCAGTCGTAGTGCCGTATGGAAGCAGCTTCAGCATTTGGAGGCTGAGCTCGGTTTATCTATCCACAAAGTGCGCGGTCGCGGCTATCAACTGGCTGCGCCATTGACGCTGCTTGATCCTGTTGAGATAAGCGCGAGGGCGCCTTCCTGCGAGTGGCCCATTTTAGTCTTCGACTCAATTGACTCTACCAACGCTGAAGCCTTGCGCGCCATCGGGCGTGGTCAGGCTGCGCCGTTTCTGGTGCTCGCTGAGCGACAGACAGCTGGGCGCGGGCGGCGCGGGCGCAAGTGGGTAAGCCCGTTCGCGGAAAACATCTATTACAGTCTGGTGTTGCGCATTGAGGGTGGGATGCGGCAGCTCGAAGGCCTGAGTCTTGTTGTGGGACTCGCCGTAATGCAAGCCTTGCGAGTGCTTGGCGTTTCAGCGGTGGGATTGAAGTGGCCTAATGATGTTCTGGTAGGCCGGAAAAAGATTGCTGGAATATTGCTTGAGCTAGTGGGGGATCCTGCTGATGTGTGTCACGTAGTGATCGGTGTTGGAATCAATGTAAACATGCAGATGACCGACGAGGTTGATCAGCAGTGGACCTCCATGCGGCTCGAGTCGGGTAAGGTGATTGATCGTAATCACCTGGTTGCGGAGTTGGGGTCGATGCTTCAGACCTACTTGAGTCGCCACCAGGCCAACGGATTTTCAGCTATCCAGGCAGAGTGGGAGCAAAATCATCTATGGCAGGGGCGGGCGGTGTCGTTGATAGCCGGTGTTAGTCAGATAGATGGAGAGGTGCTGGGTATCGATAGTCAGGGTGCCTTGCGCTTGAAGGTGGATGGTGTGGAAAAAGTCTTTAGTGGTGGTGAGCTCAGCCTGAGGTTGCGTGATGATTCTTGAGCTCGATTGTGGAAACAGTTTCATCAAGTGGCGTGTGCTCGGCGCGGATATTCGGCGGGTGGTTGGTGAGGGTGTCGTTGACTCGGATTTTGCGTTGCTGGAAAGTTTGAAAGGGCTTGCAGGGCTCGATCTCAAACATTGCCGGTTGGTCAGCGTCAGAACCGCAGAAGAAACCAATGCATTAATTTCTATGCTTGCAGAGGCTTTCGGCGTTTCCGTGGTGTGCGCGGTACCGGCTCGCGAAATGTCTGGAGTTCGAAATGGCTACGAGGAATTCGAGCGGCTAGGGCTCGATCGCTGGCTTGCAATGCTCGGAGGATTTCATCTGGCTTCGGGGGCTTGTCTGGTGCTGGACTTTGGTACCGCTGTTACTGCTGATTTTATTGCCAGGGATGGTGAGCATCTCGGAGGATTCATCTGTCCTGGGATGCCATTGATGCGCAACCAGCTGCGTACCCATACCCGTAGAATTCGCTATGGAGATCTTGCTGCCGAGCGTGCTCTGGAGAGTTTCGCGCCAGGACGTACAACCGTCGAGGCGGTCGAACGAGGTTGCTCGTTGATGCTGAGAGGTTTTGTTCTGACTCAGCTGGAGTTGGCGCGCAGCTATTGGGGAGAAGATTTTGCTGTATTCCTCACGGGGGGGGACGCTGAACTGGTGTCTGAGATTGTGCCCAAGGCCAGGGTCGTCCCTGATCTGGTATTCGTAGGTTTGGCTATGGCATGTCCCTTGTCCTGAGGTCTTTATGCGTTGGTTGTTCCTGTTACTGCTTGTTCTCAATGTGTTCTATTACGTCTGGCACCAACAGGAGGCCCCGCTTCGAGCGAAAGATGTAACCCCCTTGAGTTTGTACCGCGGTTCACAGCAGGACATTCGCTTGTTGAGCGAAGCGACTGATAAGAATCGAGACAAAGGAAAATCCGCGCAGGTGGACAGTGGTTGTCTCTATCTGGGAGGTTCTGTTCGGCAGGAAGTCGCTCAGGCCATCGAGCGTCGATTGAGTGGCATGGACATCAAGTTTCAGCCCTTGCCAAAGGATCTCCCTGAATATGCTGGTTACTGGGTGCGTGTGGTGCCGGAAAGCCGGCGTTTGCTGGATGACTCGCAGCTGCAAAACCTTTCTAAAGAATTCAATGAGTTAAAACATAAAATAATGCCGTGTGAGGGGGTTGCGCCTGCCGGATAGTTTGCATAGAATGGCGCCCGCTTCGCAGTGAAGACCTTCTGAAGGTTGACGGTGCAAGGCGAGGTCAACGCAGCTAACCTCAGGTTTTTAATGAGAAAATGCTTGACAGAAGGCTGGCATGATATAGAATGCCGGCTCGCTTAGGAGGGGTTCCCGAGCGGCCAAAGGGATCAGACTGTAAATCTGACGTCTACGACTTCGAAGGTTCGAATCCTTCCCCCTCCACCAGATTTTAGCGTGAGCTGCAAGCTCCGCGGGTATAGTTTAGTGGTAGAACCTCAGCCTTCCAAGCTGATGATGCGGGTTCGATTCCCGCTACCCGCTCCAAGTTTGCAGGTTGTGCAATGTGTTTCGCTCTTGTAGCTCAGTTGGTAGAGCACACCCTTGGTAAGGGTGAGGTCAGCGGTTCAAATCCGCTCAAGAGCTCCATATAACAAGGCAGATATGAAAATATCTGCCTTTGTTTTAATGGCTGATGTTACTTGCTTAATTCTTCTGCTAGGGGTGATTTCGATGGCTAAGGAAAAGTTCGAACGTAATAAGCCGCACGTCAACGTTGGTACCATTGGTCACGTCGACCACGGTAAAACCACTCTGACCGCTGCTCTGACCCGTGTCTGCTCCGAAGTTTTCGGTTCGGCCAAGGTTGACTTCGACAAGATCGACAGCGCCCCAGAAGAAAAAGCTCGTGGTATCACCATCAACACCGCTCACGTTGAATACGATTCGGCCGTGCGTCACT
>NZ_CAXAQH010000066.1:0-4931 GCF_963970905.1 Pseudomonas sp. EL_65y_Pfl2_R96 | reverse complement strand
GGCTGCCGATTTCGATCATGGGCGTGTTCCATCCTTGGTTTCTCGTTGGCTTTCAGTCTACGACGGCGGCGACGCTGAACGGAAGCAAGCATCCTCACCCGCGAAAATCCCGCGCCTGATCATTCGACGAAGGCTCGGCCAGGATTTTGAAGTCTGCAAAATCTGTAGGAATTCTCCCCTTATGGTGAGAGCCCCCCCGTTGGTAGCCCGTTACAGCACTGCATCGCTCGGTTTACGAGGCTACGCCACCAAATGGGGCAAGTCCCATTATCAAAAGGACCGCGCAAGCGTCCTAAAATCCTAGGGCCAGACCACGACTTTCAAAACTACTGAGCGGAAAAATCGAGATCCGTCCTCAAACCCAATACGTACTACGAATCTAACCTTCCATGATTTCGTGATGTTTCATGATGATTTCAAAATGCTATATGATCGGCCGCTGGATAGTGATTAACCATTGAGGGTTCCCATGAGCTACAGCGCCGAAATCAGCCGAACCAGCCCTACCGCGTTCCTGTTCCTGGTAGACCAGTCTGGGTCAATGCAGGACATCATGGATAACGGAAAATCCAAGGCCCAGTTCGTGGCGGACGTTCTAAATCGCACATTTGCCACGCTAATTACTCGCTGCACGAAATCCGAAGGCACTCGTGACTACTTCGAGGTTGGTGTCTTGGGTTACTCCGGCTCCACCGCCGCGAACGGCTTGGCTGGAAATCTTTCAGGTTCCATCCTTCATCCTATTTCTCGGATCGAAGCTAATCCTCTGCGTATCGAAGACCGGATCAAGCGGATGGATGACGGAGCAGGTGGCCTAGTGGATCAGGCCATTAAGTTCCCGATTTGGTTTGAGCCTAAAGCCGCAGGCGGCACCCCTATGTGCACTGCCATCACCGCAGCTGCAGAGCAGTTGGTTGCTTGGTGCGATGCACACCCGGATAGTTACCCACCAACCGTCTTACATGTAACCGACGGTGAATCGACTGACGGAGATCCAGAAGGTTTAGCTCAGCAACTCCAGCAGGTCAGCACCAGCGACGGTCATGTGCTTCTGTTCAACCTCCACGTAAGTACCAATGGGGGCGATCCGGTGAAGTTCCCAATCTCGGATTCGAACTTAAGCGATAGCTACGCAAAACTCTTGTTCCGCATGTCCAGCCCTCTGCCTGCTCACCTCCAAAGAGTCGCTGAAGAGAAGGGTATCAAAGCCACCATGGAATCCCGTGGATTCGTTTTCAACGGTGATATCGCCGAGATTGTCGACTTTTTCGATATCGGCACCCGGGCTGCTCAGTTGCGCTGACCATGGCATTTCGAATCATTTTCGAAGGGACGGTTGCCAAGCACGTGGAGTCTCCCGAGGAAAACGAGGACGCTTACCGCATGGCTCAGGATAGGGGCCGTGTGGTGCTATCGGATGGCGCCTCAGAATCCTTTGACGCCCGTAACTGGGCCAACTTGGTAGTGAATCAATTCCTAGACACTGAACCATCGGACGAGGGGATCTGTTCGTGTATTCAAGCGTATGGAGCTCTCCACGATCCCAGTACCTTATCTTGGTCTAAAGCCGCAGCTTACGAGCGAGGCAGCTTTGCCACATTGGTGATCGCACAGGATGATCCAGATCGCCAAACTGTAGCCATCACTGCCTTGGGAGATAGTCTTGCTGTCTGGAGCAATGGAGATAGCGTAATAGACACAGCCCCTTATTCACGTGCTGAACAGTTCACAGAGAAGCCTACGCTTCTAGCTACTCGCCAAGAATTTAATGCATCCGTGAGTGTTGGCGAGCTAGGTCCTTGGAATCGAAGGGAGTGGAGTTACGACCAACAAGGGACATACTTTCTTCTTTGCATGACTGACGCACTGGGCGCATGGTTGTTGCAGAGCCAGGAGCAAGGTAATTTCTTGGCCTTTGAACGGCTTAGTAAGATCAGGGATCCGCATGACTTCCTTGAGTTGGTGGAGGCCGAGCGTGCTTCCGGTGCATTGCGTCGAGACGACACAACCTTAATTATCGTTACCCTAACTAGCTCAACGTAAGCCATGGCATATCCAACCCTGGAGCAGTACAACGAGGCCTTACAGTCCCCGCAGTTGGTGTTGCAAGACGCCGAGTTAAAACACGGTCGTTTGAAGACGTCTGGCTTGGGTCTTCCTCTAGCCTTGTGCGGCGGATTTGCTCTTACCTATACCGTGGACGTTGGGACCAAGAAGTTCGCACTGCGCTGCTTTCACAAACAGTCACGGGAGCTGGAACAACGCTATCAGGCGATCTCCGCTCGAATCAAGCAGCTGGCTAATCCTTACTTTCTGCCCTTCGAGTTCATCCCGAATGGAATTCGCATCCAAGGGTCGATTTATCCCATAGTCAAGATGGCTTGGGCGCAGGGGCGGACCCTGGCTGAATTCCTTGAAAGCGAGCACCGAAACACCCAAGCACTTCAGCGCCTTCGGCAAGCTCTCGCCAAGCTGGCGGCGTTTCTGGAACAGAACCAGATATCTCATGGGGATATTCAGCCCGAAAACGTGATGGTGAGTGCCGACGGAAGTACCGTACAGCTTATCGACTACGATGGAATGTTCGTTGAGACGTTTCAGGGTTCTACCGCGACCGAACTGGGGCAAATCAACTTCCAGCACCCAAAGCGCACGCCTAGAGATTTCAACGAAAAGCTAGACCGCTTCTCATTCATCACCTTGGATGTAGCCCTCCAGGCGCTAGCAATCTCCCCATCGCTTTGGGCGGTTTCTCGATCTGAACCGAGTGCAGTGGTGTTTCGGCGAAATGACTTCCTTGATCCTGGCTCATCAGTCATTTTCAGAGAAGTTCTCAAACTTCAGAGCGTAGCGACGCACGCTAAAAACTTAGCCCGCGTCGTGGCTGGCGAATTTCAAAGCGTCCCCACGCTGGCAGACTTTCTCCAGGACAAAGGGGTCATCGGCGAGGCGATTACTTTCAAGCTAAAAGCCACTCCCGCAGTGATAGGTTATCAAGGTGCCTATCCGGTTTGTGACGCAACAAAATATGTCCAAGTATTTGCTCACGTGGGCAACCGTATCGAGCTTATCGGTCAGATCCACTCCGTTCGTAACGGATGGGGCGCTAACAAGAAACCTTATGTGTTTGTGAACTTTTCCGACTGGCGCGGCGAAACCGTGAAGCTATCTATCTGGTTCGATGGAATGAAGACCATTGAACCGAACGTGCCCGATCAGTCTTGGGTCGGCCGCTGGCTGTCAGTCTCGGGATTAGTTGATCCCCCTTATCATGGTCAAGCCAAGTCCACTCGATACACGCATTTGTCGATCACTATTACAACTCCTGGGCAGATTCAACAGCTACCGGAGCAGGAGGCACGATTCCGTCTTCTTGGCTCCGGCCCATCAGTGGTGGTGAGCCCCTCTCAGAGTCGAAACGCAAACATTCTCGAGACAATGGGTAGAGGAAAATCCGCTTCCACTAAACCAATACCGAGCGCACCATCGCAAGTAGCCTCCCCGAAAAGCTCGAACCAGCAATTGCTTGAAAAGATGCGAGCTCAGACACCTCAGGCTACTCGCCCGGCCGCAAGCCCTCCTCTGCCACCGTCGCACTGGCGAAACTCTCCAACTCCAATACCAACGAGTCCCCCAAAGCGATCCTCCGGTTTAGGTTGGATCGGATGGGTGTTTATTTTCATCATGGGAGTTGGAATTTTGCGAAAGTGTGCAGGATAGTTCTTTCAGCTCACCGTAATTTGAACGCGATCCCTATCTCCATTTATGCAGCAAAAAGTGGAGGTTTCTCCTAGGCAGGTTGCCTTTGAGGATGAGGACATAGCTTGTCGAATCAAGATATGGGCTCTGTAAGATGGTACTTTCAAGACAACTGATTGCAGCATGGCGTCAAAAGCGGATACGGCCTTTCACTACACGAATAAAGTAGCGGGCGGAATCAAATAAGTGCTTTCAAACACCACCAAAAAAAATCTCAACTGGCAAAAGGCAGCGGTACATGGACGGCAAGAAAACCGGGATATTATCGATCGTAAAGCAGACCATAATTGACTCCAAAGACTATGTCGCAGAGGGTGTGGATCTACTAATAAAAACGATTGACGAGACAGGAGCTTTAAGTGAAATACCTGTTGTATCTCAAGGAATGAAGGTCCTTGAGATAAAGGACTCCTTCCAACAACACAAGTACCGTAGAAATTGCGCAGCCTTTCTTGAAGCCTGTAAAATCAATGATACAGAAACAGTAGAAAATCTATATAACAAACTAAACAACACAGGAAAAACAGAGGAGTTTACAGACTCTCTCCTTTTAATCACGATAGAAAGCTCAAAACCCCTAAAAGCCGCTATTGTTGGCCGATTGGTTTCTAAACTTTGCACTAGAGATATTGATTACACCTCATATGAAACACTTGTACAGATAATTCATGCCGCATCGGTAGCAAGCTTGCTAGCACTACCTGAATTTATAAAATCAAATGATGGTTTCCCTTACAAGCACTCCAACAAAATCCCAGAAGAAGCACTTCTTTTCGCATGTGGCCTAGCGTATAGAGATGGATCAAAGTTCAACATAACGGAACTTGGCGTACTCTTCTACAACTGCGCCTTTAAAGACTATCAAGATTTTTAGAGCCCAGAAGTGGATGCAGGATGTAAGGCGCGCCGCCCTTGTCCACCTGTCCCTCATGCGCTGCGGCGGCGATGGCAATGGCGCGTTCCAGTGTCTGGCTCATACTGATTCTCCTCGGGTTAAACGCCGTAACGGCCGGTGAAATGAATGTTGCGCTTGGCACCCCCAGCATGGCGTTCGAGAATCATCGACACCACCATCGCCTGATCGACACCCGGATGACCATCCACCAACTCAGCGACCCAACCACAACCGGACTTCTGCAAATGCAGACGCCACTCACCCGGCCAGGCCTCAA
>NZ_CAXAQH010000065.1:0-5288 GCF_963970905.1 Pseudomonas sp. EL_65y_Pfl2_R96 | reverse complement strand
CACGGGGCAGCTGGAAGGCATAAACAATCGAATAAAAGTCATTAAGCGGATGGCGTACGGTTACCGGGACAGCGAATTCTTTTTCATGAAGATCAAGAGCGTCTTTCCCGGTAATCCGTGAAGAACCATTTTTTTTGCGCCTCTAGGGTACAAAATGAATCAAAGGGCAGTACAAATGACTCCCCCCATTATCCGGAATGGACGTACGCACGTTATGCAGGAAATGACCATGAAACAGGCAGAGCTGGAAAAGGTTCATGTGGAGATCGTCAAACTGATCGCTGAACAGCGCAAGCTGAACGCCGAGGCCGGCAAGATGACCCGTGAGACTTTTTGGTATCCAGTGGCAGTTGCTATTGGGCTGATTGGTACGGTAGCTACCGTTACTGCGGTGTTGATCAAGCTGCTCTAATACCCAATTCTAGCGCCGTTTCCTGTTGTTTCACCTTATCGATCACGGCTCTGCTGACGTGCGCCATGTCATCACTTGCCATCGCAGCCACCCCTGAAACCTTCCCCGACGCGGCCACCAGCGACCCGGCAAAGCTCGGCTGGAATGGTCGGCTCCCCACCACCCGCTGATGTCCGGGTTGCCTTGAGTCGTTATCCCCAGTTCAACTGATGCCGGGCTTTTTGTTTTCATCACCTGGCTACCGAGGAATAATGCGTGCTTCTATGAAGAAGGACATCTCATGATCACCACCACTACCCACACCATTGAAGGCCGGCAAATCACCGCTTACCTGGACATCGTCAGCGCCGAGTCGGTGCAGGGCGTTAACGTGATCCGCGATATGTTCGCCGGAATGCGGGATTTTTTCGGTGGGCGTTCTCAGACGTTGGAGCGGGCATTGAAGGATGCGCGGACTCAGGCGACCGACGAGATCAAGGAGCGGGCGCGGGCGCTTCAGGCGGATGCGGTGGTGGGGCTCGATTATGAGATCAGCATGCCGGCCGGCAAGGGGGGGATGGTGGTGGTGTTTGTGACCGGGACGGCGGTCAAACTGAGGTAGGTCGCTGTAAGCCGATCTTGGGCGCGCGGTGCTGGCCATTCGTCGGGCATGTAGCGATCTGAATCACAAGTCTGGGAATGACCGACTAGTCTCAAAATCCAGGGTGGTCGATATTTTTCAGGCAAAAAGGGCTTGCCGGTATCGACCCGTTTTGAGAGGAGCGAAGATATGGCTGAGCCGTATATCGAAGACGACGGGGCAGAGTTTCCAATCAATGATTGCGTGCAGTGTGGTCAGACGGACTATGTGCCGAGCTTCGGTGAAGACCGTGTCCAGATCAACAAAATCAAATCCGCAGTGCCTCGAACCCGAGGGCCCAAATCGAAATTCATGCCCAAGCTGGGGGCGCCTTCCAGGAAGTAAACCGATAACAGCACGAACCCTGCCATTGAGCGGGGTTTCTTGTTTTTGAAGGGTTGAAAGCGTGGCTCGTTGGCAATGCCGAGAAATGTCCTACAACTTTTAGAGCGTTGGTGGTTTTTTCACAAACTTTTCACACCGGCCTACGTAGGCTCAGCTCATCCGTTAGAAAGCAGTACCCTGGCCCGTCTCCCCAGCGGGCTTTTTTTTGCCTGTCATAAAACCTTTTGCATAAACGCTGTCCAACCGTCGCCAATGGCGAGGTTGTTCCGGTTTTGTGTCTGGACTTTGCCTCCTCTAAAGCATTCAATTTCCGGCCTTTCCGTTCCCCTTTTTTTGAGGTTCTTGTGATGCGTTTGACACTGCCTGCTCTGGTTCTGGGCCTTTTGGTTGCTCAAGGTGCGATGGCTGCCGGTGACGGCACGGCTGCGCTCGGTGGTGGTTTGGGTGGTGCGTTGGGTAATGTGATCGGCCAGAAAATGGGTGGCAGCACCGGTGCCGCGATTGGTGCTGGCGTAGCGGGCGCAGCCGGCAGCGCTGTTGCCGCACGTAAAGGCAGCCGCACCAAAGCGGCCATCGGCGGCGGTGTCGGTGCGGCGGGCGGTTCGGTGATCGGCAACAGCCTGGGCGGCAAGACCGGCTCCACCATCGGCGCAGGCCTGGGTGGTGCATTGGGCGGCGGCGTGGGCAGCAACCTGTCCAAAAAGGGTCACTGATCCTGAATGATCCGCTGAAAAAGCCCGGCTCGATGCCGGGCTTTTTCGTTTTGGAACGTTTTTCCCGCATGTGGCTCAAATCTCGTACAGTCGGTGTTTGATTTGCTGTTCAACAGACGCAGATACCAGGCTGAGGCTATCCGCGGCATGTTCTCTTCCCCAATGCGGAAATTAGAGGTGCATATCATGCGTTTGACATTGTCCACGGCGTTTCTAGGGCTTTTGGTCGCTCAGGGCGCAATGGCGGCCGGCAACGGCGACGCTGCAGTCGGCGGTGGTCTTGGCGGTGTGTTGGGCAACGTAGTCGGCGGGCAGTTGGGCGGCAGCACCGGAGCTGCGGTGGGCGCTGGCGTCGGCGGTGCGGCAGGCAGTGCGGTCGGTGCGCGAAAGGGCAGTCGCACAGAAGCAGCCGTTGGCGGTGGTCTCGGCGCGACGGGCGGTTCGGTGATCGGCAACAGCCTGGGCGGCTCTACTGGTTCGGCCATTGGCGCAGGTGTGGGCGGTGCAGCTGGTGGCGCGGTGGGCAGCAGCCTGGGTGATGATCGCGGCGGCTCGCATTCCGGTGGCGGCAATTACAAACACAAGCATAAAAATAAGTACAAGCATCGCTAACTCGATATCGAGTGACAGTAGAAACCCGGCCCCGTGCCGGGTTTTTCATTTCTGTCGATAGGACTCTGGAACGATTGGCTGTAGGACGTTTCGAACTTTATATACACCTGAACGTTGTGAGGCATGCCATGACCCCGGAAACCGAAGACAAGGAAGAAGAAGGCCCGATCAACGATCCCGGCAATGAAGATCCGGGGTCTCTGATGGACGACGCCACAGTGCCGCTCAACGATGCCGATGATGCAGGCGGCGTGGGCAACTACGAGAATGATGAGTATGACGAGGAAGACGACGAGTGATCGGGTTTTGGGGGCGGGACGACCAATCGTCCTTCTGATCGAACGCGTCTATCGTGTCGTCCTCGAAAGGTCAGGACCTACTTTGCGGGTCCAATGAGAGGTGCGTTATGAACGCTGACCCGAAAGACTCCGATATCGACGATACCCCCGAATATCCGCTGCCTTCGCCCACCAATTCCCTGCGCCGTGACCAGCGCCCGCCCGACGATGACGACACGGCTGTGGAGCAAGTGCCCGCCGATGATGTGAAGCGTGGGAATGTGGAAGCCGACCCGGAAGACCCGGACATTGCCGGTGATGACGCCTCGGGCGAACCGAGCTGAAGCCTGTGCGGTGGTGCATCGCCGCTTGTCGATTGTGCGGCACCTTTAAAAGGCGATCACTGCCAGAGGTCAGGTAAAGCACTCTTTAAAGGAGATGCATCATGATCAGGTCAAAACTGACAGCGCTGACGGTAGTTGGCTTATTGTCGATCAGTTCATTGGCGGCGTTTGCTCAATCTACTGGCCGCGATGCGCCGGTCGACAAGGGGGGGATGCCACCTTACTCGGAAATGAATGCGGGTACTTCGGATGGGAAGGCGCTGCCACCGGACACCATTGGTGGTGGGAATGGCGGCGATGCCAACGGGAGTAGCACCAGCCCGGAGGAGGGAAGTGGGTCGATGAATGGTGGAAGTTCGATGGGGAGTGGTTCTGGAAGTGGGGCTGGAGAGTCAGGTGGTTCTGGGGTGAGTGGGAAGGGTGGCGATAGTAACAGTACCGGGGATTCAGGAGGTTAGAGCTCCATCGTGCCGATGCTCAAAGCCCGGCAATGCAGGGCTTTTGTTATATTCATGATTCACTCAAAAGAGTTTAGCCAACGACGATAGAAGTCTTTTTGCGCGCGGATGTCGTGGGTGATGTTTTTGTCTTCAAAATCAAATATGTTGACTATTTGGTCAAATGTTCCAGTTCTTCCAGAAATTAGCTCGTACGCAACAATTCCACCACTCATCTGAGAGCACATTCGTGAGGGGAAGACATTGATTTTCGCCCCTTTGCAAAGAAACTGTATCTCAGGAAACTCTTGTCGAACCTGAGCAAGACATAAGTATAGATCGTGATCTGTATAGGTTTTTCTGAACCCGTTTCCCCTTATAAAGGTCAGTGATGACTCTTGCCTGTGGATTTCAATTGTTGCGATTTCAATGACTTCTCCAGTTCTAAGTGATATATCAAACTTAATCATGTTTTTTTTGCGCATCGTTATTTTTTCTTTAGTGATTCTAGCCAGCGAAAAAAATAGTTTGTTTGCATCTGTGGGTCGTTAATAATGTCTTTGTCGTCGTAGTCAAAGATATTGACGAGGTCCTTTCTTGTAGCGCGGACACCCAATTTATGTTCATAAGCCATGATACCGGATGTCATTTGCGATGACATGCTGGATGGGCGCACGTTCACTTTTGCGCCTTTGCATAAGAACTTGATGTCGGGTAATTCTTTGATTATTTTTCCCAAACACTCATAAATGTCCTGGCCTGTGAAGTTTTTTGTCCAGCCGCTCTCCAATGTCAGATCAATGCAAGATTTTCGCTCGTCATAATCCAGAGTTGCTGTTTCTTGCTTACTGTCTATCAATATAGATATTTTTTTAATGGTCATTAATCATTTCCTTCGAGGATTTGGTATCGAGTAACCCACATAGCTGCCATCTTTTTTAAGAGGGGTGGCGCCGATAATGTCTTCGCTTTTAATCTTGTCAGGGATGGCGATCTCATCTTCATAACTGTACGGTATGTCATCTGGATGCAGCTCTTTGTTGATGTCATGACCATGAATTTTTCTCAATGTATACAGGTAGCCTTTTTTAGTTCTGTATTTTGTACCGAAATCGATTCCAATCTCTGGGTCGGTTGATGTACTTACAAAATTGCTTGGCGGATTCTTGTTATCCCAGACATGAAGCAATAAGTCCGTACTTTTACCTAAGCTTACGAAACCAACCTTGAAGATTTCATCTGGACGACGGAGATCGCCACGGTAAAGATATTCGCGTTCTCCTGCTGGAGAAGGAAGCGATGTCTCCCCCTCATCAACCCCAGCCTTACCCGCCGGATCCTCATCCCCAAACGACGGCTTCTTACACCCATCCCCCCCAGGGCACTCACTCAACCCCAACGGATTGCAGTGGTCTAATTTCCCCGGACACCTCGATAGGTGGAGAATGCATCTATCGAGGATTCTTTCATGACTGGCAAACGCAGAACATTCGACGACAGCTTCAAACTGCAAGTGGTAAAGATGATC
>NZ_CAXAQH010000064.1:0-6227 GCF_963970905.1 Pseudomonas sp. EL_65y_Pfl2_R96 | reverse complement strand
CTGTGGAGGGCCTTATGAATGACTTTTTGCTGAGCAACTCCATTAGGTGCGGTCAGCCCGTTACTGCGCCCATCCTGATTGATTGCTGAGCTCGCAATCACGGCCAGTATTCTGTCGTTATTATCCTGAGCATCTGAAAGGCGCTTGATGATCAAGACTCCGCAGCCTTCCCCCCTGACATAGCCGTCAGCCGCAGCATCAAATATCCGTGCGGATGAGGATTTTGAGGTCATTCCGGCTTTATTGAATGAGGCATCTACAGGAGATGAAAGCAGTGCGTTGACTCCGCCCACCAATGCCAGGTCGCACTCGTGACTGGCCAGACTGTTCAAGGCATTGTGCAGGGCTACCAGGGATGAAGAGCATGCGGTGTCTATGGCCAGGCTCGGGCCTTTGAAGTCGAATACATAGGAGATTCGGTTTGCCGCCAGGCTTAACGCACTGCCTGTCAGGAAATAAGGTGTGTCAGAGTGATCGAGCAGGCCGCGTGAATAGTCATTGGAAGAGATGCCGATAAATACACCGGTATCGGATCCCGCCAGTTCTGTCGGTGAAAGACTGGCATGTTCGAGTGCTTCCCAGGCTGTGGAAAGCAGCAACCGTTGCTGCGGATCCATGGAGCGCGCCTCTTCGTCGCTAATGCGGAAGAACCTGGCGTCGAACATAAATAGATCGTCGATGACACCCGCTCGAGCATTTTCCCCACCTTTGGAGCCTCCCACTTCGCTCCATCGCGTGGCCAGAGGAGCGAATCCTTGTTGACCCGCAGCAATCATTTGCCAAAACCCCTCGAGGGATGTGGCGCCAGGAAAGTCACAGGCCATCCCAACGATTGCATATTGATGCTGATCGAGGGTGGGGGATTGGGCTGGGCTCTTTCTTGATTGCGATCGGACGGCATCTGCGAGGTGAGCGCACAGCTCACCGAGGGTGGGGTAATCGAAGAACTGGGTTGCCGAGACGGAGCGCCCGGCGAACTCAGTCATTAACTGCGCAAGTACAGTAATGTTTATCGAGTCGAGCCCCAGCTCGGCGAAATTTGCATCAGACTTGATTGCATCCTGACTAATGGAAAATTTAGTCGTGAGTGTCTCGGCAAGCCACTGGTCTATTTCTGCTTGGCTGCGCCGCGTTGTGCATTTGCTTTCAGGCACCTCGTAAATGGTTTCTGCAAGGGGAGGGGTGGCAGGCCCACTTTGCCATTGAGCGATCGACAGGACCTCGTTGGCTCGCAGTTTTTTCAGGCATTCTGCGCGGCGAACCTTGCCGCTCGAGGTTCTGGGCAGTTGGCCTGGCTTCAACAGATAGATGGCTTGTAAGGCCAGCCCGTGCTCGGTTGCGACGCTTTTTTTGATCAGGGCGAGCATGTGTTCGAAGTCGGCCCCGCGTACTTGAGTACGTTTGACTTCCTGAAAGATGATCACTCTGTCGATGGACTGCTCACCATCCACGAAAGCCGTTGTGCCGCCATGGACTAAGGCTGGATGGCAGCCTGAACAGGAAAACTCGATATCTTGCGGGTAATAATTCTTCCCTCGAATAATGATGACGTCCTTCAGGCGCCCTGTTACGTACAACTGGCCGGCATGGAAAAAACCAAGGTCACCTGTTCGCATGTAGTGAGGGGTTGATGTAGACGCCAGTGTGGCCTGGAAGGTGGTGCGGGTTGCTTCAGAGTTATTCCAATAGCCTTGTCCGACGCCGCCGCTGCAGCACCAGATTTCGCCAATGGCATCTTCGGGCAAGGATTCGTATGTGTTTGGATCGACAATTCTGACGCTGTCATCAGACGGTGAAATGCCTGAGCTCACCAACACACGTCCACCTGCGGCATCGGGTACGACGATCACCCGATTTTCCGCGAAAGCAGCTACATCAATACTGATCGATTCAACCGGCTGGCCCTTGTGGACCGCTGTTACTGCCAGCGTTGCTTCAGCCAGTCCGTAGCACGGCGAGAAGGCTTGTGCGCAGAAACCAAAGCGTGAGAATTTTTCGGTGAATTTGAGCAGGCTATTTGGGTTTATTGGTTCGGCACCGTTATAAGCGACCTTCCAGTTTGACAGGTCCAGATCGGCAGGTATTTCTTCAGTGGGAATGTCTGCACACAGTGCATAAGCAAAATCGGGACCTCCGCTAGTGTGGGCCGCATAGCGGGAAATGGCGTTTAACCACCTGATTGGCTTTTGAACGAAGGTCTCTGGTGGGATGAGAATGCAGCGGGACCCGAGATACAGGGTCTGAACAATATTACCTAAGCCCATGTCGTGGAAAAGCGGTAGCCAGCACATCCAGTCCGAAGTGTGGTCGTGCTGCCAGTTTTTTTGGGTGAATTGTTGATTTTTAATGAAATTTTCATGAGTCAACATGACCCCTTTAGGGGACCCTGTAGAGCCTGAAGTGTATTGTAGGCAAGCCAAGGTATTACCAGTGATTTTGTCTGAAATAGACAGGTCAGTGGTGGTGTATTGTTCAGAATCCGTTGCTAATAACGGAGGAAGACCATTCAGGGCCAATGGATGATCAGAGTCAGAGAGCCTATGAATGATATCCGTGGTTCCCAATATCGCTGCAGGGCTGCAGTCAACGATGATTTTGTCAATGCGGTCCTGCTTGGAGTTCTTCTTTGGTGCATAGGCAGGAACTGGAATTAGTCCTGCATGAAGGCAGCCATAGAAGGCCACGATAAACTCGATTCCGGTAGGGTAAAACATAAGCATTCTGTCGCCAAAACGACCAATGGTTTGCAATTTTTTGGCCAGTCCAGCGGAGCGGTGAAATAACTCTGAGTAACTTATGGAATGTGTTTCATGCTCTCCGTCAGCAAGAAAAACATAGGCGGTAGCGTCTGGTTTAGTACTTGCCCAGTGAGAAAGGATATGGGTGAGTGAAACAGGATTGCTTGTGTCGTGATCTTTCATCTGAGGGAATTTCCATATATCGCAGATTGTATAAAGATTGATCAAGGTATTGAATAAAATGCCAGTGTCCAAAAAAATTAGGGGGAGCTTATTATCACGCTGGGATAGGGTGATCAAGTGAAGAAATTTTTTTTGCGCGAATGAAAAAATTGGATCCAATCACTGTAGATTTCTATTTCGAGGTGTGTCATATTTTCTATGGCCGCTTGCAGGCGCAGTACGCAAGAGGCCTGTATGCTGCACTCTTATGGACTAAAAGGCAGGAGCTTCATGTTGCAGGTGCAGGGAGCAAGTCGGTGTCTTGGTGGGATTCCGGCTATAGATGTGGTGGGTCTGTCCCATGTTTTCGTATGGGGTAGGGCAATTCTGGCCTACTTCGAATCGTATGTATTGGTACGTCTGTACCTGGTTCTAGCTACTGCTGTTATCTTGCGGTCATCAAGGGCTGTGCAGGTCGCCAGCAAGTATCCTGATGAGTTCTTATTGCGGGAGCCGTGCTCTCCCAATTGCTCCGCGGATTCAGTCAGTCTCTCTTATATTATTTTTTTCACCGTCCCGATATTGTGCGTGGGGATGAGTGCCTGTCTCATATCTATTGGCTCTGTGTCATTTGTTCTCGGTGGATAACATACCTGTGTCTTTTATAGGAGGCCGATCTGATCTCCGGAGAAGGTTCGTGTTCAATGACTTATGTCATGTCTCTTGGATTCGACAGGGTTTCTAATATTAGGGTGTATCGGATCAGTTCATGCTGCAAGCTGGCCGAGGCCCTTCGGTGGCGTGGTTTCGGCGCTAATCAGTCGTGCCTCCGAGGTCTTCCGGCTTCAGGCGGTTGGGTGTGCGAGCGTGTTGGCATGCCGGGCAGGGGCGGTTTTATCTGATGGAAATTTGGCGTTGCCGCGGGTGTGAAGTGCTCTATCTGTTATATATCCAGGGTTATCTGGATGGCGCTGCGTGCGAGAGGTGGTGCTTTCATGTGCTGTGAAAAAAATGGAAGTGGTAAAGGCGAATTGGCTAATTTTTAACGGGTGTTATTCGTTTTGATTGGTGAGGGGCCTTGTTGCTTTGAGTTTATGGAATTCTGATCGTAAACAGAGGGTGAAAATATGGATGTTGAGACAAGAGAGGTTTATGTCGTTGTCGTGAATGCAAAGCGACAGTATTCGATATGGAGTAAGCATAAAGAATTGCCTTTAGGTTGGAAGAGTGTCGGATACGAGGGGGCCAAAGACGCTTGTCTGAGTCACATTAATGAAGTCTGGACAGATATGACACCCTTTGCTGAAGCCGTTTCATAGCGTCCACCTGATCTCGTAAGTGGGGAGTAGCCGTGTGTTGCACGCGGTGATTCTCAGGTGTACACGTTAAAGTTGAACATTGGCTGCTAGTCGAACTGAGTGTGTTTGATGATAACTGTTTATTATTTAATTATTTTTTCGGTGTTGCCTTTTTTAGAGGGGGGGTGGCAACTTACGTTGATGGTGTGCGCGGCAATTTTTATGGGTTTGATCGTTGCCAAAGTGAGGACGGGAAGCCATAGTCTGTTTGGATGGTTCGTCATGGTTGCTGCGATATCTCGGATTGAATACTTTCAGCTTCCCTGGCCAGTACCATTGGTAGTGCCGATAGCAGTCTATGCGTATATCGATTCTAAACGTCGAGAAAAAGCAGACTTTAAGTGGTGGCCTGGGAAGGAAGAGTGGCGGGCTAGTACCTGGAGCTACTCTATTCTAGGTGCGGGCTGTGCCACGCTGGGGCTCTTTGTATGGTATTCGATTGTATCACCTGATTTTTCTCGATTTACTACAATGATCCCTCATTTGTCATGGTGGATTATTATTCCTGCGGGCGTGGCCTTTTACTGCATAAATGCGGCTGTTGAGGAATGGATTTTTCGCGGGATTCTATTCAAGGAACTAAGTTTTTCAGGTGTTTCGATAGGCTGGATCATCCTGTTCCAAGCGGTATCGTTTGGTTGTCTGCATTGGCAAGGTATTCCGGGAGGCAAGGCTGGCGTGCTATTGAGTGGACTCTATGGAGTTGTCCAAGGGTGGGTGCGCTGGCGCTCAGGTGGCTTGCTTGCTCCGTGGATGTCCCATGTCGTGGCTGATCTTGTTATTTTTTCACTGGTACTGCACAGCTTGGCTTGAAACGCTAATTCGCAGTTGTCGTTGAGCGCGCGGGAAACTTCATACAAATGTCGATTTGAACTTCTCTGAAATAAGTCAGAGGAGCGATTTCGTACGACTTTAGCTAGGGGATTGGCTCTTCAACTGCCGAGCAGGGAACAGCGCCATTCAGAGTGCTTCGAGAGGACAGGGATATGGTATCGAAGGCTGGAGAACTTTCAGTAGTCAAAGCAGCGCTGTTGGAAATTGAGAAACTGCAATCAGAGCTCTACGACTTGCGATCATCTGCAGATGAAGGCTTCGCCATTGTTGGCATGAGTTGTCGTATGCCGGGCGGGGTACAGAGTCCGGAGGATCTATGGAAAGCGGTGGTCGCCAAGCGCTGCGTGATCATGGATCCACCCTCCACGAGATGTTTTGATTTCGGAGGCGTGGACCACTCTATTTCCAACCCGGATATCGCTGCAAAGATGCGGGGTGGATATGTTCAAGATCCGTACGCCTTGGATAGCCGTTTCTTCGGAATCTCTCATCGTGAGCTTCAGTCTCTGGATCCGCAGCAACGCTACCTGTTGGAGCTGACCTGGGAAGCGTTTGAGCATGCCGGTATCGATCCTGAGAAATTACGTGATTCGAGTACGGGGGTCTTCGTTGGCATTACTTCCAATGACTATGGACGCCTTCTGGAGATGGCCGGTAGCGCGCAGGAGCGTGACGCGTATTTTGTTACCGGTAATGTTCTGAATACTGCCGCAGGCCGCATTGCTCATACTTGGGGCTTGAGAGGCCCCGCCATTTCATTGGATACGGCTTGCTCATCGTCGCTTTCGGCTTTGCACCTTGGGATTGGTAGCCTGCGTAGTCGCGAATCCTCGATGGCAATCATTTCGGGCGTTAACCTGATCTTCTCTCCAGTGGCCACCTTGGCACTGCAAAAAGCTAACGTGATTTCAGCGTCCGGTTATTGCAAGCCTTTCGATGCTGCGGCGGATGGGTATGTCCGAAGTGAGGGAGGAGGGGTGCTTATCCTCAAGCGGCTCTCGGACGCGTTAGATTCGAATGACAGGATTTTCGCGGTGGTCAAGGGGACTGCGATGAACCATGTCGGACCAAGCGCAGGATTGACAGTTCCTACCGAATCTTCGCAAATTGATCTGATAAAGCGAGCGTTGAAAGC
>NZ_CAXAQH010000063.1:0-7228 GCF_963970905.1 Pseudomonas sp. EL_65y_Pfl2_R96 | reverse complement strand
TCGTTGGGTTTTACAACAACGAGCGGCTGCACTCGAAACTGGGATATCTGCCACCGACCGTTTACGAACGGGCAATGGCGTCTAAACCTCCTATCGAGGTGTCCGGAATTAGTTGACCACTACAGATCAACCCAACCCACCGGATTGCGCGTGTACTGATACCCGTTTAACCCGCCCGCCAACTTGCTCGGGTCCGGCGTCAGGTACCGCCCGACATCCGGATTGTAGTAGCGATGCCGGTTGTAATGCAGGCCGGTTTCCGCGTCGAAATACTGCCCTTGAAAGCGCAGCGGCTGATCGAGGACCTGATGGGTGTCGCGGGTGAGGCGGGTGAGGCGGCCATACGCGGTGTATCGAGCGGCCCAGATGATGTCGCCGCTGTAGTCGGTGAGTTCTTGCGGGGTGCCGAGGTGGTCGAGTTGGTAATAAAACGGGCAGGCCTTGCGCGGGCCTTTGCCGTCGAGCATCGCCAGCGGGCGGAAGCTGTCGGGTTCATAGACATAGCTGCGGTAGTGCTCACGACTGCTTTCAGCGACAAGGTTGTCGCCCTGCCAGAAAAACTCGGTGGTTTTACCGTCGACGGTTTTGGTAATGCGACGGCCGAAAGCGTCATAGCGATAAGTTGAGCAACGACCGTCCGGGGTGGTGACGCCGACCAACCGATGCTGGCAGTCATAACGGTACTCAGTGACGAGTTTCTGCCTGGTACCACGGCGTTCGCGGATGAGGTTGCCGAAGGTGTCGTAATCGAAGTGGCAGTCGCCGTGCATCAACAGGCGGTTGCCTTTGACGGTGGCCGGGCCCGGGCGGTCCTGCATCAGCAGGTTGCTGGCCGGGTCGTGGGCGAAGCTTTCCGGTGGCTGATCGCGAGAGTGGCGCACGCGGATCAGGCGGTTCAGCGAGTCGTACTGGTAGCTACGTTGGCCATGGCGGGTGTCGGCGATGCTGTCGAGATTGCCATTGAGGCTGTAGGCATAGTCGCGGCGATACAGCGGATGTTGGTGTTGGCCGACGGCGTGGGCCTTCAGGCGACCCTGTTCGTCGTAGGCGTATTCACTGAGCAACAGACCCTGTTGACGCTGCTGTTCGCGGCCGAAGACAAATTGGTGGCTGGTGAGGCGTGTGCCATTGAGGTCGATAGCGGTCAGCGCGCCGCCCTTGGCGTGGTGGTAATCGAGTTTGCTGCCGTCTGGCAGACGCAGGCGGTTGAGCTGGCCGCAGGCGTCGTAGCCATAACGCAAGGTGCCCCAGCCCTGGTGTTCGGTGATCAGGCGGTCTTGTTGGTCGTATTCGAATTCCAGCGGGTGGTCGTGGCCGTCGTCGACGCTGGTCAGTCGGCCCAGCGAGTCGTAGCGGTAGTCGACCTGGATGCCATCGGGCAGCGTCTTGACCAATAGGCATCCGGCCGAATCCCGTTGGTACCCCGTAACCAGCTGCGAGCCGTCATCGCCGAACTCGGTTTTCTCCAGTAGGTGCCCGTTGAGATCGTAGGCGTACGCGGTGCGCTGTCCGTCAAAACCGGTTTCCTGTCGGATCAATCCGTTGGGCGTGTAGTCCAGCCGATAGCGTTCTCCGGATTCGTTCTCGATTTCCGTGAGCAGCAGCTGCGCGTTGTCGTAGCGATATTTGAGCTGGGTGCCGTCGGGGTTGATCCGGCGGCTGACCAGGTGCAAATCGTCGACGTATTCGTAACGAGTGACGCGGCCCAGCTCGTCGCGTTTGGCGGTGACCTTGCCGTAGGCGTTGTAGCTGAACGCGCGCGTGGCGCCGGTAGGCAATGTCGTCTGGACCAGTCGGCCGACGGCGTCCCATTGGTAGCGGGTGACCGCACCGTGTTCGTCCTGACGAGTCGTCTGCCGCCCCAGCGCATCGTAGGAAAAGCGTCGTTGCCCACCGTCCGGCAGTGTTTCCTCAAGCAACTGGCCCAAGGCATTCCAGACGAATACATGGCGACTGGCGTCCGGGTAGCGGATCGACAACAGCCGGCCCTGAGGGTCGTAGTGATAGTGAGTGGCCTGGCCATCGGGATCGGTGGCCTCGGTGACATCGCCCTGAGCATTGCGCTGGTATTTCCACACTGCTTGGCCGCGATTGCGCGCATGCAGGAAACCGTTGCGGTATTCGTAGGTCGTTGGCTCATCTTGCGGTGGAATCAACGCCACCAGCCTTCCGACTTCGTCGTAGCGGTATTCGGTGACGGCCCCCAGCGGATCCTGCTCGGCCACCAACCGACCCTGCTCGTCATAGGCCTTGAGCTGTTCGCCGCCATTGAGCTCAACCCGGCGCACCAGTCGCGCCCGGTCGTCATGGACGTAAACTTCTTCGCTGCCGTCGATGTTCTGGACCGTGACGCTGCCTTGGTCATCCCAGGCGTAGCGCGTGTCCATTTGCGCGAACGACGCCCAATGCCGCACGCAGCGTGCCGCCTTGCCGGACCGCTGCCACTCCCAGAAGAAACTCGCGCCACCGGCCAGTTGCCGCTGCAGGATGACGTGCCGATCGTCGTAGTCGTAGCGCTCGTTTTCCCCTGCGGCATTGGTCGCTGCGATCAAGCGTTGGCGGGCGTCGTAGCGATAGGAAACCAGTGTCTGCTCTGTATGCCAGGCTTCACCCGGGGCATCGCCGGAGTGAAACGACTGGTATTCGACGGCCACAAGGTGCCTGCGCTCGTAGCAAAACAACAACGAACGCCCGGCGCCGTTGTCGAGGCGCTGGATGCGCTCCTGCCGGTCGCGGGTGATGCGCAATCGGTTGTCGTAGGCATCGCTGATCGCCGTCAGCCAGCCGTTGTGAAAGTGGTAGAAACGCGTGTCGTCGCCAGCCTGGGCGAGGATCAGCTCTTCGGGCGCATCGCCCAGATAAATCGCCGCGCGCGACAGGCTGTTATGGATCGCGGGGCGTTCGACACTCGGCAGCGGGAACGTGGTGCGGCGGTTTTCGTGGTCGATCCAGATGACGGTGTCGCCGTCGATTTCCAACCGATGGGCGAGCGAATGGCTCCAGCCAAAGCCGAGGCCGCAGTCGATCTCGGCGGCACTGGTGCGGTAGAGCCGGGTGAAGTCGAACGGCAGGATGCCGTCCAGCGAACCATCGGTGAGGGTCAGCAGTTCTTCGCCGGTGACCATCGATACCGGGCACCCGTTCTTGCAGGTCGACGGCACACAAGTGGCGCTGTCGCCGTTGGGGTTTTTTGCCTGATTCGGTGCATCGTCGTGAGGTTCGTGACGACCCAGCCGGGTCATGTCTGTGGATTTGTCGCGAGCAATGGCAACCGGATTGCTCACCTGCACAATCGGTGAGGCGCCGGCGCTGATCTGTAGCGGAACCGTCGGTGCAGGTTTCAGCGGTACATTCCGCACGCTGACCACGAGCGGTTTGAGCGCGCCAGCGTGGGCTGTCAGGTCGGATTTGGCCGTCAGCCCGGCCAACCGCAAACTGGCCGCCGCCAACCACTGCCGAGCCCGCGGGGACTTGATCTTGTCCAGTAATTTGGCGCTCATGCCGAGCTTCAGGCCCGTAGGACCGATGAGACGTACCAACAGGAAGCTGATCAATATTTCCGTACGAATTTGCGCCACGACTTCGGCGATGTACTGCGGCGGGAACATCCTCAGCCAACTGGTGAACGCCGCGAGATGGATGAACATCAATGGCTCATCGCTCAACATCAGCAACACATTGGCAATGGTTTCAGCCGAAGCGTTCAGCAGTGTCTCAAGCTCGCCTTGGGTCAGGTACTCAAGGAGTTTTTCGCTGTTGCCTTGCAGGTCTGCCACCAGGGCGTAGACCTGCTTCACGTCATCCCACAAACCGTGCAGCGAATGCTCGAAGCCGCGCCAGTCAGCCTGTTGCAGCAAGCCGTAGCGCTGGGTGAACCCTGCCTCGGAAAACCCCGCCCACAAAGGTTCGAATTCGCTCGTCCATTCATTGCGCAACCAGCCTTCCAGCTCGCCGATCACGCTTTGATAGGAGGCGTAGAGCGCTTTGACGTGTTCAGTGGAGACATTGGGAAAGAAGGTGATGCGATAGCGATGGCCACGCCAGCATTCGGGGAATTCGAGAATGCCGCTGGGGCCGATGGTTGCGTGGACGGGCTCACCGAAGATCAGTTCACCATTGCGCTGCGAGATAACCGGCTCGAGCATCACCGGCGTATCGCCGATCGGCACGAAACGCGCGGCTTCAAACATATGCACCAGGGTCAACGGACCACTGGCCGGGCACATGGCAAGCGTCGAGCTGACAGGAACGGTGGAGTCCTTCGGCGCGCTGAGCCGGACTTCGTTGCCGACCTTGAACACTTGCTCGACGTTCAGCGCGCCAGCGGTCCAGAAGTTTTCCGCCCAGGCCTCGTAGTCGTTGAGGCAGAGTCGGAAATCACCGAGCAGCGCTTCGACGTCCGGCTGCTCGGGGTTCATGGCGGCGACCACCAGCAGGCCGATGGCGTTGTTCAAGGCCAGGACCTTGTCAGGTTCGAACATTCGCAATCCCTCGCGCCGATTAATTTGGAGCGAGAGACTTTGCGGGGGATCAAAAAGGAAAGAAGTCGGGAAAGGAGGTGTTTGGTGTAGGGGAAATCGCTAAATCATCGCAGGCGCCTCGATACAGGTTTTTGTATCCGCCAGGCATTGCCCGTTGCTCTCTGCCAAGTGCGCTCGCTATGCTGCTGAACCCTTTAATCCATCACGGACCCGGTCGTGCCTGAGCCGCTCCTGGGATGTCATGAGAAAACGGATCAGATGCGATGAATGCACCCTTGGATGAGTTCGGCCCGATCAAGGCCGTGATTTTCGATATGGACGGCTTGCTGCTGGATACCGAGGGCATTTACACCGAGGTCACCTCCATCATTGCCCAGCGTTATGGCCGGACCTTCGACTGGAGCGTCAAACAGAACATCATCGGCCGCGGCGCGGGTGATCTGGCGCGCTATGTGGTCGAGGCGCTGGACCTGCCGATCACCGCCGAAGAGTTTCTGGTGATCCGCGAGCCGCTGATGTGCGAGCGTTTTCCGACGGCGTTGGCGATGCCCGGCGCAGAGGAGCTGGTTCGGCACTTGAAAGCCAACCACATTCCTATTGCGGTGGGCACCAGTTCGTCGCGTCAGTCGTTCGGTCAGAAAACCACTTTGCACCGCGACTGGTTCGCGTTGTTCGACTTCATTGTCACCGCTGATGACCCGGAAGTGGGCGCGGCCAAACCGGCACCGGATATTTTCCTGACAGCGGCGCGGCGCTTGGGTGTCGCGCCCCGGGATTGCCTGGTGTTCGAGGATTCGCCGTTCGGCGTCACTGCCGCGAAAGCGGCGGGGATGACGGCGATTGCGGTCCCGGATGCGGCGATGGCCGACGAAAAATACGCGCATGCCGATGGCATTCTTCGTACGTTGAAGGCGTTCAAGCCCAGTGCATGTGGCTTGCCGGCGCTCGAGTGGGTTTAACGCCGGTAGCCGGTAAATGTGGGAGCGGGCTTGCTCGCGAAGAGGGCGTGTCAGGCAACATCAATGTCGACTGATACGACGCCTTCGCGAGCAAGCCCGCTCCCACAGTGAGCTGCATCAGGCGCCGAAACCACCGTCGATGGTCAGGCTGGCACCGGTGATGTAGCCGGCTTCGGGACCGACAAGGTAGGCCACGAAACTGGCGATTTCTTCTGCTTTGCCGTAACGGCCCACGGCCATCAGCGGGATCAGGCTTTCGGCGAAATCACCGTCAGCCGGGTTCATGTCGGTGTCGACCGGGCCCGGTTGCACATTGTTGATGGTGATACCCCGTGGACCGAGGTCGCGAGCCAGGCCTTTGGTCAGGCCGACCAGCGCCGATTTGCTCATGGCGTACGGACCACCACCGGCGAAAGGCATGCGCTCGGCATTGGTGCTGCCGATGTTGATGATGCGACCGCCTTCGGTCATATGTTTGGCCGCTTCCTGAGTGGCGATGAACACACTGCGCACGTTGATGGCCAGGGTCTGGTCGAAGTCTTCGAGTTTGAAGTCTTCCAGCGGTGCGACGGCCAAAACGCCTGCGTTGTTGACCAGGATGTCCAGGCGGCCGAAGGCTTCGACGGCGGCATTAACGGCATTGCGAATGGCGACGGCATCGGCGCTGTCGGCCTTGATGGCCAGGGCTTTGCCGCCGGCGGTGATAATGCTGTTTTGCAGTTCTTCGGCTTTGGCGGTGGAGCTGACGTAAGTGAAGGCGACGGTAGCGCCTTCGGAGGCCAGGCGTTTGACGATGGCAGCACCGATGCCGCGTGAGCCGCCTTGAATCAGAGCTACTTTACCGCTGAGGTGTTGAGTGGTCATGTCGATCTCCAGAAATTCAAGGCGGGCTGTCTTGTTGTCGGAGTCGAGTATCGGCCTCGCATTACCCTGAGGCTTCGCATCTCATCAGAAAATAAAACGAGCCAACCCAAAAACAATGAGTTACGTGTGCTCGGTCATCAGAAAATACGATGAGCGATCATTAGTTGTGAAATTTTTCCCCAAGGGGTCATTAAAAAATAAAGCCCGCAGCAACGGACAATTTTACAAAGTATTCCAGATTAACGAAAGTTGTCGTCTAGGCGAAATAGGAACGAGGGTTCTGTCTGAGCTCTTCGTGTGTGATATTTATAAGAGTGAACGAGCCCCATGAAAGACAGGACACCGTTTCCCCCTTACGATAAGGGATAGGCAAACGGTTATGTTTATGACTAACAGCAACGATAAGAGTGGGGAGCTTTTGGGCCAGGAGCGGCGGCGCCGCTGGAGCCCAGAGCAAAAACTGGCCATGGTTCGCGAGAGTCTTGAGCCAGGGCAAAGCGTTTCGGTGGTGGCTCGGCGTAACGGCATCAATGCCAATCAGCTGTTCCTGTGGCGCAAGCTGTATCAGGACGGCAGCCTGTCGGCGGTCAGTGCAGGCGAAGCCGTGGTGCCTGCCTCCGAGCTGAGCGATGCGCTCAAGCAGATCCGTGAACTGCAACGGATGCTGGGTAAGAAAACGATGGAAGCGGAAATCCTCAAAGAGGCCGTGGAGATCGCCCTGTCGCGAAAATGGATTGCGCACTCACCCTTGTTGCCGGGGGACGACCAGTGAAGTTGGTCAGCGAATGTCTCGGTGCGGCGCGCTCGCAATTAACGGTTCGAATCAAGCAATCGGTATCGCCCAAAGTACGGCGAAGCAGGACTGTGGACGATGCTGCGCTGGTGGTCGAAATCCAGCAGCAGGTTAGCGAGCTGCCCAGCTAT
>NZ_CAXAQH010000062.1:0-7273 GCF_963970905.1 Pseudomonas sp. EL_65y_Pfl2_R96 | reverse complement strand
GAAAGAACCCTTGGCCTAAACGGGTCGCGGTGTTCCTGTAGGGCATCGCATGGCCTAAAGCTG
This sequence comes from Pseudomonas sp. EL_65y_Pfl2_R96, assembly GCF_963970905.1. Taxonomy (NCBI): domain Bacteria; kingdom Pseudomonadati; phylum Pseudomonadota; class Gammaproteobacteria; order Pseudomonadales; family Pseudomonadaceae; genus Pseudomonas; species Pseudomonas sp. EL_65y_Pfl2_R96. The sequence goes on along the minus strand of NZ_CAXAQH010000062.1, from coordinate 7,210 downwards.
TGGGAGTTCAGCTGTCTATCGATAGACCTTCAAAATAAAAACCATCAAGACAGTTGCTCCCACAGGTATTGTGATCGACACAGATCCCTGTGGGAGCGTGGCTTGCCCGCGATGAGGCCGGCCCAAACAGCACAAATCTTCAGACCTTCTGTTCAAACACCACATAAATCTTGCGGCACGGCTCCAGCACCTCCCAAGTGCCCCTGAAACCGGCCGGAATCACGAAGCGATCGCCCACGCGAAGGGTCTTGGCGTTGCCGTCGTTGTCGCGCAGTACTGAAACCCCCTGCACGATTTCGCAGTACTCGTGTTCGGTGTAGTTCACCCGCCATTGGCCGACTTCGCCTTCCCAAACACCTGCACTCATCTGGCCGCACGGGCTGTTGTAGTGGTTGTACACCGCTTGCTCGGGATCGCCCTTGAGGATTTTTGCCGGGTCTGGCCGATAGCGATCGGGCTGGGTGGTGGCTTGGCTGAAATCGACGATATCCTGAATGCTCATGCGGGTATTCCCCCGTGATTGCGGCCTGGAAAATTGAAAGTCTATGTTTATTAAAATGAACATCGTAAGGCCGTTTGCCGGCCTTTTGTCAAATATATTGAAACTTCACCTGCCGCTGGTTTAGGGTAACGGTTGCCTTGAGCCGAAAAGCAGGCTGGCCGGGCAGAATTCCTGACAGCGCCCGCGAAGACCGCGGGGCGCTCGTATTCAATAAGAGGAGGACACTCGTATGACCACCCTGACTCGTGCCGATTGGGAGCAACGGGCTCGCGATCTGAAGATCGAAGGCCGCGCCTACATCAATGGCGAATACACCGATGCAGTCTCCGGCGAGATGTTCGAGTGCATCAGCCCCGTCGATGGCCGTCTGCTGGGCAAGATTGCCAGCTGTGACGCCGCCGACGCCCAGCGTGCCGTGGAAAACGCCCGCACCACTTTCAATTCCGGCATCTGGTCGCGTCTGGCACCGACCAAGCGCAAAGCCACCATGATTCGTTTTGCCGGCCTGCTGAAACAGCACGCCGAAGAATTGGCCCTGCTCGAAACCCTGGACATGGGCAAACCGATCAGCGATTCCCTGTACATCGACGTTCCCGGCGCGGCGCAAGCCCTGAGCTGGAGCGGTGAAGCCATCGACAAGATCTACGACGAAGTCGCCGCCACCCCGCACGATCAGTTGGGTCTGGTGACTCGCGAGCCGGTCGGCGTGGTCGGCGCGATCGTGCCGTGGAACTTCCCGTTGATGATGGCCTGCTGGAAACTCGGCCCGGCGCTGTCCACCGGTAACTCGGTGATCCTCAAACCTTCCGAAAAATCGCCGCTGACGGCCATTCGTATCGCTGCATTGGCGGTTGAGGCTGGTATTCCGAAAGGTGTGCTGAACGTGTTGCCGGGATATGGCCACACCGTTGGCAAGGCCCTGGCCCTGCACAACGACGTCGACACCCTGGTGTTCACCGGCTCGACCAAGATCGCCAAGCAACTGCTGATCTACTCCGGCGAATCGAACATGAAGCGTGTCTGGCTCGAAGCCGGCGGCAAGAGCCCAAACATCGTGTTTGCCGATGCGCCAGACCTGCAAGCCGCCGCCGAATCGGCTGCCAGTGCCATCGCCTTCAACCAGGGCGAGGTCTGCACCGCCGGTTCGCGCCTGCTGGTCGAGCGTTCGATCAAAGACAAATTCCTGCCGCTGGTGATCGAAGCCCTCAAGGCCTGGAAGCCGGGCAATCCGCTGGACCCTGCGACCAACGTCGGTGCGCTGGTGGATACCCAGCAGATGAACACCGTGCTGTCCTACATCGAATCCGGTCACACCGATGGCGCCAAACTGGTGGCTGGCGGCAAGCGCATTCTTCAGGAAACCGGTGGCACCTACGTCGAGCCGACGATTTTCGACGGTGTCAGCAACGCGATGAAAATTGCCCAGGAGGAGATCTTTGGTCCCGTGTTGTCGGTGATTACCTTCGATACCGCCGAAGAAGCCATTGCGATTGCCAACGACACCCCTTACGGCCTCGCGGCTGCGGTATGGACCACGGACATCTCTAAGGCCCACCTCACCGCCAAGGCCTTGCGCGCCGGTAGCGTGTGGGTCAACCAGTACGATGGTGGCGACATGACCGCGCCGTTCGGTGGTTTCAAACAGTCTGGCAACGGTCGTGACAAGTCGCTGCACGCGTTCGACAAGTACACCGAGCTGAAGGCGACCTGGATCAAGTTGTAATAGGTCGCGGGCCCCGGTTCATCGGGGCCCGCTGCAACATAGATCCCTTGTGGGAGCGAGCCTGCTCGCGATAGCGGTATGACAGTCGACGTCTATGTTGAATGTTGCTCCGTCATCGCGAGCAGGCTCGCTCCCACAGTGTTTTGCGCTGCACATAAAATATCCACAGGAGCGTGGAACATGCGTTGGGCGACTTATTTCGCCGTCTTGGCGTCTGTCTTGAGTGTCGGCCTGGCCCTGGGTGTCAGCATGCCGTTGGTATCGCTGCGCCTGGAAGGCTGGGGTTATGGCTCGTTTGCCATTGGTGTGATGGCGGCGATGCCGGCTATTGGCGTATTGCTGGGGGCGAAAATCTCCAGCCACCTCGCGGCCCGTCTCGGCACGGCCAATCTGATGCGCCTGTGCCTGTGGGCCGGGGCGGTATCCATCGGCTTGCTGGCGCTGTGGCCGAGCTACCCGATCTGGCTGGTGCTGCGGTTGATGATCGGGGTGATCCTGACCCTTGTCTTCATCCTCGGCGAAAGCTGGATCAATCAGCTGGTAGTGGAACAATGGCGCGGGCGACTGGTGGCGCTGTATGGCAGTAGCTATGCGCTGAGCCAGCTGGCCGGGCCGTTATTGTTGGGTGCGTTGGGCACCGAGCACGATTATGGCTTCTGGGTCGGCGTCGGTTTGCTGATGACTTCACCGCTCCTGCTGCTGGGCCGCAGCGGCGCACCCACCAGCGAAGCCTGCGGCGTGACCTTGAGCGACCTGCTGAATTTCTGCCGTGGCCTGCCGGCAATTGCCTGGGCGGTGTCGCTGTTCGCCGCGTTCGAAGCGATGATCCTGACCTTGTTGCCGGTCTATTGCCTGCGTCAGGGGTTCACCACGGAAATCGCCCTGGCGATGGTCAGCACCGTGGTGGTGGGTGATGCCTTGCTGCAATTGCCGATTGGCGCACTGGCTGATCGCTTGTCGAGGCGTGCATTGTTCACCGGCTGCGCGATGCTCTTGCTGCTGTCGAGTCTGGCGATTCCGTTGTTGATCGATACGCTGTTGATCTGGCCACTCTGGGTGTTGTTCGGTGCCAGTGCCGGCGGTTTGTTCACCTTGTCGCTGATTCTGATCGGCGAGCGTTACCGCGACGATGCCTTGGTGCGGGCCAATGCCCATATCGCACAGCTATGGGGGGTTGGTTGCCTGATCGGGCCGTTGGCGGCTGGTGCCGGGAGCCAGTGGATCAGCGGGCATGCCTTGCCGTTGCTGATGGCGGCGGGTGCGTTGGGGTTGGTGATTCTGGTGTCGCGGCAAGGGGCGTTTGGCACGGTTGCCGAACCGGCCTGAGCGCTGCACAAGCCCCCTCGCCACAGGGTCTAGAGCATCTTCTCCAGGCCGACCGTACTGCTGAGCCACGAATTGAAGTGTCGCCACCAACTCCCCGGCTCCTCGGTCAATGTGTGCTGTTTGCCGTCATCTTCGGTGACCCAGACCATCTGACCTTTTTCCAGCCGTGCCTGATAGCTGAGGGCGGGCGCCATACCCTCCAGTGCCAGTTCGCGCACACGCCCGGCGAGTTCCGGGCTGTCCACCAGCACCCCGACTTCGGTGTTCCACAGCACCGAGCGCGGGTCGAAATTGAATGAGCCGATGAAGGCTTTCTGCCGGTCGAAGATGATCGCCTTGCTGTGCAGGCTGGAACCGGAACCGCGATAAGACTTGCTGTGAAAGAGATGCGGCGCACTGCCGCCTTCACCGGGCTGGCCGCGCAATTCGAATAACTGCACGCCATGCTCCAGCATCGTCTTGCGATACGGCGCGTACCCGCCATGCACCGCCGGTACGTCGGTGGCTTCCAGTGAGTTGGTCAGCATGCTTACCGACACCCCGGCATCGGCGCGCCCGGTCAGGTACACCAGCCCCGGTGGGCCAGGTACGAAGTAGGCCGAGATCATGATCAGCTCTTTGCTGACTCCATTGAGTTCGGGCGCCAACTGGGTGCTCAGCAGCAAGTGCGGATCAGGCTCGCCGTTGGACAGCACCTTGCTCGGTGCGTCCCACAGCGCCTGGTTCCAGGCCCAGATCAGCTCCCGACGCCAGACGTCCAGGCGCGGGTGAGTGGCGTAGGTCATCAACTGTTGATAGAGCGCGTGATTCTGTTTGCGCGTTTCCTCCAGGGACTCGTCCAGTCGGGTCCGGGTATTTTTCAGGTCCCTGGTTGTCGGCTTGCTCGAGAGAAACTGTTCGATCGGCTTGCTCAGGGCGCTGTTCCAGTACTGATCGAAGCTGTGCCCCAGCTGTTCTGCAACCGGGCCGACGCTGAGCATGTCGATGTCGGTGAAATTCAGCTTGGGCTCGGCATCGAAATACTCGTCCCCCAGGTTACGCCCGCCAACGATCGCCGCGCTGTTGTCCGCCAACCACAGTTTGTTGTGCATGCGTCGGTGTTGCAGCGACACGTTGAACAATCGGCCCATGGCTCGCGTGACGCCGGTGCTGCGACCCAGGTGCAGCGGGTTGAACACGCGGATCTGAATCTGTGGATGCGCGGCAAGGGTTGCGATGATCCGGTCCAGGCCATCGCTGGCGGTGTCGTCGAGCAAAATCCGCACCCGCACGCCACGGTCGACGGCTTTGAGCAACTCGCTTACCAGTATCCGTGTGCTGATGCCGTCATGGACGATGTAGTACTGCAAATCGAGGCTGCTTTGGGCGTTGCGAATCAGCTCGGCGCGAGCGGTGAAGGCCTCGGTGCTGTCGGAGAGCAAGCGAAAGCCCGATTGGCCCTGGTGGGGAGCGGCCTGGGCCTGGATCGAACGGCCGAACGCAGAAGTAGCCGCCGACAGGGCCTGACTTGGTTCGCGAGGGATGTGGGGCGTCGCGCAGCCACCCAGGAACGAGGCGAGGAACAGAAGAGCAAGCAGGGGCTGTCTGATTCTCACGGGTAATGTTCCGGTGGCGGCCGTTGTTAGTATATGGACGCTGGTTCCCGAAGAAAGGTCAGTCGGTCTCCGCCAGCAGCTTGATCGCCGCGGCGCCGACCTTGCGCACGGCTTCTTCGATTTGCGGTGTGGGCTTGGCAGCGTAGTTCATACGCAGGCAATTGCGGTATTTGCCCGAGGCGGAAAAGATACTGCCGACGGCAATTTGTACGCCTTGATCATGCAGCGCACGATTGAGTTTCAGGGTGTCGAAACCCTCTGGCAGTTCGACCCACAGCATGAAGCTGCCTTGCGGACGACTGGCGCGGGTGCCTGTGGGGAAATAGCGGGTGACCCAATCGATCATCAAGTCGCGATTACGCTGGTATTGCGTACGCATCCGCCGCAAATGCGGTTCGAAAAGCCCTGCCTTGAGAAACTCGGCAATCGCAATTTGCGGTTGCGGCGCAGTGGAGCCGGTGCTGATGTATTTCATGTGCAGCACTCGTTCCAGATAACGGCCCGGTGCGACCCAACCAATGCGCAGGCCTGGTGCCAGGGTCTTGGAAAATGAACTGCACAGCAGGACGCGGCCGTCTTCGTCGAAGGATTTGATCGTGCGCGGGCGTGGGTAGGTGTAGGCCAGTTCGCCATACACATCGTCCTCGATAATCGCCACGTCGAAGCGCTGTGCCAGCGTCAACAACGCACGTTTGCGCGACTCCGGCATGATGTAGCCCAACGGGTTATTGCAGTTGGGGGTCAACTGTATGACCTTGATCGGCCATTGCTCCAACGCCAGTTCCAAAGCATCGAGGCTGATGCCGGTGAGCGGGTCGGTGGGGATTTCCAGGGCTTTCATGCCCAGGCCCTTGAGCGTCTGCATGGCGCCGTGAAAGCTCGGTGAGTCCACGGCCACGATATCCCCCGGCTCGCAGATAGCGCGGATGCTGGTGGACAGCGCTTCGTGGCAACCGGTGGTGATCACCAGATCGTTGGCGCTCAACTGGCAACCGGAATCGAGCAGCAGGCGAGCGATCTGTTCGCGCAGTTCGAGGGTGCCGCAGATGTTGTCGTAATACAGGCCGGGCATGTCCTGCCGACGGCTGATTCGCGCCAGGTTGCGTAGCAGAGGTTTCATGGTCGGCGTGGTGATGTCCGGCATGCCACGGCCCAGTTGCACGACATCCTTGCGTGGCACCGCGCGGATCAGTTCCAGCACCTGATCCCATTGCGAAATATCCACCGGGCGTTGGGCGGGGCGACCAACCACTGGCAGCTCCGGTAGCTCGCGGCCCACGGGCACGAAGTAGCCGGATTTGGGTTTGGGCATCGCCAGGCCCACGTCTTCCAGCACGCGATAGGCCTGCTGCACCGTGCTCAGGCTGACCCCGTGTTCGACACTCAGCGCCCGCACCGACGGTAGCCGGTCGCCGGGGCGATAAAAGCCCTGTTCGATACGTGTGCCGAGCAACTCGGCAAGGTTGACGTATAGGGTCATAGCTCAGTCTCGGTATGGGGGACTCGGTTAACCAGTACAGATTTGGCAAAAATAAGTGATTCAGAGGCCGAAACGGAAAAACTGTATGGAATTAATACAGGCTCGTTGAATCTGTAATGCTTTTATCCGTCCGCGCATCATGAAAGCTCTGGCTACCCAAGTAAACAGGAGCGACGAAAAATGAACGGCTTGAGCGATGTGCGGCTGACGTTACACAGTCAGGAACTGGCGGCAGGGCAAAAGAACGGCGCACGCGAGGCGGTCATGCGCAACGTACCGTCCTTCCTGGGTCGCTGGGGTCTGTTCTGGCATCGTCTGCACACGCGCAAGGCATTGCTGGAGCTGACACCGGCGCAACTCAAGGATGTCGGGTTGAGTCTGGAGCAGGCGCGGGAGGAGGGGCTTAAACCCTTTTGGCGGATCTGAGCATTGCTGCGCTCATTAAATCGATTCGCGAGCAAGCCCGCTTGTGTCTTGCGCAGGACTTAGACTGAGGGTGAGAGCGGTGAGTGGCAAGCTGAATGCCCGGAGTGCTTAAAGCACGTGTGGGAGCCCATGCTGCCATTCACCTCTCCGCTCTGGTT
>NZ_CAXAQH010000061.1:0-7859 GCF_963970905.1 Pseudomonas sp. EL_65y_Pfl2_R96 | reverse complement strand
TTCACGTTGACCGCCGGCAGCGACCGTTTTTCACGTGCACGACGCAGCAGTCCCCAGACGCGACGGTATCCATAGCTGGGCAGTTCGCTGACCTCTTGCTGGATTTCAGCGACCAGCTCTACATCGTTCACAGGCCTGCTTCGCCGTGTCTTGGGCGATACCGATTGCTTGATTCGAACCGTTAATTGCGAGCGCGCCACACCGAGACATTCGCTGACCAACTTCACTGGTCGTCCCCCGGCAACAAGGGTGAGTGCGCAATCCACTTTCGCGACCGGGCGATCTCCACGGCCTCTTTGAGGATTTCTGCTTCCATCGTTTTCTTGCCCAGCATCCGTTGCAGTTCACGGATCTGCTTGAGCGCATCGCTCAGCTCGGAGGCAGGCACCACGGCTTCGCCTGCACTGACCGCCGACAGGCTGCCGTCCTGGTAAAGCTTGCGCCACAGGAACAGCTGATTGGCATTGATGCCATTGCGCCGAGCCACCACCGAAACGCTTTGTCCTGGCTCAAGGCTCTCGCGAACCATGGCCAGTTTTTGCTCCGGGCTCCAGCGGCGCCGCCGCTCCTGACCCAAAAGCTCCCCACTCTTATCGTTGCTGTTAGTCATAAACATAACCGTTTGCCTATTCCTTATCGTAAGGGGGAAACGGTGTCCTGTCTTTCATGGGGCTCGTTCAGCCGAGACTCTGCTGATGTTCCCCTTGTCGTAGACCAAGGCTCCTAGAGGCCCCATCTTGCCTTACAAAAAGCGCCAACCTGCGCGCGCCATGCCTTCCTAGCGGGCGCATTTTTACCCTTTTTAGCCATAAGTGCACAATGAATAAATGGACTAACTGGTTGTACAACAGGACATTTACCATCTGCGCCTGAAGAGGACTGTTAACGAAGATATTAGTGACCCTTTAGGTCGTTTTCTGCCTCTCGCGATGGGTAGAAAACGGCAAAAAGCGGTCGCTGATGATGGACAGCAAACGTACATAAGTAGACTGCAAACGAACCAAGCCCAGAGTCACTAGCCATAACCAGGCGAGGAAGATTGCGTGCCTGAAGCTTAGGCTTGATTATGAGCAATCCTCAGACCCGTTTCAGCTCATATATGCGCAGGTGAAGACGGCGACGATTACCCAGCACAGCCTCTGGAAAGGTCGCTGGCAAATCGCTGTAGCTTAGTGAATGTCCTCTGGTGAGAGTCGAAAGGTGCGTTGCTGCTGCGCCCTCGTGCCCCCAGAGCATGCAGCTTTACCATACGGGAATTCTGAATTAGCATTAATGACTGCGATTAATTATATAAAAGGGAAGTAGTGTATGGCTAATGATTTGAATGATGAAAGTATCTTTACCGAAGATGAGAGTCAGTTAGAGAGCGAGAAAGATATTGATATTTCTCACGAAAACTTCGACTTTTCATCCATAGCTATCAGTGCCAGTGATTGGACGACAGAGACAATAGTCAGTCAAATAGATAAGGGAAATATCTTATTAAGCCCGGACTTTCAGCGCCGAGATGCATGGGATGCTGCAAGGAAAAGTCGCTTTATTGAGTCCTTAATCCTGGGGTTTCCGATCCCTCAAATTGTTTTAGCCGAATCCAAAGCTAAAAAGGGCTCTTATATAGTACTTGATGGAAAACAACGCCTTTTAAGCATTCGACAATTTTTTGCGACAACAGACCAAGCTGAAAGTTACAAAAAGTTAACTCTAAAAAGTCTAGACTTAAAAGACGATCTAAATAACAAGACGATTGAGGCATTAAGAGAGAACCCCAAGTTTTTAAATGACATCGCCTCCTTGGAAAATCAGACGATAAGGACAGTTGTAATAAAAAATTGGGGAGATGAGCGCTTTCTGTATCATGTTTTTCTCCGCCTGAACACGGGAAGCGTACCTCTTTCACCTCAAGAACTTCGGCAAGCTTTGCACCCTGGCCCTTTTGTTAATTTCTTGGAGAAGAAGTCGACGAATTCTACACAGTTGAGAGAAATTCTTAAAATTAAGTCTGCCGACTTCAGAATGCGGGACTCTGAGCTTTTGCTCAGATACTTTGCCTTCAAAGGATTTTTAGTCTCTTACAAAGGAGATCTGAAGAATTTTCTTGATTCTACCTGCAAACTATATAATGAGCGCTGGCCAGGCTGTGAAGCTGAAGTAAACCAGCAGTATGAAGATTTTATAGCTTCACACGAAACAGTTAAAGCAATTTTCGCTGGTCATGCATATAGAAAATGGACAGGTCAGCAATACGAATCTAGATTCAACAGGGCTGTTTTCGACGTCATGATTTTAGCATTCTCTCACTCAGAGGTGAGAAAGCTAGCGGTTGGGCATTATGAAGATATTGAACAAGCGTATAAAGAAGTTTGCAGCGAATCGGCTTTTTTAACTGCGGTGGAGGCTACCACTAAGAGCATGGATGCTACTGTAACTAGACTCGCTGCATGGTACGAAAAGCTAAATAATTTGATTGGTGCAGGCTTGGGAATCCCTCAGAAGGAGAACGGCAATATAGTAGTGAAAAACGCTCATGACTAATACTCTTAGATATTCTGAGCTTTCAAATAGGCTGGCCGAACTTGAGGATCACCTTATTACCAAGGAGTTTAGTGACATTGGTGATTACGAAGAGCAAGTTAAAGATATGGCGCGCGGCTATAGGCTCTTAGCACACGCTGAGATCGAATCTTACTTAGAGGATGTTGTGAGGCAAATTGCCGACAAAACTCTAGCCAAATGGCAAGCCTCAAATATTGGCAGCAAAGAACTGATCAGCGTTTTAGCTGCGTTAAAAAACGACCCAGAGATATCAGATAGGCAATTATTTTCACTGAAAACTACTGAAGAAACAGTGAATTATTCGTTTGTTTTATTTAAAAAACGAATCACCAAAAATAACGGGATAAAGGAGAAGGATGTTAAGGCTTTAATGTCTCCGATAGGTTTTGATATCGAAGCTTTAATTCCAGAGCTTGTCCCGTTATTAGATAGCTTTGGAACTAAGCGTGGAGAAGTGGCCCACAGCACATCTCTAAAAAAGGAAATCAACCCCAAAGACGAGGTTGCTGATGTGAAAAACATACATGGATATCTCGAGAAGTTAGATCAAAAAATGTTTATAGTCATTGAGTCTCTGACCTAAGAATCGGTGAGCAGGTGAGGCACACTTGGTTCTTAATATAAGTTTCATTAGTAGGCAATTGAGCTTGGCTCCGGCTTTATCGAATAAAAAGTGGCGCTAAGATGTGCCGCTTTTGGTCGATTACTGTCGTTCGCGACCGGCGGCTTTCTGACAAAATCTGCCGGTCACAAGAGGCCAAGAACTGGCCGGAAGTGAATATCTAGTGTCTGAGAAGTTGGAGTCTTAGCCCGTTCCCGTGAGCGAAGAGAACGATTTGAACCAGCTGTTATCTGCATGGTGTAAAGTCACTGAGGGCTTCATAGCTAGCATGAAGGTCGTGAAGGAAATCCTCAGCCAATTCAGGTAGGCCCAAGATATAGGTGTCTCGGTAGGAGATTTTGAATAGCTTGTAATTTTGCATGCTATCAATGCTCCCCGTGGATACGGGTTTGAATGGTCGGCTTATGAGTATTTCTCTATTAAGCTGCTTTTCTTCAATTATGTTGTATTGATCCGCTGTCAAGTCTATTGCTGTCTCCTGATACTCAAGCCAGTAATGGGAAATCGTATCGTCCCCGACATAGTTTGCGGCTCTTCCACTAACACCATAAATCACTATAGATGGCCACTTTTGAAGTGCGTGGTAAGCGAATAGCAAGGAGGATAGCTTGCAGTTCATGACTGGAAAATCTTCTGTAACTAATAAATTATTTTCTTTTTTGGCAAGCTCCAGTTTAAGCCTGAATCGTTCTGCCTCAGCAACTACTTCATTTATATCTGGCTCGATCATAATTCTATTCACGTTACGCTTGAGTTAAGGGCAAGCAAAAGCACAGCGTTTGACTGTCCAGCGAACGAAGTAGCGACTATTTCTACTTCGGCTGAAACACTACTCGATTCGAACGGAACATGTCTATTGCAAGGGGGGGCAAGCGTTGTATCCGGTTCCAACGTTATCGTCATGCCGCCAAAATGGGAGCTGCCGAAATCGTGGTACTTCTATCCGGCATAGCGGGGTATGGCTGCGTCTCTATCAATACTCAGAACCAGGCGCTATCCGCACTGCTGTCGACCGGCAGCTTTTGGCCGAATGCTGCCTACCGCGAAAGGCGGCTAACGGCTGTGGATTCAACGGGTCGACGCAACACAACTAAATTCTGTGTAAGCAGAAGGAGTGTTGCAGATGAAGCAGAGACCTCGGATCTATTACACCGAAAGCCAGAAAAAGCTGATGTGGGATCACTGGCAAAAAGGCGACTCTCTCCAGCACATCGCCCAACTATTTGAACGAAACCACTCATCGATACAGCGCATCTTGGCCGAGACAGGAGGGATCAGACCCGCTGTACGCCACAGGTCCAGGTTGGCGCTGACGTTGGCTGAACGCGAAGAGATTTCGCGTGCAGTGGTGGCAGGTAACTCGATCCGTTCCATAGCCGCGCAGCTAGGGCGAGCGGCCTCTACGATCAGTCGTGAGATCAGACGCAACGGTGGCCAAGGATGCTACCGGGCTAATCGAGCTGATCAGGCTGCCTGGGATCGCGCCCATCGACCTAAGGTCTGCAAACTTGTTGAGAACCGAGCGGTGGCGCAAATTGTTGCAGACAAGCTTCAATTGCAGTGGTCACCGGAACAAATTGCAGGTTGGCTGAAGCGTACCTACCCGGACGATACGAGCTATCAGGTGTCACACGAGACGATCTATCGCACCCTCTTCATACAAGCTCGCGGGGCTCTGAAGAAGGAGTTGCTTGAGCATTTACGGCGCACGCGGGCCATGCGGCGCTCGCGCCATCACACGCAGAAGAAAGAAAATCACGGTCGAATCACAGACGCGGTATCGATCCGCGAACGCCCGGCTACGGTTAAAGATCGGGCGGTGCCAGGTCACTGGGAGGGGGACCTGCTGTGCGGTAGCAGGAACAGCCAGATTGCCACTCTTGTGGAGCGTCATACCCGTTACGTAATGCTGGTGAAGTTGGTCGGTAAGGATAGCGAGACGGTCATCAGCGCCCTGATCGAAAACGCCCGCGAGCTACCCCAGGAACTCTACAAATCGCTGACGTGGGATCGCGGCAAAGAGATGGCTGACCATAAGCGCTTTACGGTGGCTACCGACATCAAGGTCTACTTCTGCGATCCTCATCGTCCCTGGCAACGGGGATCGAATGAGAACACCAACGGGCTGTTGAGGCAGTACTTCCCGAAAGGGACTGACCTTGCGGATCACTCGCAAGCGACGCTCAATGAAGTGGCAAGGCAGCTAAATAGCCGTCCTCGGAAAACACTAAACTACGAAACGCCCGCTGAACGATTTAGCCAATCTGTTGCGTCGACCGGTTGAATCCACAGCCAAAAGCGGACGCTTACAGTAGAGCGTTCCAGCCTAAAAATTCGACGATGGCAATTTGATTTCAACGCCTTCACATTCGCGATACAGTGCACCTTCCCTTTGACACAATCCAGATCATGATGGGGACTGTTTTCGGACTACGCTTCCAGATCAAAAAGGCTAATTTAATTACAGTCGAGAATTTTGACCATGGCTAAAAACGACACCATTCTTGTGGACTCTTTATTACAGCAGATGCAGAGAGTAACGCCGGGCGATATTGGTGATATCTTTGAGCGATTTGCTTTAGAACAAATACTCAAGAGCTTCGATCTTTCAACTGAAGAAATGGACTTTGGGTGGACTGACGGCTCGTTGGATGGTGGAATTGATGGTTTTTACGTACTTATAAATGGACGCTTGCTAACCGATGCCACAGATTTTTCTTGGCCAAGAACCGGAGCAGAGATAAAGGTTTTTATTATAACGTGCAAGCATCACGAGACTTTCCAGCAAGGGCCGCTGGACTCGCTTCTCGCAACAGCCCAAGATATTTTTGATCTTTCCTTGTCAAATTCAGAACTGTCTGGAAAATACTCAGCAAAAATAAAGCAATGTCGCGATTTATTTATTTCCGCATTTAAACACTTATCCCTCCATAGGCCTACAATTTCGTTTGAAATTGTATATGCATCCCGAGGAAATACCGATTTACTTGGTACGAGTATAAAGGCGAGGGCGCAGCAGCTCATTAATTTGTTAAATTCTTATTTCAGTGCATCAGAGTGTATATTCAACGCGCTGGGTGCAGCTGAGTTGGTTGAACGCTATCGACAAGTGCGAAGCTTCGCATTAGATCTACCCGTGCAAGAATGTTTAACTGCTGGCCAGGAAGGGTATGTAGTTCTCGCCAAATTGAGAGATTACAGTGCCTTTGTTCAAGATGAGAACAAAAATCTGCGACGATATCTCTTTGATTCTAATGTAAGAGCATATTTGGGGAAAAACCTTGTAAATGCTGACATAAGGAATACCTTGGATGATAGCTGTGGTCCTAATTTTTGGTGGTTAAACAACGGTGTTACGATTCTCGCAACAAGCGCTTCTCTTGTGGGGAAAACCCTAAAGTTGCGCGATATTCAGATCGTAAACGGCCTTCAGACCACAGAGTCAATCTATAAGCACTTTTCGTCAGCAGCAGATTTAATAGGTGACGCAAGAACACTTTTGGTAAAAGTAATTGTGTCTCAAGATGAGAATGTTCGTGACCAAGTAATTCGGGCTACCAATAATCAAAGTGCCGTTGAGCCCGCGGCCCTTCATGCAACAGAAAGGATTCAACGTAGCATTGAAGAGATCTTGCTTCAGCATGATTGGTTCTATGAACGTCGAACCAATTTCTATAAAAATGAAGGTAAGCCTGAGGGGCGAATAGTTTCTCCTCTCCTTATGGCTGCTGGATCTGTAGCTCTACTCTTAAAAAATCCCGTCAGCGCATCCAAGTTAAAGCAAAAGTCGATTCGAACCCCTGAAGCCTACCAGTCAGTCTACTCAGAAATTTTCCCACTTAATGCTTGGCCCGTCGCTGCCGTGCTAATGAGGAGCGCTGAACTGGCGATAATAAGAGGACAGAGAAAGCGTGGCTCTCATACGGGAGTCATATCAGCCTGGCGAGGCCCATTAGCTTACGTTGCTGCGTCAAGAGCGCTTGGGACATTTTCTTTTGAACATCGAAATCTAATTTCGATGGATTTATCTGTTCTTAGCGATACCTTTATGGATGAGTGCTGGAGTTGTATTAGTTTGGTTCCTGGCCGTCAGAAATCCGTAAAAATAAGCGAAAGTATAATGCTGAAGGTGATTGATGCTGTACGGCGCAACTGGAACGTCGACGGTCAGCTATCGGATGGCAGGCGTGAAATTCAACGTCCGGTGAAAGTAGAGGCAACAGCTTACCAAGAGAGCGAGGTTTTTTTGCTTTCTGTCCTGGAAAGGCTTCCTGTCCAGCCTTGGACGCCGAGAATCCATGTTGATGTAGCAAATCAGCTCGAAACCAAGCCGGTGCGAGTCAGCAAAGCGATTAACTTGCTTATAGAACAAGGGAGGTTAATGAAACAGGTCAACGGCGTTGTTTTTGATACTGCTGGCAATGAAATCGCTCGTGACTCCAATAGGTAATTTGCCTATCACCAAATAGCTATTTTTCACAATAACTCGTCCCTACAAATGCTGCCGGTCACGAACGGCAGCTTGTGGCCGGTTGCTGCCTGCCACGACCGGCTGAAACCGACCCAGGCTGTGTGAAAACACCGCCGAGCAGTTCAAGATCAGCGGTTTAAAACAGTATGAGTCGATAGTGGACTTTCACTACCGGCAGCTTTCGTTCGGTCGTTGTCCTTCGAACAGCAATGG
>NZ_CAXAQH010000060.1:0-8281 GCF_963970905.1 Pseudomonas sp. EL_65y_Pfl2_R96 | reverse complement strand
CTTGATCATCTTTACCACTTGCAGTTTGAAGCTGTCGTCGAATGTTCTGCGTTTGCCAGTCATGAAAAAATCCTCGATAGATGCATTCTCCACCTATCGAGGTGTCCGGGGAAATTAGACCACTGCAAATGAAGATGCGAGTAGCTTTCGTAATTCCTCTTGCTGAGGAAGTCGTAAAGCTGGTGAAGAGTATTCCGCGAGAGGAAGGAAGCGCCTTTCTATTCCCTGGCCAGGGTAAGACAGGGGTTATGCACGCAAACGCCGTGCGAACGCTCCTACACGGCATGAAATACGAACACATCACTCGGCACGGTTTTCGCTCTTCATTTCGTGACTGGGCGGGGGAATGTACTCACTATCCGCGTGAGGTCTGTGAAATGGCGCTGGCGCATGACGAACGTGATCAGACCGAGGGAGCGTATTCTCGTTCGGACTTTCTTGATAAAAGGCGCTTACTCATGACGGATTGGGCAAAATTTGTGATGTACCCCTCTAACTCGTAAATCAGCAGAAGGCAAGGCAGAAGGCAAGGCAGAAGGCATCTACACCCTGGCCGATAACGCCGAAAACCTGATCCTGCTGGATTTCGGCAAAGCCGAAAAAGGTCTGGTCGATGACCAGGCGATTCTGGTGTACGGCTACCCGAAGGCCAACGAACTGGACTACTCCCAAGGCAATGCAGTGGCGGATTTCCAGGGCACCTGCACCCTGACCGCGATTGCCAACCTTCTGACACAGGCCGACCGGCCGACCAGCGAAAAAAACGTGATCGAGGTGACGATAGACAATAAGGGGGCGGTCACCGATCCCACCCGCCCGGCCTATGAGCGCGGCGGTTCGAACTTCGTTCAGCAGCAGGCGCTGCTCGACAGTTTCGGCATCCGTAACGCCTTGCTCGCCGGCTACAACGAGCAAGGCGTGGCCAACCTGGTGCGCAGTGGTCGCGGCGTCATCCTGGCGGTGAATGCCGGGCAGCTGTGGAATGATCCGGCCTACGTCGGCAACGGTGCGGTCAACCATGTGGTGACCATCACCGGCGCGGTGTACAACGAGGCCAGCGGTTACGTGATTACACACTGGGACCGTTGAAGCTGTGGAATGAGGACATCGATGCCCAGGGCAACGGCCAGGACAACGTGTTGATCGGCAATCGCGGCAGCGGTGGCGCGGGCAATGACACCCTCAGCGGCGGCGCCGGTAACGACCGGATGGTGGGCGGTGCGGGGAACGACTATCTGGACGGACAACAGGGTAACGATACCTACGTCTTCGGCCGTGGCGATGGCGTCGATACCGTAGTCGAAAACGAACTGGCAATCGTAAGGACTCCACCGCAAAAGCGTTGAACCAGCCCGCTATCCTGTTCAGCGATAGCGGGCTTTTTTCTGCCTTCGCCTAACTCAAACGCCCCGCTCTTCTCGAATATCACCGGCTGATACTCGCCGAATCGCAAAGGGCAACATCCCCGCGCTCATCTCAAGAACTTCAGCGGGATCTTGCAGGCTGACGGCTACGCCGGTTTTGCTCAGCTGTATGCCATGGGCATCATTCAGGAAGCCGCAAGCTTTACGATGTCTACAAAGACCAAGCTTCACCACTTTGACAAGCTGTAATGACAACCTGAATCTTCTGTTCATAATGTTAGAAACAACGGAGGGAGATCGCATGACGACAATAAATAATCTCAATGCCCTACCTGATAACTTGCCGGTGCCAGAGGACGATGGGGGCGCAGACCACTTGCTCGGGTGTGCATTGCCGCAGCTTGTCTTACCTGCTACCGATGGTAGTCAGGTGGACTTGTCTACATTGCCTGGCGGCAGTGTGATATTTATCTATCCACGTACAGGCCAGCCGGGGCGTCCGGCACTGGTAGACAATTGGAATGAAATTGCTGGTGCGCGCGGCTGCACACCACAGACCATGGGATACAAGGCCTTGGCTGAGGCGTTTTCTGTGTTGGGCTACCGCATTTATGGCCTTTCTACCCAGAGCAGCGCATATCAACAGGAGCTTGTAGCCCGCCTAATGCTACCATTCCCCATTCTTAGCGACGAACAGCTGCAGCTCACGTGCGCCTTGTCCATGCCGACGCTGGAGGTCGCCGGGCAGACGCTACTCAAACGCATGAGCTGGCTGGTGCATGATGGCCACATCGTGAGGCTGTGTTATCCGGTGTTTCCACCGGATCGTAACGCTGCCGAGATGCTGGTCTTGGCTCAGGATCTAGTGCGGTCAGTAGGCGAGGAGCTTGGCACTACACCTTGAGCTTGTGCTTGTGCTTGTGCGTAGTAAACGGTCGTTGCTGCTGGGCACGCCTTGTGCCCACAGCGTATTGCACCAAGGCGATTTCTTCGGGGCAAGGCTGGGAGTTTAGCGGGTGAGAGGCGGATATCCATTCTGAGTTGTATGCTCATTCCTTCCCCCTCAAGCCCAGACGCGGCAGGATGTAACCTTCCAATGGCACGCTGACAGTTTTCAGTTCGCTGTATTGTTCTAGGCTCCAGCGCCCGCCAACGCGGCCAAGGCCACTGGCACCGCGACCGCCAAAGGGTACCCGCATATCGCGTATTACTGGACTGTTAACCGCCACGACACCGCAGCGCAACTGGCGCGCTAAGCGCAGACCGTTAGCCGCATCGGCGCACCATACAGTTGCTGCCAAACCATAGTCGCTTGCGTTGGCCATCACTACGGCTTGCTCTGGTGAGCTGAACGAGGTAACTGCCACGACTGGGCCGAAGACTTCCTGTTGGAACAGACTCATCTCTGGGGCGATGTTACTAAGTACCGCAGGGCTAAGATACGGGCCGTCCAGTTCAGGAATACGTTGGCCGCCGCATAGCAACGTGCCTCCTTCTTGCTGCGAGAGGGCAATATGACGTTCGATAGATTCCAAATGAGCCACGTCTATCATCGGGCCGAGCTCGCTGAGCGGGTGACAAGGGTCACCAACCTGTAAATTGCGTACGCGTGCCAAAAAGCGCTCAAGAAAGGCGGCCTGTATGTCTTCCTGCAGCAACAGGCGGGAGCCTGCAGTGCATACCTCGCCATTGCTGGCAAAAGCAGCCAACATGGCACCGTCAACTGCCGCATCAATGTCGGCATCGGCCAGCACGATGGTTGGGGACTTGCCTCCCAGCTCGTACAAGGTGCGCCGAAATGCGCTGACGGGTTGGGCGGCGATGTCTCTCGCAGTATCAGTGCCACCGACGAAACACAGTCCGTCAAGTTGCGGATTGCGCACCAATGCTTTTCCGGTTGGGTCGGCGGGGCCGTGGATGATATTGACCACGCCGGGCGGAAAATCAAGTGCGGCAATCAACTCGGCCATCAGCGACAAGGTCAGTGGTGCACGCTCTGAGCTTTTTAGTACCACAGTATTGCCGACGGCCAGCGCTGCCGCCAAGTTAATGGTGGCCACTGCCAGCGGCGCGCTCCAAGGAGCCAAAATGGCAACGACCCCCAACGGCTCGCGCTGCACGATTTGCCAGTAGGCATTGTCCATTGCAAAGCACTCACCGCCTTGGCGTTGGCATTCTGCAGCAAAGTAACGGCAATGCGCGATAGCGCGTGGCAAATGTCCTTGCGAAGTCATACTGAGTAACATGCCCGTATCGGCTGTTTCGGCACGAGCCAGAGCGTCAAGATTTGCTTCCAGTTGATCTGCCAGATCAAGCAGCAAATCGGCCCGGTTAATTGCAGGTAGCCTGCTCCATCGACCATCGTCGAAGGCGGTACGGGCAGCGGCAACTGCTTCGGCGACACGGTTAGCGTCGGCAACCGGTAGCAACCCTAGTACCGCCCCGCCTGCCGGGTTGTGAGTGGCATGCAGCCATTGCCGTTGTGGGCGGGATAAGGTGCCGTTGACGAGTTCGGCAAGTATACGTTCACTCATGGGTAGCCCTCTCTCAGGTGTGACACTAGCGGGCGGGTCTTAGGCCCCCGGCTAGAAGAGTGAGACTGCCGGGCGTGCGCTCGCTACGGCACACCAAGCAATGCTATGACTTTGCGTCGTGTCAGAAAGACGGCTCGAACACTGGTATGTAGCGCAACTGCTCGAAGGCGCGACAGAATGCGCTGGCGGCCTCGTCTATGTGCGACTGCTCGTGCAACGCCGACAACCAACCGTGGCTGGCATGGCAGTCCACGCCTTCCAGCATTAGCGCCATACGCAATAGCCTGTGCAGTGGTGCGTGCTGTGCAGCAAGGCGCACTGCTTCTACCCCTGGCGCTACAGCCACTCCCTGTGCGCGTGCGCCTATCACCAGGTGGAAAATCGAGCTTTGCGCATAGGCCATGACGTCCACGCCGACAGACTCTGCTGCGGCGTTGATGGCGTCTGCCAAAACGCCAGCAGTGCGGTTTGCCAGCGTTATTGGTTCGCCCTCCCCGATCAGTTCTAGCGTTGCCAGTGCTGCCGCTGCCGTTATAGGACAGCCATTGAACGTGCCGCTATGGGTGATATGGTGGTTGGCAAACACAGACATTAGCTCGGTAGAACCCCCAACCAGCGCGCCTGGCATACCGCCTGCGGATATTTTTGCCAGCAAGGTCAGGTCTGGGTAGACATTGCTCATTGCCTGAACTCCACCCAAGTGATAGCGAAAACCACTGATAACCTCATCAAAGATCAACAGTGTGCCGTAGCGATCGCACAATTGGCGTAGCGTAGCCAAATACTCGGCAGTCCAAGCTAGCGTGCCTGAGCTGCCTCCTCCTGGCTCCAGGATCAATGCCGCGACGTCGTATTCTGCCAACTCTTTTTCTACAGCAGAGATGTCCATGGGAGGCACAATACCAACGTGGTCTTCCACGCCGGGATTAAACCCGGCGCTGGCTGCTGGCAGCATATGTGCTAGGCAGTCATCGAACCAGCCGTGGAAGTGGCCGTCAACCCGTACAATCCGCCCCCGACCAGTGCTGACTCTAGCGATTCTCAGCGCCAGTTGGGCGGCCTCTGAGCCGGAGGCAGTAAAGCGCAGTTGTTCGCAGGACGGAAAATAGTGTCGGATACGTTCGGCCCAGGCAAAGTGTAAGTGGTGTACCCCCCCCAGATGCTGCCCTTGTGCTATCTGCTTGGCGACTGCGGCTACCACTGCTGGGTGTGCGTTGCCAAACATCAAGGCACCGTGCCCCATCCACAGGTCGAGGTAACGTTTACCGCTGGTGTCCCACTTGTAAACACCTCGCCCGCGTTCGAACACGACAGGAAACGGCTCCATGCGCCAACTATCGTGGCCGCTGCCGCCTGCCAGTGGGTTGTCGCCGCTGGACCAGACGCATCCGCTATGCAGGGTATTGCAGTAGCGTGCCAGTAATGCCTGCTCCGCCTTGCTGGCATGGCTCATACCAAGCCCTCCAATTGCAAGGCGCGGCGCGGTGTAAAACCTTCGGTGGTGCCGTAATACTTGTTAATACCATCGAAGAACAACATGAACGATTCGGCCAGGCTGCGCATGACCGTACTCGCCCTACGGATTTGCACCGGTGCCAGCAGTGGCCCTTCCAAGCATAAGCGCATGAATACAGTTTTTTCATGACCCAGCTCTACGTCTAGGCTGGCATGGCGGTGAAAGGCGTCAAATAAGCCTGCCGCATAAGGATAATAAGCTTTGAGTCGCCCGTAGAACTCGTCAAGCACGGCTATGGACGGCTGGGTGAGTCCCGACTGCATGATTGCAAAGCTAGAGGTGTACGCCAGTTCCCCCTCGTAAGCGTATTCGATCAGCTGGTTGATGAGCGCACGGGTATGGGGCAAGGGTGGGGCAACCAATACCGATTCGTGCTGAAGGCCGCAGCGTGCTAAACCCTCCAAAAAGATTTTGCCGTGGTTCATCTCTTCGATGTAATGGCTGGCAATCGGGCCACGCAACTGTCGCAGCTCTCGGGTATGTGACACCCCCAGAGGCATGTAGTCGTTGGCCGCATCGACAAAATGATAGAACTCGACCCCCCAACCCAAAATTTGCGATGGCGAACACTGTCCGGACAGCAATTGCTCCCAGAACGGCTGCTCGAAGATAGGCTTGGCCCAGAAGCGGGCTTCTGCCTGCAAAGCGTCATTCAGCTCGTGGCGACAGGTTGCCTCACATGCGCGGTCAACATCCAGAAGTAAGTCCGACTCCAATAGGGCCTGCAGCGCCGGATCCAGCATATTAATTTGTGTAATGCCCTGCTTGACCAGAAAATCTGCGGGGCAGTTTGATGTACGCAATGCCGTGAGCAATTCTGAGATTTGCGGCTGGAAGCTGGTATCAATCAGAATCTCTTCTTCATTGCAGGTGACTATTACGCTGCGCTCAGAAGACTGTATTCGGCAAATTGGCGACAAAAGGTAGCGGCGATTGGCAAGTGTACTCACTGCATTCCCCTGTAAGTTCGTAATGCCCTCAGCGGGAAGGCATTAGCAGTTTGATAAAACTTGAGGATATCGTCTGACCACATCTCTAGCGTTTCTACTAGCGCATAGGCGTCGCGCAGAGCGGCCAGCGCACGCTCTAGCGGAATTGCCCCGGTTTGCGTGACCACCTTTTCAACGAAATCGCCATGACCGTAGTCTTCGTCTAGCGAGACGTGATCGGCCATCGGTTTTACTGCCTGACGATGGTCGTTGTCGTAGAACTGGCCGACTAGGTCAAAGAACATGCGTGCAGTGTCACGGTCGCGTCCGGTGGACTCCAGAAAGCCTGAGCAGGTGACATAACGCAAACAATCACGACGTGCCGCCGCACGCATTAAGTTCTGAATGGCACGGGTAGATGGCAAGGGTTGAAGTTGCGCCCGCAACTCAGGCCCAACGTCCAGTGCATCCAGCGAGAGCTCGAAAAACTTGAAGTGATCCCATTCTTCGGAAAAATGTTGGGCGAAAATGGAACGAATTGCGCGGCTTTCAGTGTGTGCAATCGCCATGGGCAGTCTGTCCATGACGTTTTCAATAAAGAACCAGGATTCAATTACCCAACCAATAAATACTGGACGGGGCAGGCTGCCATCGGTCAAACCGATCCACAATGGATGGGAAAATAGGCGCAGTTTCCAATGGGAATATAAGCGGCGGCATAAGCTAGCAAATGCCTGCGGGCTGAGTGTGGTGTCAACGGGTGCAGCCATTTTGTGCAGTGCACCCAGATTAGTCATTTGCGTCACAATTGCGTGCAGGGAGTCGATCGCCAATCCACTTTGTTTGCCTGCGGTTTCGATGTCGGTAAGTCCATTAAGCGAAGCGATTGCCTGTCGCAGACGGGTTGGCGGGGCGCCAGAAAGGGTAAACACCGTATCTTCTATTTCAATCTCAAGTGCCTGATCGACAATTCTCAGTTGTGCATCGGCACGGAGCAAAGGTAGTTCGGTTGTTGGCATAAATTCTCCGGCAAATCCATTGCGCGAGTGAATTGGAGCAACGACGAGCAAATGACCTACTCGCCGCTGCTTTTTAGCTGACTACTTAACGATCACTCCTACCACCGCCATCTTGCTTGCAACACGCTTCTTGCTTACTCGTACTGTGATTTCGCTACCTAGTGTAGAGTCTGTTTCTACAATTCGAACATTATCGGCGGTTCCTTTGGGGACCTGAATCACCACTTCTTTTGCTTCCAGTGGGCGATGCTCGTTGTCTTTCATGATGACTCCTTTCATTATGTTTTGACCAAGGCGTTGATAGCCGGACGGCAAAGCCTGATCCTGAAGAAGTGTAGGACACGTTAGCAGACTAGCAGACGCCATTTTTGAGCATGGTGGACCTCCTGCCTCTGAAAATAAAAAAGCCACTCGGCCAGCGAACTGACTGAGTGGCCTCGGTAGCAGGCCTGCAAGGCCTTTCGTGTGTTCTACTTCCATGCCGTCTTAAAGGCCATAAAGGGTGTCGCGGAGCGGATCCGCCAGTTATCGGGCTTAAGCGACCAGGTGAAACAAGGCATTTTGGGGGCCAGCAGCCCACACTGGCCTTGGGCCCCCTTCACCGCCGAGTCAGAAAAGAGGAGCAAAGAGGCCTCGCGAATCTGCTGATTGGAATGTTCGGCGCAGTGCGCAATCCACCCAGAAAACAGCGTGGCTGAACAACTGACCATGGCGCCCACCGCAGACAGCGACCATGAATTAATCGCGTCAATATTAGGTAGCCTAATCGGCGCACCACCTACGCTTGAAATCACGCGAGCGCAAGCTACAGAGCGCTGTTGGCAAGAAATGAAATGCAGCAAAGCATGAGCCGTAAAGGTAATTGCTGGGACAACTCAGTGATGGAGCGCTTCTTCCTGAGTTTGAAAATGGAGCGGGT